>CAZGJB010000129.1:0-9762 GCA_964526145.1 uncultured Opitutaceae bacterium
CCGCTCATCGACCCCCAGGGCAACTTCGGCTCCGTCGACGGCGATCCCCCGGCCGCCTACCGCTACACCGAGTCCCGCCTGCGCGACATCGCCGAGGACCTCCTCAAGGACATCGAGGAGGACACCGTCGACTTCGTCCCCAACTACAAGGAGTCGACCACCGAGCCCACCGTCCTGCCCTCCGCCCTGCCGAACCTGCTGATGAACGGCTCGACCGGCATCGCCGTCGGCATGACCACCAACATCCCGCCGCACAACCTCGACGAGATCATCACCGCCACCTGCGCCATCATCGACCGGCCCCACATCTCGATCGACGAGGTCTGCCAGATCGTCCAGGGCCCCGACTTCCCCACCGGTGGCGTCATCTCCGGCCGTGAGGGCATCCTCAGCTACCTCAAGACCGGCAAGGGCATCGTCCGCACCCGCGGCAAGGCCCACACCGAGGAGCTCAAGGGCGGGATGGAGCAGATCGTCATCACCGAGATCCCCTACAACGTGAACCGCGCCAGCCTCGTCTCGCGCATCGCCGAACTCGTCGCCGAGAAGCAGATCGACGGCATCCGCGACCTGCGCGACGAGTCCGACGAGAACACCCGGGTCGTCATCGAGCTCAAGCGCGGCGAGCAGGCCAAGGTCGTCATCAACCAGCTCTTCCAGAAGACCGCCCTCGAGTCCTCGTTCGGCGTCACCCTGCTCGCGCTCGACAAGAAGCGGCCGAAGCAGATGAACATCCGGGAGCTGATCGACTGCTACATCGCGCACCGCCGCGACGTCATCACCCGCCGCACCCGGTTCCGCCTCAACGAGGCCCTCGCCCGGGCGCACATTCTCGAGGGCTACATCATCGCCCTCGATAACCTCGACGACTTCGTGAAGATCATCCGCGCCTCGCAGAACCGCGACGAGGCCAAGACGAAGCTGATGGCGAAGTACCCGCTCTCCGAGCGCCAGACCGACGCGATCCTGGAGCTCCGCCTCTACCAGCTCACCGGCCTCGAGCGCGGCAAGATCGAGGCGGAATACCTCGAGCTCATGAAGCTCATCGAGGAACTCCGCGGCATCCTGGAATCTGAAGCCAAGCTCCTCGCCCTCATCAAGACCGAGCTCCTCGAGCTCAAGGCCAAGTACTCCTCCCCGCGCCGCACCGAGATCATCGCCGCCTCCGGCGAGTTCCGCATGGAGGACGTCGTCCCCAACGAGGGCTGCGTCATCACCGTCTCCCACCTCGGCTTCATCAAGCGCACCCCGGTCGCCGAGTACCGCTCCCAGAAGCGCGGCGGCAAGGGCGTGATCGGCACCGACACCTACGAGGAGGACTTCGTCGAGCACCTCTTCACCGCGTCGACCCACGACTACATCCTCTTCCTCACCAGCATCGGCCAGTGCCATGCGAAGAAGGTCTACGACGTCCCCGAGGGCACCCGCACCGCCAAGGGCAAGTCCGTCGCCTCCTTCCTCCGCCTGGCCGAGGGCGAGAAGATCGCCGCCATGCTCTGCGTGAAGGATTTCGCCGACAACCGCTACCTCGTGATGGCCACCAAGCGCGGCATCATCAAGAAGAGCGCGCTGTCCGACTACGCGAACTGCACCCGCGAGGGCGGCCTCATCGGCATCAACCTCGGCGAGGGCGACTCCGTCATCGGCAGCGTCCTCACGACCGGCGAGAACGAGCTCATCCTCGTCTCCCACCAGGGCCTCGCGGTCCGCTTCCGCGAGCGCGACCCGGAGAACGGCGAGGATCTCTTCCGCGCCACGGGCCGCGCCACCGCCGGCGTCACCGGCATGCGCTTCAAGCTCGAGAGCGACTACCTCGAGGTCATCGAGGTCGTCGACCATGAGGCCAAGTTCCTCGTTGCCAGCGAGGCCGGCCTCGGCGTCCGCACCCGGTTCGAGGACTACCGCCTCATCAACCGCGGCGGCTCCGGCGTCTGGGCCATCAACCTGCCCGAGGACAACTCCATCAACCTCGCCGGCGCGCTCAGCGTGCGCGACACCGACGAGGTCATGCTCCTCACCGCCAAGGGCCAGAGCATCCGGTGCCCCGTGAAGGACATCCGCGAGACCAACCGCGGCGCCAAGGGCGTGAAGCTCCTGACCCTCGCCGAGGGCGACAAGCTCCTCAGCATCGCCCGCATCGTCGAGACCGAGGAGGAACAGGAAGCCAACGCCGAGCCGGCCACCTGAGCCCAGGCGGAGCCGAAACGGTCTCTCGCGGAGGCGCGGAGGACACGGAGAAAATGCCCACCACTCCGCGGCCTCCGCGCCTCCGCGTGAGCCAGGATCGGAACTTGGCCTCGTCGTCGCACGATTTTGACGCTCCGTTCCATTCCGCCCTTGCCAACATTCCGGCGGAGGGCTCGTCTGCTGTTTCACCCTCGGTTCCCGCCCGCGTATGCCCGGCCGCCTGACCAAACTTCTCGATCCTTCCCGCATCAACCTGCAGGTGCAGAGCACCAAGCGCACCGCCGCCCTCAACGAGGTCTCGCGCCTGCTCGCGACGCATCCCGAGGTCGCGAATTTCGATGGTTTCTACAATGAGCTGCTCGCCCGCGAGCGGCTCGACACCACGTACCTCGGCAACGAGATCGCGCTGCCCCACGCACGCACCGAGCACGTGAAGAGCATCGTGCTCGCCATCGGCCGCAGCAGCACCGGCATCCACTTCGAGAACTGCAACCAGACCGTGCGGCTCATGTTCATCTTGGGCACACCCAAGTCGAACCCCACCGACTACCTCCTCGTCGTCTCCACCCTCTGCAAGATCCTCAAGGAGTCCGCCAACCGCGACGCCCTGATGGGGGCGACGACGCCCGACGAGTTCATCGCCGCCTTGACCGCCGCCGAGGCCCGCCTGAACGGCGGCGCCTGACGCCGGAGCAGCCTTGGCAAAGGCGCCGCGACCCTTAGCCTGACTGCGCGGCATGATCCACTCCTTCATCTTCAGCGAGGGCAAACTCGTCGGCCAGGACCTCGAGCTCGAGGCCCTGCGCCTCGTCGCCGCGGACAAAGGCCTGCTCGTCTGGGTCGACCTCGCCGATCCCACGCCCGAGGAGACCAAGTCCATCCTCGAGGGCGTCTTCCACTTCCACCCGCTCGCCATCGAGGACTGCACCACGCCGAACTCCCTGCCGAAGGTCGAGGACTACGAGGAATACCTCTTCCTCGTGATCCACGGCGTCGACTATACCCGCACCGACAAGTTCAGCACCACCGAGCTCGATATCTTCCTCGGCCGCGATTTCCTCGTCTCCGTCCACCGCCGCCCCATGCGCAGCGTGCAGGGCACCATGGATCGCTGCACCAAGGGCGCGGCCGCCTTCACCCGCAGCGCCGACCGCCTCGCCCACCAGATGCTCGATCTGCTCACCGACAACTACAAACCCGTGGTCGACGAGCTCCGGGGCGAGATCGAGGACCTCGAGGAAACCGTCCTCGCCCGCTCGTCCGAGAACCTGATTCCCAACCTCCTCGCGCTGAAGAGCGACCTCTCGCACCTGCGCCAGACCGTCCGGCCCCAGCGCGACGTCATCAACCGTCTCGCCCACGGCGAATCGAAGACGATCCGCGCCACCTCCCTGCCGTACTTCCGCGACCTGCGCGACAATCTCATCCGCATCGACGAGACGGCCGCCGGGTACGCCGATCAGCTCCTCATCTCCTTCGACCTCTACCTCAACAAGTCCTCCTTCCAGGCCAACGAGGGCATCAAGGTCCTCACCGCCCTCACCGCCATCGCCCTGCCCGCCACGATCATCGGCACCTGGTACGGCATGAATTTCAAGCATATGCCGGAACTGCAGTCCGCCTACGGCTACCCGGTGTGTGTCGGCATCACCCTCGTGCTCACCGCCCTCATGTGGGTCTGGTGCCGGCGCAAGAAGTGGATCTGAGCGCGCCATGATCACCACCCTTGTCTATCGGGACACGCGGTTCGTCGCGGCCAACCCGCCGGTGGACACGCTCGCCGCCCTCCGCGCCGAGGCCAATGTCATGCTCTGGGTCGATCTCGCCGCGCCAACCGAGGCCGAGATCAAACTCATCCTCGAGAATCTCTTCGCCTTCCACCCCCTCGCCATCGAGGACTGCGTCACCGATTCACCGCTGCCCAAGCTCGAGGAATACGACGACTATCTCTACCTCGTGATGCACGCGGTGGACTACACGCGAGCCGACAAGTTCACGACCACCGAGCTCGATCTCTTCCTCGGCAAGAACTTCATCGTCACCTTCCACCGCCAGCCGCTCAAGCCGGTGCAGGCTGCGCTCGACCGGTATCTCAAGTCCCCCGGCACCGGTGTGCGCGGTCCCGACCGGTTCGCACACGTCATCCTCGACCTGATGGTCGAGGCCTACAAGCCGGCCCTCGACGAGCTGCACCGCGAGCTCGACGAGATCGAGAGCGGCGTCCTGCAGCAGATGTCGGCCGACGAGCTTTTCCCCCGCGTCGCCGGGTTGCGCAAGGAACTCTCCGCCCTGCGCCAGATCGTGCGCCCGCAGCGTGAGATCGCCGCCGTGCTCACCCAGGGCAAGAACCGCTTCATCCGCCCGCTCATCGTCCCCTACCTCCGCGACCTGGCGGAGGAGCTCGGCCGCATCGAGGCCCAGGCCGGAGCCTGGGCCGAGCAGCTCATCCTCACCTTCCGCGTCTACCTCAACAAATCAGGCCACGAGGCCAACCTCGGCATCCGCGTCCTCACCGCCATCACCGCCATCACGCTCCCCGTGATCATCATCGGCGGCTGGTACGGCATGAACTTCGAACGCATGCACGAGACCGAGGCCCCGTACAGCTACTTCATTGCTCTCGCCCTGATGCTCACCGGCACGGTGGGCATGCTCTTTTTCCTGCGGAGCAAGAAGTGGCTGTGAGGGGGTAGCTCGCCTTACAGCTGGATTTTGGCCGCCTCGGCCTCCATCTGCGTGACCATCGCGTCGAGCTGCTCGACGACGGCCTGGACCGTCTCGCGCTGGGTCAGGTCGACACCGGCCTTCTGCAGCTGCTTCATCGGGTGGTCGTTGCCGCCGCTCTTGAGCAGCGTGAGATAGCGCTCGGTGGCCGCGGCGCGGGCAGCCTCGTCGCCCGTGGTCATGTCCTTGAACAACTTGGCCGACGAGGCGAAGCAGGTCGCGTACTGGTACACGTAGTAGGGCGAGTTGAAGAAGTGCGGGATGCGCGTCCAGGTGTACTTGTAGAGCTCGTCGATCGTCGCGGCGTCGCCGTAGTAGTCCTTGAGGAGCTGGTCGTAGATCCCGCTCAGCACGCTGGCGGTGACCGGCTGGCCCTGCTCGACGAGGCGGTGCGCATGCAGCTCGTAGTCGGCGAACATGACCTGCGTGTAGAAGGTGCCGAGGATCGAATCCACCGCATGCTGCAGGAGGAGGAAGCGCTCCTTCGGGTCGGTCGTGGTCTCGAGCAGCTTGTTGAGCAGGAACCGCTCGTTGGTCGTCGAGGCCACCTCGGCGACGAAGATCGTGTAGTCCGCGGTCACGAACGGCTGCGCCTCGTAGGACAGCGCCGTGTGCATGGCGTGGCCGGCCTCGTGGGCGAAGGTGAAGACCGCGTCGAGGGTGTCGTTGTAGTTGAGTAGCAGGTAAGGACCAACGCCGTAAACGCCGGCGCAGTAGGCGCCGCTGCGCTTGCCCTCGTTCTCATAGACGTCGATGCGGCCGCCGGAGACGAACTGCCGGTACTTGGCCACGTAGTCGGCGCCAAGCGGGGCGACCGAGGCGATGACGAGGTCCTTGGACGAGTCATACGGGTAGACCTTGTCGCTCTTGAAGATCGGGATCTGGCCGTCGTACAGGTGGTACGATTCGAGCCCGAGGAGCCGCTTGCGGAGCTTGAGGTAGCGCTGGAGCGGCGCGGTGCCCTGGCGAACGGTCTCGACGAGGTTGGTGACGACGGCCGTCGGGATGTCGTTGCCATCGAGCGCGGCCTCGAGGGTCGAGTTGTAATTGCGCGCCTGGGCCGTGAACCAGCCGCGCTGCATCACGCCGTTGTAGATCGCCGCATAGGTGTTGGCGGTGGCGGCGTAGGTCTTGAGGTAGGACTCGAAGGCCTTGGCGCGGTCAGCCTGCACGTAGTTGGTCTGCAGCACCGACTGATAGGTGCCGGGGGTGAGGGTGATCTCCTTGCCGTCGGATAGCGTGACCTTCGGGAACTTGATGTCGGACGTGCTCAGTTCCTGGAACGTGGCCGTCGGCGTCTGGTTGAAACGTGTCGCGAAAGACAGGAGCCGCTCGCCCTTCTCGTCGAGTACGTGGGCCTGCTGGCGGTAATTGTCGAGGATGGTGAACTTGTAGATGCCGAGGGCCGGGGTCCGCGCGATCCATTCCTCCATCGTGGCCTGCGGGATGGTGAGCAGCTCAGGCGTGAACCAGGCCGTCGCCGTGCCGAACTTGGCGAACACCGCGCCGACGCGCTGGAACTTGCCCGCGATCTCCTGGTTGCGCGTGTCCACGTCGCGCTGGAGCTGCGGGTAACGGTAAACCTTGTACTGCATCATGCCGATCTCGTCGAACGCCTGGTAGGCCTTGAGCACCGCCTCGGGCCCGTCCTTGAGCGTGCCCTTGAGCGCGGCAAAGGCGTCCATCTTCGTCTCCATCTCCTTCATGCCCGCATCCCAGGCGGCCCAGTCGGTATAGATGGGGGCGAAATCCCAGCGGTACTGTTCGGGGATCTCCGCGCGGACGCGGGTCTCGGGCTTGGTGGAAACGGCGGTCATGGCGGTCGGCAACGCTGCCGCGAAGAGGGCGAGGAGCAAGCGGGGATAGTGCATGAGGGCAAAACTTGGGGAGAAACCTCGCTTGCGTCGAGCCGGCGAAAAATAATCGTGCTTTCATGCGCCTTGTCCCGGTCCTGCTTGGCCTCGCCGTCCTGTCCGCCGCGCCCCTGCCCGCGGCTTCCGATCGCGAAACGACTCTGCAGCAGATCGCCGCCGAGGCCCTTGCCCGCGGCGAGGCCCATGACCAACTGCGCGACCTGCTCGCCCGCCATCCCGGCCGTCTCGCCGGCTCGGACGCGCTGGCCGAGGCCGTGCGCTGGAGCGAGGCCCGTCTCCAAGCCCTGCAGCTCGACCGCGTCTGGCTCCAGGAGGTGATGGTCCCGCACTGGGAACGCGGACACCCCGAATCGGTGCAGCTCATGGCACCCGGAGTGGCGCCCGTCCGCCTCGCCGCGGCCGCCCTCGGCGGCAGCATCGCCACTCCGGCCGATGGGCTCACAGCCCCCGTGATCGAGGTCAGCTCGCTCGAGGACCTGATCGCCCGCGGCCAGGAGCAGGTCGCCGGCAAGATCGTGTTTTTCAACCGCCCGATGGACCCGGCCGACCCCGATCCCGGCCGGGCCTACGGCAAAGCCGTCGACCAGCGGAGCCGCGGACCCCGCACCGCGGCCAGCCTCGGCGCCGTGGCCGCCCTGGTCCGCTCGATGACGCAGGCGCGGGACGACGTGCCGCACACCGGCGGCACCGTTTATGTGCCGGACGGTCGCAACATCCCGGCCGCCGCCCTCTCGGCGGTTGCAGCGGACCGCCTCAGCGCCGCGTTGAAGGATCAGCCCAATCTCCAGGTCGAGATCAAGATCCATGCCCACTGGCACCCGGAGGCGCTTTCGCACAATGTCATCGGCGAGATCCGCGGCGCGGAGAAGCCCGACGAGATCATCGTCGTCGGCGCCCACCTGGATTCGTGGGATATCACTCCCGGCGCTCACGACGACGGCACCGGTGTCGTGCAGGCAATCGAGGTCCTGCGCATCTTCCGCGCCCTCGGGCTCCAGCCCCGGCACACGATCCGCTGCGTGCTGTTCACCAACGAGGAAAACGGACTCCGCGGCGGCAAGGCCTACGCCGCCCAGGTGAGCGCGACGGGGGAAAAGCACGTCTTCGCCGTCGAGTCCGACGGTGGCGGTTTCGCCCCGCGCGGCTTCAGCCTCGGGCAGCGCGATGGTCCGGTGCATGAAGGAGCCCGCCGCTGGCTGCCGCTGCTCGCGCCGCTTGGGATCCTCACGTTCACGGAAGGTCGCGGGGGAGCCGACATCGGCCCGCTCCTGCCCCTCGGCGTGCCGCTCGGCAACCTGCTGGTGGATGATCAGCGGTATTTCGACCTGCACCACACGGTCGCCGATACGATCGAACAGGTGCACCCCCGCGAACTGCACCTCGGCGCCGCCGCACTCGCGTCACTCGTGTGGCTGGTGGACCAGGAAGGGCTCTAGCCCGTCACCATGAAGGAACTCCTGCGCGACCCGCGGATCCGGCGCCTGCTGCTCGCCAACATCACCGGTTCGATCGGCTCGGGCGTGACGATCATCGCCATCCCGTGGATCCTCATCCAGCGCGAGGGCGGCGAGCGCCTGTACGGCTACATCACGATCCTGAGCACGCTCGCGCTCTTTGCCATGGTGCCGCACTACGGCGCATGGCTCGACCGTCATTCGCGCAAGGCCGCCATGCTTGCGGCCGAGGTCTTCGGCGCCGTCACCACGCTCAGCATGGCCGCCTGGATGCTCGTCACCGGTGAGGCGGCCACCTGGCAGCTGCTCACGCTCTTCTTCTGCGGCATGCTCTACTACACGCTGCATTTCCCGGCGAAGTTCGCGTTCGTGCAGCAGGTCTTTGACCGCAAGCACTACCAATCGCTCATGGGCTTGCTCGAGATCCAGGGCCAGACGGCCTCGATGCTCGCGGGCGGACTGGCCGCCCTGATGATCGACCATGTGGACCTGAGCACGATCCTGCTGCTCGACGGCGCCACTTACGTCTTCAGCTACGTCGTCCAGCGCCCCCTGCCCTACACGGCATCCCATGTCAGCGCCGACCGGCCCAAGACCAGCGCCACCGCCGACCTCGTCGAGGGCCTGCGCTGGCTGGGCGCCCGGCCCGCGTTCACCACGTTCATTCTCTGCACCCTCGCGCCGTTCGTGGCGGTGATGGTGGGCAATTACCTGTTCCCCATTTACGTCCAGCACATCCTGCGCGCGCCGGCCACGGTCTTCGGCACCGGCGAGATGGCCTTCGCCGCCGGCGCCATCGCCGCCGGTCTGGTCGGCCCGCCCCTCCTGACGCGCCTGCCCGCGGCCACGGTCGCGCTCGGCATGATGGCGCTCTTCGTCGTCGGCCTCGTGCTCCTCAGCGGCGTGCCGACTGTCATGACCTTCTACGTCGCCCTCCTCATGCTCGGCCTCGGCAATGCCGGCGCCCGCGTCGCCCGCGGCACCGTCATGCTCCACGAGGTGCCCAACGCGCTCATGGGGCGCGTCAACGTCGTCATCGCCGCGATCGATCGCCTCGTCCGCACCCTGATGCAGTTCGCCGCCATCGCGGTCGTCGTCCGCGCCGACGCCGTGCTGGCCTTTGGCGGTCTGCTCACCTTCACCGGCGGTGCGCTCCTGGTCGCCTTCCTCACCCGCCGGGCGATCCCACGCACGGTTTACGCCACGGTGGCACCGCCATGATCCGCGCCATCGTGCTGGATTTCGACGGGCTGATCCTCGACACGGAGACCGCCCTGATCGCGGCCTATGGTGACGTCCATGTCGCCCACGGCCGTCCCTTCGACCGCTCCGGCCTGCTGCGCGCGGTCGGGCACAGTGAACTCGCCTTCGATCCCTGGCACGCCTTTGGCCCGGCCGCCGACCGCGGGGCCCTGGAGGCCGAGCGGCGCGTCCGCAACCAAGTGCGCGACCTCGAGCTCGCCGTCCTGCCCGGCGTCGTCGCTCTGCTCGACGAGGCGCGGCGACTGGACCTGCACGTCGGT
>CAZGJB010000130.1:0-9702 GCA_964526145.1 uncultured Opitutaceae bacterium
CGGCCATGGCTAATAGGCGCCGGTCCGGGTCTCGGGCGCGCGGCGAATGCGTCGGTCGGGCTTCAACGTGAGCGCCACGGTCTCGGTCGTCGGGCCGCCTGGGCCGAGCGTGATCTCCCGCTGCACCGGCCGGGCCAGGCGCGGGTGCCAGACCTCGAGGCGGTAGCGCCCGGGCGGAACTCCGGCCACTTGCGCCGATCCCTCGACGCCGGTCTTCGCAAACCACGGCGTGGGCACGACCACCACGTAGGCTACCATCCAGTCGTGGATGTTGCAGCCGAGCGCGACGACGCCGGGCTGGTCGAACAGAACGGATTCCGACGCTCCGCTGGCGTAAAGCGGTTTTTCGAAACGCTTGGGTTTGGAAAGCGAATAGATGTGGTGCTGGACCGTGTCGCGGTTGGGAAATGTGACCCGCGTGCCGACGACGACCGGGGTGACGTACGGATCAAACTCCTTGTCCTCCTGTGCGACGACGGCCCCCGCCGGGCAGTGAGCGGGTGCAAGGGTGTCGAGGGGTACCAGCGAAACCACGGCATCGGCCACCGGGAGTTCGCCATGGGTGACCCGAATGGCGAGGGAGGCTTCTTCCGCCGGCAGGTTGGCGGCCAGCACGAGCGTGAGCGCAGCGGCGATGAGGCGGTGGGGTTTCATCTTCAGAACCGATGGATCAGGCTGAGGGTCCAACTCGTGGTGTCGTATTCGATGCCGATGGCATTGGTGACGCGGACCGCGGAATAGCGCAGGGCGAGGGTGGTGCGGTCGGTCAAGGACGGCGCGAGCTCCGCCCACCAGGAGTCGGCCCGGCTGTCACGGATACGGTAGGCCACCCAACCGGGCCCGAAGGAATCGGTCACTGCCCAAGCCAGCGTGTTGTAGTGGTTGAAGATCACTGATCCAAGTCCGCCGCCGATGGCCTGCGCCCAGATGGCCCCCGCGGCGTTGGCGGTGAATTCGCCCCATTGCCGGGCGGCGCCGACCGCTACCGGCCAGCCGTCGGCCACGTCGTATTGCGCGTCGAGAAACAGCCGGTGGCTCGTGACATCATAAGGCTCGTCCTGCGCAATGAAGTGCGTCCAACCGGCCCCGGCGGCTGCGCGCAGGCTTGCGGTGAGGCGTTGGCTGTAGCGCAAGGTCACGTCGGGCTGCCACCCGCTGCGGCCGGATTCCCGGAAAGCGTGACCCGTCAGAGCGCCACTGACCTCGAACACCGGTGCAAAGGGCCCGAGGCCGACCTTGCGCCGCAGGGTCAACGTGCCCGTCGCACCCACGCGGTCGAGGGCGTCGAAGCGGCCCACGTGCTGCAGCGAGGCTCCGGCATCGGCGAACAGGAGCCAGTCCCGGTCAAGCTGGCGGGTGGTGGCCAGGCGGGCGGAGAGTTCGTCAACCCGGGCTGACTTCTGGGTTGGCGCATGCGAGGTGCGGCTGAGGTTGTCGACCCAGGCGGTCGCGGCATTGACGCTGAACTCGGCGCCGGTCGCCGGGAGCAGGCCCAAGCCCAGCCATCCGAGCAACGCGCTGCCCAGGGTCCGCAATCGACGGGGGTGAGTCATTGCAGCAGCGACCTTAGGTGCTCCCAGACGGTGCCCGCAATGACAGACTGGCCGCGGGCGGTTGGATGAATGAGGTCCGGCTGGTTGAGTTCCGGCACGGCGCCGACGCCCTCGAGCAGAAAGGGGATGAGTGTCGCGCCATTGCGGGTGGCGAGCTCCGGGAACACGGCCTGGTAGGCGCGGCGGAAGTCCTCGCTCATGTTGGCGGGCATTTGCATGCCCGCGAGGACGATGCGGATCGTGGGCTGCTTGGCGCGGGCGCGGTCGATGATGCCCTGCAGATTGGCGCGGGTGACGGCGGGATCGATCCCGCGCAGGCCGTCGTTGCCACCGAGGGCGACGACGAGAAGGTCGACGTGCTGCCCCAGGATCCAATCGAACCGCCGCAGACCGCCCGCAGTGGTGTCACCGCTGATGCCGGCATTGACCACGCGCCAGGCCAGGCCGGCTTCATCGATCTTGGCCTGAATCAGGGCGGGGTAGGCCTCCGCGGCCGGGGACTCGAGCCCGTAACCCGCCGTGATGCTGTCGCCGACGAAAACGACGGTCCGCGTCTCGGCCGCCGGGAGGGCGGGGAGGGCGAATCCGAGGAGGAGGCTGGCCAGCAGGGGACGGACAAACATGGGGAAATCGACCGCTCAAACTAGTCTTCGTGCGTTTTTTCGCTTTGTGTAGGTGCTTCGCAACATGACTGATGACAATATGCTGAAAGTCGAGCGGCTCACCAAGATCTACGGATCGGCCACCGGTCCGGGTGCATTGACGGTGCTGCGCGACGTGAGTTTCACGCTCGCGACGGGCTCGAGCCTCGCCGTTGTCGGCCCAAGCGGCAGTGGCAAGACCACGCTGCTCGGCCTGTGCGCCGGCCTCGATACCGCCACCAGCGGCGACGTGACCCTCGCGGGGGCGCGGTTCGGGACCCTCGACGAGGATGCCCGCGCCCGGGTGCGCAACGAGCATGTGGGTTTCGTGTTCCAGAATTTCCAGCTCATCCCGACCCTCACCGCCATCGAGAACGTGCTCGTGCCGGTCGAGCTGCGGGGCGAGGGCGGCCGCGAGGCCGAGGCGCGGGAGCTTCTGACCCGCGTCGGTCTGGGCGAGCGCTGCGACCATTACCCGGTGCAGCTATCCGGCGGCGAGCAGCAGCGGGTCGCGCTCGCGCGGGCGTTCATGAACCGGCCGAAGGTGCTGTTCTGCGACGAGCCGACGGGCAATCTCGACAACGACACGGCCACGGCGATGGCCGAGCTGATCTTCGGCCTCAACCGCGAGCGCGGCACCACGCTCGTGCTGGTGACGCACGATCTGGAATTGGCGAAACGCTGTCAGCGGATCATCCGCCTGCGCGGCGGCGCGGTGGTGAGCGATGCGACGCCATGAACTTCGTCCTTCGCATGGCCTGGAAGGATTCGCGGGCGTCGCGTCGCCGCCTGGCGCTGTTCTCGCTCTCGGTCGTGCTCGGCATCGCCGCACTGGTGGCGATCGGCTCCTTCAGCGCCAATCTCCGTGTGGCGATCGACAACCAGGCGCGGGGCCTGCTCGGCGCTGATCTGGTCATCACGTCGCGGCAGACGATCCCGCCGGCGGTCTGGGATCATCTCGCGACCGTGGGGGGCGAGCAGTCGAAGGAAGTCGCGTTCTCCTCGATGATGGTTTTCCCCGGCGCGGACGGCATCAACCGCACGCGACTGGTGCAGGTGCGGGCGGTGGAGGGGCGTTTTCCATTCTACGGCGAATTCCTGACGCAACCCGTCGAAGCCGCCGCGCGTTTGGCCGGCGGCGAGGCCGTGGTCATTTTGGAGGAGACCCTGCTCAACCAATATGGGGTCAAGCCGGGCGACACCGTGCGCCTGGGCAAGGTGGACTTCAAGGTGATCGGGGCCGTGCTCAAGGTCCCCGGGGAGTCGGTCGCGGTGACCCAGCTCGCGCCCCGCGCCTTCATCCCGCTGCCGCAGCTCGCCGCGACGCAGCTGGCCGGCCCCGGCAGCCTGGTGCGCCACCGCATCGCGCTCAAGCTGCCGGCCGGGGCGGACCCGCTGGCGATCGAGCGGACGATGCGCGAGAAGTTCCGCACGGAGCGCCTGGGTTACGACACGGTTGAGGAGCGGAAGCGCGACTTTGGTCGGGTGCTCGACAACGTGAATGCGTTCCTGAGCCTGGTCGGCTTTGTCGCGCTCTTCCTCGGGGCGATCGGCGTGGCGAGTGCGATCCACGTGTACGTGCGGCAGAAGATCACGACTGTCGCGGTGCTGCGCTGCCTCGGGGCCAGCGCCCGCCAGAGCTTCGCGGTGTATCTCGTGCAGGGGCTGGGCCTCGGGGTGTTCGGCGCCACGCTGGGCGCGGCATTGGGCGTTGGGGTGCAGTTGTTGTTGCCGCATGTGCTGGCCGACCTGCTGCCTTTCGATGTCAATTTCTTCATCTCCTGGCCGGCGGTGGCGCGGGGCATGGGGGCGGGATTGGTGATCTGCCTCCTGTTCACGCTGCTGCCGCTGCTGACCGTGCGCCGCGTGTCGCCGCTCGTCGCCTTGCGCTCGGCTTTCGTGGAGCGCGTGGGCGGACCTGATCCCTGGCGCGTGGCGCTCGGCGTCCTGATCGTGTTGGCGGTGGTCGGCTTTGCCATCTGGCAGACGCGCAGCCTGCCGCTCGGCCTCGGGTTTGCCGGCGCCTTGGCGGTTGGCTTCGGCGTCCTCGCGGTCCTGGCCCACGCGGTCGCATGGGCGGCGCGGCGGTGGTGTCCGCGCGGCCTGCCGTACGTCGTGCGGCAGGGCGTGGCCAATCTCTACCGCCCGAACAACCGCACCGTGCTCCTCCTGCTGGCCCTCGGCCTGGGCACGTTTTTGATGCTCACCCTCTACCTGACGCGCACGACGCTGCTGAGCCAGATCCAAGGGACCGGCGGCAACGGGCGCTCGAACCTGCTGTTCTTCGACATCCAGGACGACCAGATCGAGCCGCTCAACGCCCTGCTCGAGCACGAGGGCGTCACCACCCGTCAGCAGGCCCCGATCGTCACCATGCGCATCAAGGGCCTGCAGGGCCGCACCGTGGAGGAGGTCCTGGCCGATCGCAGCTCCGGCATCCCGGGCTGGACCCTGCGGCGCGAGTACCGGTCGACCTTCCGCGGCGAATTGACCGGCACCGAGACGCTGATCAGCGGCACCTTCACCGGCCGCGTGGGGGCGGGGACGGAAACGATTCCGATCTCGATCGAGGAGGGGCTGGCCCGCGACATGCGGCTCAAGCTGGGCGACGAGCTGCAGTTCGATGTGCAGGGCGTCACGCTGGCGGCGCGCGTCGACAGCATCCGCAAGGTGGACTGGCAGCGCCTGCAGCCGAACTTCTTCATCGTCTTTCCGGAGGGTGTGCTGGAGGCGGCGCCCAAGTTTTACGTGATGGCGATGCGGGCGGAGACACCGGCGGACTCGGCCCGGCTGCAGCAGGCGGTGGTGCGTGATTTCCCGAACGTGTCGGCCATCGATCTGACGCTGCTCCTGCAGACCTTCGATGCCATCTTCGCCAAGGTTTCGTTGGTGGTGCGCTTCATGGCGCTGTTCACCGTGGCGACGGGCGTGATCGTGCTCGTGGGGGCGGTGCTCACCGGACGCTACCAACGCATCCGCGAGACGGTCCTGCTGCGCACCCTGGGCGCGACGCGGCGGCAGCTGACGCAGATCCAGCTCGTCGAGTACGCGATCCTGGGCGTGCTGGCGGCGGCGGTCGGTTGCATCCTGGCGGTGGCGGCCAACGCCCTGCTCGCTCACTTTGTCTTCAAGACGACAGCCGCCTTTCCGATCGGCTTCCTCGTGCTGACAGTGCTCGCCGTCACGGCGGTCACGCTGCTCACAGGCTTGCTATCGAACCGCGGGGTGACCGACCATCCGCCCCTGGCGGTTCTCCGCCAGGAAACATGAACCGCCACGTCGTCACCTTTCACTACACGCTGCGCGACCCTGCCGGCCGCGTGCTCGACACCTCCGCCGGGGGCGAGCCGGTCGTCTATCTCGAGGGCGCCGGACAAATCATCGACGGGCTCGATGAACAGCTGCGCGGCGTCGCGGCCGGGACGAAGACGCGCGTGCAGGTGCCGGCGGCCCGAGCCTACGGCACCCACGACCCCGCGCAGGTGCAGCAGGTCCGGCGGGCGCAGCTCCCGGTCGAGGGTGAACTGAAGGTGGGTGACCAGTTCCAGGCCGGCGCCGATCGCTTCGCGCCGGTGGTCATGGTCGTGGCCATTGACGGCGACAAGGTCACGCTGGACGCCAATCATCCCCTGGCGGGCACGGATCTGACGTTTGACGTCGAGGTGGTCGCGGTCCGACCGGCCACGGCGGAGGAACTGGAGCACGGGCATGCCCACGGCCGCGACGGACACGGGCATTGCCATTGACCGTCGGCTGGGCTTTCCTGTCTGGGCATGAAGGCCCTCGGGATCGATATCGGCGGTTCGGCGATCAAGGGCGCTCCTGTCAACCTGCGCACCGGCCGCCTGCTGGCCGAACGCCACCGAATCGCGACGCCAAAGCGCCTGTCGCCCACCCAGATGGCGGGTGCGGTTCGTGAGATCGTCCGGCATTTCGACTGGCACGGCCCGGTCGGCATCGGTTTTCCCGGGGTCATCGCGGGTCGCCGGATCCTGACCTCGGCCAATCTGCACCCCAAGTTCATCGGCTGCGACGGGGTGCGGCTGTTCTCGCGGGCTGCGGGCGGTCCGGTTGCGCTGATCAATGATGCCGCCGCCGCGGCGCACGCCGAGATGACCTTTGGCGCCGGCCGCGGCTTTGCGGGCAAGACGCTGCTGGTCACGCTGGGCACCGGGGTGGGGACGGCGCTCGCGCAGGGCGGGGTGGTATTCGCCTGCGAGCTCGGCCATTTCCCGTGGGAGGGCAAATCGGCCGAAAAGTTCGTCGGTGCCGCCGCGCGCGATCGCGAAGACCTTTCGTGGGCGCAATGGGGCAAGCGCGTGGGCAGGTATTTGCGCCAGCTCGAGGCGCTGCTCTGGCCTGAGCGCATCATCATTGGCGGCGGCGCCAGCGCCAAGCACCGCAAGTTTTTCCCCTACCTCAAGACGCATGCCGAACTGGCGCCAGCCGAGCTGCTTAACGGAGCCGGCATCGTCGGCGCGGCGCTCTGGGCGGCGCGGGCCCGGGCCTGAACCGGAAAGGACGGCGGCCAGCTGCCCCGCCCATCCCTCCCCGGGGCCATTCATCAAAGTTTCATGTAACTTTTCCTGGGAGAGAGTGTTGTCGTGGCATGTCAGCAAGCTGCCTCCCGGCCCTGTCCACCGTTCCCGTTCGTCGGCGCCACCGCGCCAGTAACGAGGCGGCGGGCGTGATCGGATCAGGCGGATTGCTGGTATCGACAGCGCTAGAGTCAGTTCGTAGTGTCAGTTGTGTGTTGTGGAGGGGCTGTTGTGGGCCCCTCCACAATTTTTCGTGACCGCGCTGATTCCCTTTCCGCCGGCCCCGATCGGTGCCAGCCTCCTCTTTTCCTCCGAGTCCCATGAACCAAGCCCCCTCCTCCGCTACCACTCCGGCCGGCGTACCGCGCCGCAAATCCAAGAAAAAATGGATCATCATCGGCGCCTCCGTGCTCCTTGTCGTCCTCGTCGCCGCCGGCGTCATGAAGGGCCGCAACAAGGATCAAGGCATCGTGGTCAGCACGGAGAAAGCCTTCGTGAAGACCATCACCCAGGTGGTGACCGCCACGGGCAAGGTCCAGCCCGAGGTCGAGGTCAAGATCTCGCCCGAGGTGGCCGGTGAAATCATCGAGCTGCCGGTCAAGGAGGGCGACATCGTCAAGAAGGGCGACCTGCTCGTGCGCATCAAGCCCGACTACTATCAGGCCCAGCTCGAGCAGCAGGAGGCCTCGCTCCTCTCGGCCAAGGCCAGCAGCGTCCTCAGCAAGGCGCGACTCCTCAAGGCCGAGCAGGACCTCAAGCAGGCCCAGGACCTCTACGAGAACCAGCTCATCTCCGACGCCGATCACCTCAACGCCAAGACCAACCTCGACGTCGCCCAGGCCGAATACGAGTCGTCCCTGGCGCAGATCCGCCGCACCGAGGGTTCGGTGGACCAGGCTCGCGACCAGCTGAGCAAGACCGCCATCTACGCTCCCATCGACGGCAGCATCAGCTCGCTGACGAGCGAAGCCGGCGAACGCGTCGTCGGCACCGGCCAGTTCGAGGGCACGGAGATCATGCGCGTCGCCGACCTCAGCAACATGGAGGTCCGCGTGAAGGTGAACGAGAACGACATCGTCAACGTGAAGCTCGGCGACAAGGCCGTGCTCGCGGTCGATGCGCTGCCGGGCCGCAAGCTCGCCGGCACCGTCAAGGAGATCAGTTCCTCCGCCCAAGGGACCTCTACCGCCAATTCCCAGACCACGGCGTCCGCCTCCGACGAGGTGGCCAACTTCCTGGTCAAGATCCGCATCGCCGAGCGCGACGGCAAGCTGCGCCCCGGCATGAGCTCCACGGCCGACATCGAGACCCAGACCGTCGAGAACGTCATCGCCGTGCCGATCCAGAGCGTCACGGTCCGCGCCGAAGGCGGCAAGACCACCGAGGAGCTGCAGCAGCAGAAGGCCAAGGAGGCCCGCGAGAAGTCCGGCAACGAGCTCGAGGTCGCCGACGAGCGCATGGAGGCTCGCCGCCAGCGCGACCAGCTCAAGCGCGTCGTCTTCGTCAAGGAAGGCGACAAGGTCCGGATGCAGCCCGTCGAGACCGGCATCGCCGACAACACCCACATCGAGGTCAAGTCCGGCGTGAAGGCCGGTGACGAAGTGGTCTCCGGCAGCTACGCGGCCATCAGCCGCCGGCTGAAGGACGGCGCCAAGGTCCAGCTGGAGAAGCCCAAGAAGGACGAGGAGAAGAAGTAAGGTCGCCGCCGCGTCCCCGCCCGTCGCCATGACTCCTCCTCCCGCTCCCGCCTTCGTGCGCACCCTGCGCCCGCCCGGCTCCCTCGTCATTGAGATCGAGGGCGTGACCAAGCTCTACAAGATGGGTTCTGAAACCATCCACGCCCTCCTCGGGGTCGCGCTGAAGATCCATCGCAACGAATACCTGGCCATCATGGGCCCGTCCGGGTCCGGCAAGTCCACGCTGATGAACATGCTGGGCTGCCTCGATACCCCGACGGCCGGCCGCTACGAGTTCAACGGCAAGCACGTGGCGATGATGTCCGACGATGAGTTGGCCGAGATCCGCAACCGGGAGATCGGCTTCGTCTTCCAGACCTTCAACCTGCTCCCGCGCTCGACGGCCCTGGCCAACGTCGAGTTGCCGCTGATCTACGCCGGGTACTCGGCGCACGAGCGCCGCGCCCGGGCCATCGAGGCGCTGGAGAACGTCGGCTTGGGCAACCGCATGCACCACAAGCCCAACGAGCTGTCCGGCGGCCAGCGCCAGCGCGTCGCCATCGCCCGCGCCCTCGTCAACCGGCCGTCGATCATCCTGGCCGACGAGCCCACCGGCAATCTCGACTCCCGCACCGGCGTGGAAATCATGGAGCTGTTCGAGCAGCTTTATGAGCAGGGCAACACGATGATTGTCGTCACGCATGAAGAGGATATCGCCCGCCACGCCCGCCGCATCGTGCGGCTGCGCGACGGCCTGATTGAAAGCGACCGCCCCGCCAGCGATTGACGCCCGGCCGCCTCGCCCATGCAGCGCATCCTTTACGAACTCATCGAATCGTTCCGCATCGCCTTCGCCCAGATCCGGGCGAACAAGATGCGCTCGGTGCTGACCGCCCTCGGCGTCATCATCGGCATCGTGGCCGTCACGCTCATGGGCACGGCCATCAACGGCATCGACCGCGGGTTCCAGAACAGCCTGGCGATGCTCGGCGACGACGTGCTCTACGTGCAGAAATGGCCGTGGGGCCCGGTCGAGGACTGGTGGAACTACCAGAATCGTCCGATCATCCGCCCCGATCAGGCCGACCGGCTCAACCAGATCATCGAGGACACCCCGGGCTCGCTCCTGGAGGTCGCGGTCCCGGTCGCGGGTCGCGGCGCCTCGGTGAAAGCGGGGGCGAACCAGATCAACGGCGTGACCGTGTTTGGCACGACCGGCAATTATGCCCGGATGATGTCGGCGGACTTCAAGGATGGGCGGCTATTCAACGACGCGGAGGCGGCGGGCGGCCGC
>CAZGJB010000131.1:0-9691 GCA_964526145.1 uncultured Opitutaceae bacterium
CGCCTCGGCCGCATCGCCGCGCGCCTCAGCGGGCTCAGCGTCCGCCTCTGGCACGACCACGCCCTCTTCAAGGAACCCCACACCGGCGCCAAGACCCCTTGGCACCAGGACACGCCCTACTGGCCGCACGAGCAGAGGATGCACCAGCTCACCATCTGGATCGCGCTGCGCGACGCCACGATCCAGAACGGCTGCATGTCCTTCCTGCCCGGCACGCAGAAGCACCTCGACATCGAGCCGGTGAATCTCGCCGACCCGCAGGACCTTTACGCCGTCGCCCCGCAGACCAAGGGCATCAAACCCGTCACCTGCGAGCTGAAGGCCGGCTCCTGCACCGTGCACAACGGCATGACCTTCCACTACGCCGGTCCCAACCGCTCCGCCGGCATGCGCGAGGCCATTGCCATCATCTACATGCCCGACGGCACGACCTACCTGAAGGTGCCGCACCCCGTCACGGACCCGCTCCCGCTCAAGACCGGCGACAAGCTCAACGGCGACCTGTTTCCGCTGATCTCGAACTGAGCAGTTGCAGGAACGGCTGGCCAAGCCCCCGTGCGCCGCTACGCTGCGGGCGATGAAAATCGCCCCCAAAAGCAAACTTCTCTTCATCGGCGACTCGATCACGGACTGTGAGCGCGCGCGCCCCATCGGCGAAGGCCTCTTCGGCGCCGTCGGCAAGAGCTACGTGTCGCTCGTGGAGGGCTTCCTTGGCGCCATCCATCCCGGCCATGCCATCCGCATCGTCAACATGGGCACCTCGGGCCACCAGGTGCCCGACCTGAAGGCGCGGTGGCAGACCGATGTCCTCGATCTCAAGCCCGACTGGGTCTCGATCATGATCGGCGTCAATGACGTCTGGCGCCAGTTCGACCTCCCCCGCCAGACCGAGCTGCACGTCTCGCCCGAGGTTTACGAAAAGACGCTCGACGAACTCGCCGCCACGACCCGGCCGAAGGTCAAGGGCCTGATCCTGATGTCGCCCTTCTACATCGAGCCCAACCGCGCCGACGCCATGCGCGCCCGCATGGATCAATACGGTGCGATCATGAAGAAGATCGCGGCCAAAAACGACGCCCTGTTCATCGACACGCAGGCGGCGTTCGACGAGGTGCTGCAGCACATGCACGCCAACGCCATCGCCTGGGATCGCGTGCATCCCAACATCATCGGCCACTCCATCCTCGCCCGGGCCTTCCTCAAGGCCATCGGCGTGACGCTCTGAACGCTTTTCCATGGGGGCCGCCAAACTCCGCCTCGACGAGCTGCTGGTCACCCGCGGCCTGGCCGCCAGTCGCGCCCAGGCCAAGGCTCTCATCATGTCCGGCCAGGTGAGGCACGGCACCGAGCGCCTCGACAAACCTGGGCGGGAGTTTCCGGCCGATTTCGCGCCGACCGTCGACCAGCCGCCGCGCTTCGTCAGCCGTGGCGGCGAAAAGCTCGCCGCCGCCGTCGGGCACTTCGCCCTCGACCTGCGTGGCGCGCACGTCCTCGACGTCGGCGCTTCCACCGGCGGCTTCACCGACTGCGTCCTGCAGAACGGCGCCGCCGACGTGGTCTGCGTCGACGTGGGCCGTGCCCAGCTGCACGCGAAGCTCCGGGGCGACCCACGGGTCACCAACCTCGAGAAGATCAACGCCCGCCACCTCTCCGCCGCCGATCTTCCGCGCGCGGAATACGATGCCGTCGTGATGGATCTCTCGTTCATCTCGCTCAAATCGGTCCTGCCCGCCGTCTGGCCCCTCCTCCGGGTTGGCGGCGTGCTCGTCGCCCTTGTGAAGCCGCAGTTCGAGGCCGGCAAGGTCGAGGCGGATAAGGGCCGCGGGGTGATCCGTGACCCGGCGGTGCAACAGGCCGCCCTCGACGGCGTACGGGCCTTTGCCCAAGCGGAACTCCCCGACTGCCGCGTCCGCGGCAGCATCGACTCCCCCATCACCGGCGCCGACGGCAACCGCGAATTCCTCCTGGTGCTCGACAAGGGTGCGTGAGGTTTTGAACTGGCGAATTACCCCGTTACGGGCGACTTTTGCCCCCGCATGAAGCCCATCCGCAAGCTCGCGTTCGTGGTCAACGGGGAGAAGCCCGGCGCCGTGGAGCTCGCCCGCACCCTCATGGGCCAGGCGCGGTCCGCGGGCGTGCGCTTGAAGCAGACGACACGCTTCCCGCTCGCTGCCGGCTACCTGCGGGGCTTCGACGCCTGCTGCGTCATCGGCGGCGATGGCACGCTGCTCGGTGTCGCCCGCGAGGCGTCCCGCGCCCACGTGCCGATCATTGGGGTCAACCGCGGCAGCCTCGGATTCCTGACCACCTTCTCCGCCGACGAAGCCCGCGCGCATTTCGCCGATCTGCTGGGCGGAGCCTACCAGGTGGACCAGCGGGCCATGCTCGACTGCTCGACGGGACCGGGCCTGCACGACCTCGCGTTGAACGACGTGCTCATCAAGGACGCCAACACGTCGCGCCTCGTGCGCCTCGAGGTGTTCGCCGATGACGAACTCGTCACGGAGTACACGTGCGACGGCCTCATCTTCTCCACGCCGACCGGCTCGACGGCCTACAACCTTTCCGCCGGCGGCCCGCTGATCCACCCGAGCGCCGACGTCGTCGCGATGACGCCGATCTGTCCGCACACGCTGAGCAACCGCTCGATCATCTTCCGCCAGGGCGTGAAGCTCCGCGTCTGCAGTCGCTCGCCGGAGGCCAACCTCCTCGTGGCGATGGACGGCCAGCGCAACCTGCGCGTCGGCGTCAACGCCCCGGTGCGGATCTCCGTCTCGCGCCACACCCTGCCGCTTGTGCAGCGGCTCGGTTACTCGCACTTCGCCGTGATGCGCGCCAAGCTCAGTTGGAGCGGCGGCGTCGCCCAGTCCTCCCAAGCAGGATCGTAGGCGCAAAAAAGCCCCGGCCGCAGTGGCCGGGGCGAAATCCCTCAAGGCAGACCCGCGCGCTTACTTGCCCTTCTCCGCCTTCCGCGCCTCCTTCTCGGCCTTGCGGGCCTCGCGCGCGGCGGCCTTTTCGGTCTTCATCTTCTCGCGCTCGTCCTTGTTCAGCTTTCCGTCGGCGTTGGCGTCGTACTCCTTCAGTTCCTCCTGTTTCTTTTCTGCGCGCTTCGCCTTGGCGTCGGCCTTGGCCTTCGCCTTTTCCTCGTCGCTCAGCTTCCCGTCCTGATCGGCATCGTACTTCTTGAGCATGGTCTTCGAAGGGCCCTTCGGCTCCTTCGCCTTCTCCTCGGCGTGGCCCGTGACCGCCAGGGCCAGCGCGCAGCACGCCAGCACGTTCAACAATCTGCAGATGGTGTTAGGAATAATCATTGCGCGAAGCTGGGTCGCCGTTCGACGTCCGGCAAGGCAAGAGAAGCCCCTCGGGGCCATCGACTAACAAAATACCCCGAAAGTGGGTATGGACCCGATTACGGGCGGACCACGAGCTGGACGCGCGCGTCGCCCCGCAGGTAGCGGCCGGCAAATTCGGCGAGCGCCGCGACGGTGACGGCGTCGATGTAGCCGTCGTAGTTGTTCCAGTCGTCCACCGGGAGGCCGTAAAGGGCGTTGAGGCCGGCCTGCCCGGCGCGGGACGCGTTGGTCTGCAGGCCCATGCGGCGAGCGGCCTTGAGGCGGGTCTGGCAACGCTGCAGTTCCGCGGGCTCGACGCCGCCGGCGGCGACGCGGGCGATCTCAGCCTCGATCTCCGTCAGGACCGCGGCCTCGCTGTCGGGCGCGGTGCCGGCCATGAAGTAGAACATCGCGGCGTCGAGGCCGATGACGCGGGCCGAACGCACGAAATACGCGAGCCCCTTCTCCTCGCGCACGCGCTCGAAGAGCCGCGAGGACATGCCGCTGAAGAGCTCGTCGGCCACCTCGCCCACGTAGTAGTCTGGGGCCCCGAGGGCCGGCCCGGCGAAGGCCTGGAAGACCACGGCCTGCTGCCGCGGCTGGCGTTCGACAAATGCGCCCGCCTCGGCCGGCAATGCCCAGGGAGCCGGAGCGAGTTCCGCTCCGCCATGCGGCAACCGGGCGAGGAACGCCTTGAGCTTCGGCGCCAGGCGTCGCGCATCGAAGTCGCCGACCACGCTGAGAACCACGTTGCCGGCGACCAGGAGGCGCGCGTGCAGCGCCTTGAGGTCATGCGGCTGGAGGGCCGCGAGGCCGGCCTCGTCGCCCTGCGCATCGATCGCGAGCGGGTGCGCGCCGAAGAATTTCCGGCGCAGGATGCGCCGGCCGAGGGTGACGACGTCGTCGTTGTCCTGCCGGATTGCCGCCAGCTGCGCATCGCGTTCCTGGGCAAATGTGCCGCGCTGGAAAGCCGGTTGCAGCACGGCTTCCGCCAGGATCTCGAGCGCGCGTTCGGCATCGGTCGGCAGCACCTCGAGCGCGAGTCCGAAACTGTTGTTGCCCGAGAAGGCGTGGAAGACGCCGCCGACCTCCTCGATGGTCCGCGCCACGGCCGCGGCACTGCGGTGCCGCGTGTCCTTGGTGAGCAGCGTGGCCAGCAGGGCCGTGGCGCCGCGTCGTGCCGGGTCCTCGTAGCGGCCGCCGCCGAGGCAGCTCAGGCGCAGGTGGAGGTTCGGCAGGTGCGCGTGCGGCTGCAGTTGCAGGCGAGCGCCGTTCGGCAGCGTGAGGGTTTCGAAGTCGCCCGGCTCCGTCACCTGGGCCCGTGCCGCGGACGCCCCGGCGGCCGACGCCGTGGGGTTGAGGGAGACGCTGGTGAGCCCATGCGGCTGAAGATAGGTGCGCAGGACGCGTTGGAGGTCCGCCGGCTTGAGCGCTACGAGGCGCTCGAAGTAGGTGCGCCCGAAATCCAGGTCGCCGATCACCACCTCGGCCGCGCCGATCCGCGCGGCCTGGCCGGCCATGGTCTTGCGCGTGTTGATCTCGCCGACGACGAGCTGCCGCACGGCCTTGCGCACGAGGGCCGCACCGATCCCGCGGCGACCCCAGCGCTGCAGCGCCGCGAACACCGCGGCGGTGGCGGCCTCGCGCTTGTCGGGATCGCAGGTGAACGAGATGTAGAACAGGCCGACCGAGCCTGGATTCCAGCTCGTCGCGTCGATGGCATGCACGAGGCCGGCCCGCTCGCGGATCTCCTGCCAGAGCAGCGAGCTGTCGCCCGCGCCCAGCACGGTGGCCAGCGCCTCGAGGGCGACGGCGTCGGGATGCGTGAGCCCGGGGATCTGCCAGGCCAGGCCGGCGCGGGAGATCTCCACCTCCTCGAACCGGTGCAACGACCGCGGGCCGAGCTGGCGCGATTCCTCCGGCACGACCACCGGGGCCAGCGCGGCGCGCTTCACGCCGCCGAAATGCCGGCGCACATCGGCCTCGACCTGGACGGGATCGATGTCGCCGACCACGACGACCGCCAGGTTGTCGGGCACGTAGCGGGCGCGGTAATAGCGCAGGAGCTCGTCGCGCGTGACGGCGGCGAACAGGTCACGGTGGCCGATGATGGGATGCCGGTACGGATGCGTGCGAAAGGCCGTCGCGAAGAGCGACTCCGCCAACCGGTGATCTGGATCGTCCTGGCCCATGTCGATCTCGCGGAGGATGACGTTCCGCTCCCGTTCGACCTCCTCGGGCGGCAGCGTGGAGTTCAGGACCATGTCGGCCAGCACCTCGATTGCCATCGCCACGGAGGCCGCCGGCAGATCGATGTGGTAGACGGTGCGATCAAAGCTCGTGTACGCGTTGATGTCGCCGCCGTGGGACTGGACCACGCTGGAGATATCGCGCCCCGCGCGGTTCGCCGTGCCCTTGAACAACAGGTGTTCGAGATAATGCGAGAGGCCTGCACCCGCGAGGTCGCCCTCGTGCGTGCTCCCGGTCCGCACCCAGACCTGCACGGACGCCACCGGCGCGACGGCATCGGGTTTCACGAGCACGGTGAGACCGTTCGGCAGGACCGCGCGGTGCACGGGTTCGCGCCAGAAGCGCTCGAGCAGCAGGAGATCGTTGCGGCGGTAGGCAGGCTGCGGCATGAGCGGAGGGGTGCCCACGTCAGGCTTGGCTGACGGGCTCAGCCGAGGAATCGCGGCGTCCCCGCTTGGCCGGCTGGAAGGGCTTCACGAACGCCTCCTCGAAGGTGTAGATGTCACTGAAATCCTCCCGCTGGTCGTCGGCGGTCTTGCTGAAGACGTTGTATTCGATGAGGTTGAAAACAAGGTCGCCGAAGTCCCGGCAGCGCTTGATGCCCCAGTCGTTGAGGACCGTCTTCGCCATGGGACCGAACTGCTCCAAAGCGTAGGCCCGCAGGCCGTCGAGCAGCTCAGGACCCGAGACGTGGAAGGACTTCTCGCCGCGGGCAGGATCCTTCTTGCGCAACTCCTTCACCGTGTGGTCCAAGCCTGCGCGGATGAAGCCATACGCCCGCTTGTCGAAACGGGGGTCCTCCTTGCAGATGAGACTGACGATCTCGGCGAAATCAGGGTCTTGCATGACGAATGGCGAGCACCGTTACCATAGCCTCCCACCGTCCGCAACTGCACAGATTGCTGGGGGCTTGAGTCAGCCTAATGACTGCAGACTGCTGCCACTCATCTGCGAGTATTCCCTCGTAATCGAATCCGCCAACGTCACACTTTATTTACAAAAATGATCGCTTCGACCCAGACCAACCATCCGCTCGTTTCCGCCAAGGACGCCCGCCCGACGGCCACCGCCCTTGAAGCCTCGTGCGCCCGACTGCGCGCAGCCGGCATGCGGATCACCCAGCCGCGCATCGCGATCCTGACGGCGATCATCAATCGCGCGCAGCCGACGAGCATCGAGCAGATCCACGGTGAACTCGCCCCCGGCTCGTGCGACCTCGTCACAGTTTACCGCTGCCTCGGGGCCTTCGAGCGCATCGGCCTGGTGCGTCGTTCCTTTTTCCACAACGGCACGAGCCTGTATGAGCTGAACACGGGCGAGACGAACCGGTACCACGTTGTCTGCAAGTCGACAAACCGGGTCGCGCCCATCGCCCCCGAGCTGACCACCGAGCTACGCGAATCCATCCGCCGGATCGAGGAAAACCTCCGCCAGGCCGGCTACGAGAACGTCAGCCACGTGGTCGAGTTTTTCGGCGTGGCCCCCGAAGCCACGACGGCACGCAGTGCCAACGTCCCGGTTCCGCGGGCCTGAGCCGGGCCTCAGCCCTTGGCGGCGGCGAAGCCGGCCTCGCCCTCCGGCCAGTGCACGATTTTCCAGAACGCGCTGACGTAGTCGGCGCGGCGATTCTGGTAGTTCAGGTAGTAGGCGTGCTCCCAGACGTCGAGGCCCAGCAGCGGCGTCGCACCTTCGCTGAGCGGTGAGTCCTGATTGGCGGTGGAATGCACCTTGAGCGCGCCGTCCTTGACGCTGAGCCAGGCCCAGCCGCTGCCAAAGCGCTTCATCGCGGCATCGGTGAACTGCGCCTGAAAGGCGGCGAAAGACCCCAAGTCGCGCCCGATGGCCGCGGCCAGCGCTCCGCCCGGGGCTCCCCCGCCCTGCGGACCGATGACCCGCCAGAACAGCGCGTGGTTGTGGTGCCCGCCCACGTGGTTGCGCACCGCGGTGCGGATGTCGGCCGGCACGGCCTCGAGGTTGCCCAGCAATTCCTCCGCTGTCTTGCCCTGACATTCCGGGTACTTGGCCAGGGCCTGGTTGGCGCTGTTGATGTACGCCTGGTGATGTTTCGTGTGATGGATCTTCATCGTCTCCGCGTCGATGTGCGGCGCGAGCGCGTCGTAGGCGTAGCCGAGCGGCGGCAGGGAAAACGGCTGCGGCGTGCCGGCCACCGCCGCCGGCGCCTGGGCGCGACCCGAGACGAGACCAAGGCCAAACAACGCGGCACCGGCGCCGAGGGTTTTCAACGCTGCACGACGGGAGATAGGGGTGTCCATGGCGCCAAAGGTAGGCGCGCCAAACCCGAGCGCAAGCGACCGACGGAATTTATGCGCCTACGCCAGCAAGCGGCGCAGCAGGGCGTCCACCTGCTTGGGGTCGGCCTTGCCCTTGGCCGCCTTCATGACCGGGCCCTTGAGGGCATTGATGGCACTTTCCTTGCCGGCCTTGAACTCAGCCGCGGCATCGGGCTTGGCGGCAATCGCGTCGCGGCACCACTGCTCCAGTTCGCCGGCATCCGTGGGTGCCGCGGCCAGGCCCTCGCGGGCGACGATGGCCGACGGAGTTTCGCCGGTGGCGAACATCCGGGCAAAGACCGTGCGGGCGAGGTTCGGCAGCAATTTGCCCTCGTCGATGAGGCGCACGAGCTCGGCCAGGTGCGCGGGGCGCACCCTGGCGCTCCCGAGATCGGTCTTGGCGGCGCCGAGCTCGCGCAGCAGGTCATTGACCAGCCAGTTGCCCACGGCCTGGGCGCGGCCCGGGCCGGCCAACTGGGCGGCCTCCTCGAAGTAGTCGCTCAGGGCGCGGTCCCAGATCAGCACCGAGGTGATCGTGTACGGGATCTGATACTGCTCCAAAAACCGGCGCTGCTTGATGAAAGGCAGTTCCGGGCACTCGGCCTGCAGGCGAGCCTTCCACGCGGCGTCGACCTGCACGGGCATGAGGTCGGGATCGGGGAAATAGCGGTAGTCGTGCGCCATCTCCTTCGAGCGCAGTGACTGCGACGCGCCCGTCTGGCCGTCGTAGTCGCGCGTCTCCTGCACGATGGTGCCGCCGCGTTCGATGACGCCGATCTGGCGCTTGATCTCATGGGCGATGCCGTCGCGGACGAACGAGATCGAGTTGAGGTTCTTCAACTCAACCTTGGTGCCAAGCTTCGTCTCGCCAACCGGACGAATGGAGATGTTGGCATCACAGCGCAGCTGACCCTTCTCCATGTCACAGTCGGAAATGCCACCGTAGATCATGGTCGCCCGCAGCGAGGTCAGGTAGGCATACGCCTCGTCCGCCGTATGCATCGCCGGCTCGGATACGATCTCCATGAGCGGCGTTCCGGCGCGGTTGAAGTCGACCAGCGAATCGGTGGCGAAATGGTTGAGCTTGCCCACGTCCTCCTCGAGGTGGATCCGCGTGAGCGGGATCGCCTTGTGCTCGCCCATCACGTTGCGCGCCGGCCCCGGCAGCTCGATCTCCACCGCGCCACCCTGGCAGATGGGCTGGTCGTACTGGGAGATCTGGTAGTTCTTGGGCGAGTCGGGATAGAAGTACTGCTTGCGGTCCCACTTGCACACCGGGGCGATGTCGCAGCCGAGCATGAGGCCGGCCTTGATGACGGCGTCGAGCGCGGCCTGGTTCATCACGGGCAGCACGCCCGGCAGCGCCAGCACGACGGGATCGGTGAAGGGGATGAGGAACTTCACCGTGCTCGGCCCGTTCTTGCCGGCGGCGGGCAGCGTCACGACGTCCTGCCGCCCGGTGAAGGGCTGCGGCACGCCGTTGATCTCCGTCACCTGGAACTCCGTCTGGTGGATGTGGAACACGTGGTTCTCCTGCGCCGTGTTCACGACGGTCCACTCCTCGACGTCGCCGAGGTTCACGATCGTGTCGACGCAGTTCGCGTTGAACGGCTTGCCGTTGATCGTGAAGAGGTTCGGGTCGTCGGTGTCGGCGAAGGTGATGGTGCGCTGCTGCGCGATGGGGCCGTCGGCCAGGTTGGCGACGACGGGGAACGCGGACGGGATGGGCGTCGGCGTGACGGGCTGCCCCTTCGACACGACGGTCATCAGGACCTGGCCCGGGTACTTGTCGCCCTGCGGGCCCGTGTTGAACTTCTT
>CAZGJB010000132.1:0-9680 GCA_964526145.1 uncultured Opitutaceae bacterium
GAAGCTCGCCGCCGACACCGGCCTCAAGCTCCTCGCCATGGAGCAGCCCCGCCAGGATCCCGCGATCATGGAGGCCGCGATGCAGGCCGCCGTCGAGACGGGCATCCCGATCATCAACTGCGGACCGGGCGGCAAGACCGGTGACGAGGCCTCGCTCCAGCAATCCATCGACTCGCTCGGCCGCCTCGCCGACCGCGCCGCCCACCACGGCGTCACGCTCTGCGTCAAGGCCCATGTCGGCGCCGCGATCCACAACACGCCGACCACGCTCAAGGTCCTCGCCGCGATCAGCAGCCCGGCCTTCGGCCTCGACATGGACCCGAGCCACATTCACCGCGCGGGCGAGAATCCCGTCGACGCCCTCCGCGCCGTGGTCTCCCGCGTGAAGCACGTGCACATCCGCGACTGCCGCGGCCGCCAGATGAACCCCGGCAAGCCCGAGGAACAGGCCAACGGCCGCGGCGAAATCGACCTGCTCGGCTACCTGCGCGTCCTGCACGAGGCGAAGTACACCGGCCCGGTCGACCTCGAGGTCATCGGCGCCAAGGACTACCCGCTCGAGCGCTGCTGCACCATCGCCGCCGAATCCCGCGGCCACATGCAGGCCTGCCTCCAGGCATGCGGCGCCCGTTGATCCCAGGAACCCTCCGACCGTGAAAACGGCGATCCTCGGCTTCGCCCACGCCCACGTCGGCGTGTACGTCGAGGCCTGGCGTGAACAGCCCGGCCTCGGGATCGAGGTTGTCGCCGGCTGGGATCACGACGCCACCCGGCTCAAGGACGCCTTCGGCAAGTTTGGCCTCGAGGCCGTCGCCGACCTCCCGGCCCTCCTCGCCCGCCGCGACCTCGAGGCGGTCGTCATCGGGGCCGAGACCTCACGCCACGCCGAACTCGTCGTCGCCGCCGCCCGCGCCGGCAAGCGAATCGTCCTCCAGAAACCGATCGCCCTCACCCTCGACCAGGCCGATGCCATTGTCGCCGTCGCCGCCGAGACCGGCGTGCCCTTCACGCTCGCCTGGCAGATGCGCGTCGACCCTCAGAACCTGCGCATGAAGGAGCTGGTGACCGCCGGCACGCTCGGGCGCATTCTCCAGGTCCGCCGCCGCCACGGGCTTCCCGCCCACCTGTGGGCCGGCTTCGACCGCTCCTGGCACGTCCAGCCGGAACTCAACCGCGGCCTCTGGGCCGACGATGCGGCCCACGCCGTCGACTTCCTTTACTGGCTGCTCGGCCCGCCCCGCACCGTCATCGCCGAGATCGGCACGCTCGTGAACCCGCGGATGCCCGACGACAACGGCATCGCGATCTTCCGCTACGCTGACGGCACCTTCGCCGAGGTCGTGTTCTCCGCCACCTGCACCGCCGCCGAGAATTCCACCGAGATCGTCGGCGAGCTCGGTTGCGCCATCCAGAACTTCGGCGACGCCCCCAGCTGCAACGTCCCGCGCCCGGCCGACGCCGTCGGGCTCAAGTGGTTCGTGCGCGACGCCAAGCAGTGGACCGACAGCGGCCTCCCCTCGCCCGCCAACCACGGCGCCCGCATCAAGGCCCTTGCCGGCCCGCTCGCCGATTTTCTCCACGGCCGTCGCCCGCCCATCGCCACCGCTGCCGAGGGTCGCGACGTGCTTCGCCTGATCCTTGCCTGCCACGAGTCGGCCGCCACCGGCCGGCGCCTCGCCCTTTGAACCGCCCGCAAACTCCATCCCCATGAAACGCAAACCCAACCTCATCCTCTTCGGCATCGACAGCCTGCGCTCAGACCACATGAGCCTCTATGGCTACCCGCGCCTGACCACGCCCCACATCGACAAGTACGTCGCCCAGGGCGCCGTCTTCGAGCGCCAGTTCAGCCCGCACATTCCGACCACGCCCGGCTACTCCTCGATGTTCACCGGCATGGATTGCTTCGGCACCGATGTCGTCGCGCTCCGCCACGAGGGCGGCCTGGGCAAGCACGTGAAGACCCTCGCCGAGATCCTCGGCGACACCGGCTACGCCACGACCTGCGTCGGCTTCAGCCACAACCCCGCCTCGCGCGGCTTCCAGAAGTACGTCGATTTCACCGGCTGGGGTTCCTGGCAGGACGGTCGCAGCCCCAAGGCCGAGAAACTCAATGAAGTCGCCATCCCCGAGCTCAAGCGCCTCGCCGGCGGCTAGCAGCCCTTCTTCCTGTTCATGCGGCACATGGACCCGCACTCGCCGTACCTGCCGCCCAAGCCGTACGAGCGGATGTTCTATGACGGCAACGAGTTCGACCCGAAGAACAAGTCGCTCGACCCGGTCATGAAGTTCAAGCCGTTCTGCGACTACTTCGCGAGCTGGTTCCCGCCGGGCTGCACCGACAAGGACTACATCAACGCCCAGTACGACGGCGCCATCGCCTACATGGATGCGTGCATCGCGAACATCTTCGCCACCATCGCGTCGCTCGGCCTCGAGGAGGACACGCTGGTCGTGATCACCTCCGACCACGGCGAGACCCTCTACGATCACGAGTGCTGGTACGACCACCACGGCCTGTACGAGTGCACGCTCGAGGTTCCCCTCTGCTTCGTCTGGCCCGGCAAGGTCCCGGCCGGCGTGCGCGTGAAGGATTACACGCTGCAAAAGGACACCACGCCCACGATCCTCGACCTGATGGGGCTGAAGACCGGAATCAAGTTCGACGGCCGCAGCCTCAAGCCCCGCATGGAGGGCAAGGCTTGGGTCGGCGAGTCCGAGTTCTACATCACCGAGGCGACCTGGATGCGGAAGCACGGCTGGCGCACGCCCGAGTGGAAGCTGATCCAGGCGCTCGAGCCTGACTTCCACTTCAAGCCCGAGATCGAGCTCTACAACCTCGTGAAGGACCCGGAGGAGAACACCAACGTCGCCGCGCGCGAGCCCGCGGTCGTCAAGCTGCTCCAGGCGCGGATGCTCGAGCACATCGCCCGCCGCGAGAAGCAGACCGGCCGGAAGAACCCGATGTACACCAACCTGAAGTGGCACGGCTTTCCGCACGGTCCGTTCGCGTCCTCGCAGCAGGCCTACACCGAGATGCACATCGGCTCGCCCAACGCCGCCCAGAAACTCCAGGCCCGCGAACTCCGCCGCCAGCGCGGCCAGAAGAAGCTCTGACCACCGCCATGCTCGTCACCGTCATCGGCCGGGGTCACTCCGGCACGCGGGCCATGTCGCACACGCTGTCCGCCAGCGGCGTGCACATGGGCGCACCGCTGAACGATTCGGGGGATCTCGTCCCGCCCGAGGCCATGTACGACGCCTGCCGGGTCCTCGCCCGGCAGGTGCGCTGGCAGGGCGGGCTCAAATGGGATTTCTCCGCCCTCATGCAGGGCGAGATCCCTGCCGAGTTCCGGAATCTGATCCAGGCCTACCTCAAGTCCGTCTTCGCCAGCCCGGCCGTGTTCCGCGGCTGGAAGATTCCGGAGACGACCCTCGTCCTGCCCTGGATCCTGCGGCTGTTTCCCGAGGCAAAATATGTCTTCTGGATCCGGGACCCGCGCGATTGCATCCTCGGCAGCCACGTGACCGACGATCTCAAGACCTTCGGCATCGAGTATCCGCCGGTGGAAAATGACCTGCTCCGCCGCGCCATCTCGTGGCGCTACCAGTACGATCTCGTCAAGGCCACGCGTCCGCCGGCCAACTGGATCGAGGTGCGCTTCGAGGACTTTGTGCTCCGCCAGGACGAGACCCTCGCCCGGGTCGGCGACTTCCTCGGCATCCGGCTCGCCAAGATCCCAGTCCGACCCGAGACGGTGGACCGGTGGCGCACGCATCCGCAGACGGTCACTTACGACTTCCTCGAGCCGGCCCTGCGCGCCTACGGTTACGAGATTCCCGCCGGCACCAAAATCGAGAAAACCAACCTATGCTGAAAGTCTGCGTCATCGGAATGGGCCCGATCGGCAACCGCCACGCGAAGCTCTATCGCGAGAGCAAGCTCGCGCGCCTCGTGGGCGTCTGCGACCTCCGCGCCGACCGCGCCGAGGCCGCCGGCAAGGCGCACGGCGTGCCGCATTACCGCGATGCCGCCACGATGCTGGCCGAGCTGCGACCCGACGTCGTGAGCGTCACGACCTCCGGCACCGAGAACGGCAGCGACCACTATCAACCGACGCTCCAGGCCCTCGACGCCGGTGCGCATGTGCTCTGCGAAAAGCCGATCTGCAACGAGATCGCCCCCGCCGCGGAGATGGTGGCCCGGGCGAAGGCCCGGGGGCGGTGCTTCGCCGTGGACATGAACCACCGCTTCACGCCCGCCGCGCGCATGGCGAAACGCTGGCAGGACGAGGGCCGCGTCGGCCATGTGCTGTTCCTCAACATGAGCCTGTGGATCATGAACCCGGCGGAGTCCTCGCCGTGGTTCCACATCAAGTCGCTGCACCCGCATTCGGTCGACATCCTCCGGCACTTCGGCGGCGACATCGCGGCGGTGCATTGCTTCGGCACCAAGGCGCCCGGACGCAGCATCTGGAGCACGGCCACGTTCAACCTCCGGTTCAAGAGCGGCGCGGTCGGCACCCTTGTCGGCAGCTACGACATCGAGCGGGGCCATCCGATGGAGCGCTGCGAGGTCGCCGGCAACAAGGGCCGGATCGTCATCGAGGACATGTGGCGCGAGGCCACGCTCTACCCCGCCGGCGACGGCGAAAAGCGGGTTTACACCAATCCGGTCTTCGGCGGCATGCGCGACTTCGAGGACACCTTCCGCAACCGGATCGAGTCCTTCCTCGAGCAGATCACGGCCGGGGCGACCCCCGAGCAGATCGACGGCAGCGGCGCCGACGGCCTCGCCGCCCAGAAGGTCCTGGATGCCGCCGTCCGGTCGGTGCAGACCGGGCAGGTTGTTGCGGTCGACTAGATTGCTGGGCAGGGACACTATTCTGGCGGTCAGGTGCATTTACGCGGCTCTCGCGGAGGCGCGAAGGTCGCTGAGTGATAATCAATAGCTCCTCCCTGCCCTCGGCGTCTCCGCGAGAGTCCAGGCTTTGCGCTTTTTCAAATCTCGCGCTTGACGACCCCGCGCAAAACCCAACTGTGGACCCTCCTTTTTCGCCCTCATCGTCTAGCGGCTAGGACGGGTCCCTCTCAAGGATCAAACCGGGGTTCGATTCCCCGTGAGGGCGCCACTTTCAGAGGTAGATGCAAGGTTAAGTCCAAGTACGGGGACACTGCACTCCTCGGGCGCGCCCGATGGATATTTGCTCGCCCTCGGCTCAGATCGGCCCTAGGTATTCAATCATGCGTGGGCGCCGCCCCCAACGTGGGTTGTGGCATCTCACAGCGATCATCAGTTCGCTGCTATTAGCAGCCTGCGTCAGTGTCCGGTCGATGTACCTGCACGACTGGATGAAGCCGATGCCAGCGAACGCGTTGCCGACGCCCAAGGTCGGCGCAGTGATATTCATCGAGTTGAATCCGGCTGCCGCTCCGGAAAGCGACACGATCATCGACGCATTGGAGAAAGCCTTGATCGCCGAGTTGGCGCAACGCGGCTACGACCCGATGCCGTTGCCCGCTCAGCGACTCACCACCTCCATAACCGAAGCGATCGGCATCGTGCACATTGGCAAAGTCTGGGAACAGCGCCCCAAGGCCGAGGCGCTGGCGCGAGCACAGGCATCAGCCAATAACCTTTCGGGACTCTTCGTCGCGTGGGTGACGATTCGGCGGACCAGTCTCTACGGAAGCGAACTGCCGAGTCAGCAGCTGGTCCTGGCCGGCGCGACCGCCTTAGAAGTCTACAGTGCCCAAGGCGAGGCCCTGTATTCGACCCGCAAGGCATTTACTGGCGGCACGAAGATATTCACCGAGGACACTGGACTAAAAGTCACAGAGACTTGGCGGGTATTCAGCGTTGACGAGACGGCCTCTCTCGCGATGCGGGAGGCGATGCGCGGGTACTTCGGCGGCATTCAACCCTTCACACCGTCGATGTAAAAGGTCGCGCGCATCACAGTTCACATACGCCTCTGGTGATGTCGCGACTATGAACCCGCGGAACAAGACATGAAATCGCGATTCCAATGCCTCGCATATCTCAGCACTATTCTTGTGCTGGCAGGATGCCTCACTCAATCGATCAATCTATACAGCCTCGGATTCAGCAAGTTTGACCGGCTGCGGAGCACGTCAGGACGCGTCGGAGTGGTCGTCATGTATCGGGGTGGTAACGCACCTGCGATCGAGGAAGGAACTGCCGCCGTCCTCGCGTTTGAAAACGCGCTGGAACTCGAATTGCGGTCAAAGGGTTACTCTCCGGTAGCATTGCACACCGGCACATTCACCACCGCCATCAATCGAATTGATCCGCCGCCCAGTTTACGAGTGCTGAGCGACCAACATCTCAAATCCGCCTTTGCCGCAGCTGCGGCCCATGAGCTTCCGTATCTCCTTGTTGTATGGTTGGAACTAAAGAAGAAAACCCCGGCGAAGATTGAAAGAATCGGGGCCATCACCGAGATCACAAGAGCAGCCACGCTGGGCTGGGAGGGGCTGTTCTACGTCGAAGCCTACTCTTCCCAGGGGGAGCAGCTCACGATGAACGATGGCGTGATACGTGGGTGGTTCCCGACGAAATCGGACCAGTTTGTCGTGATTCCGCTCGATGAGCTTGCCGCGAAAGGCATGCGTACCTGCTTGTGGGCGCTTCCTCACTCGGGCGAACGGTAGCAAGGTCCGAATACATCAGCGCACAGCGCACACCAGTAGCGACACTGCCTCCGAAGTTGCGTCCGGCTCCGTTTGGTTTCAGCCTAGCCATCATGCATGACGAAGGCCACGGGCCGTTAATCCGGGAGTTCCTCGGCAAGAAGCGGATCGCAATCTGGGGCCTTGAGGCGACCAAGGGCGATCCGGGCGAATGGGTGGCGAATCGGTTCCGCCGCAACGGCGTTCAGGTCATCGGAGTCAATCCGGCCTTCAGCGACGAAACGCCCGCCGAGCGGGTCTCGTCGCTGACCAAGATAAACCCGCCGGTTGATGCCGTCCTCGTGTATGTGGACCGCCCCCAGGCACTGGCGGCGGTCGAGGACTGCATCGCGGCCGAGGTCCCGCTGGTCTGGCTGCATGACGCCCTCAGCCCGGGTGCGGCCACGCCCGAGGCGATCGCCCGGTTGCGCGCGGCCGGCTGCACCGTCATCCCCGGGCTCTGCCCAATGCTCTACCTCCCGCCCGTCGATCCGGCGCACTTCTGCCTCAAGTGGGCGTTGCGCTGGACCGGCAAGGAACGGCGCGTCGCAAGCGCCGCGCACTAGCATGAAAAAAGACCGGCCACACGGCCGGTCTTTCGCTGGGGAAAACTCCCGAAACTCAGACGTAGAGCTCGTCGGCCTTGAAGAAGCGCGCGATCTCGATCTTGGCGTTCTCGTCGCTGTCGGAGGCGTGGACGACGTTGACCATCATATCGGTGCCGAAGTCGCCGCGGATCGTGCCCTTGGCCGCCTTACGGGAGTCCGTGGGGCCGAGCAGGTCGCGCACGCGGGCAACGATGTTGTCACCCTGCAGCGCCATCAGGACCACCGGGGTCGACTTCATGAAGTTCTCGATCTCCGGATAGAACGGCTTGCTCGCGACGTGCGCGTAGTGCTCGCGGAGGATCTCCGGGCTGAGGCGCGTCATTTTGCAGCCGATGATGGAAAAGCCGGCCTTCTCGAAGCGGGCCAGCACATCACCGACATGCTTCTGCTGCATGCAATCGGGTTTAAAGATTACGAAGGTTTTCTGCATAAAAGGGCCAACCTACATTCCGCACGGATTTTGGGAAGCCTAAGTTTTCAACCACGAATGGACACGAATGGGCACGAATTACCGGAAACCGAAATAAACCACAGATGAACACAGATAAACACAGATTCGGATGAGGCCGGAATTATGCCCGAGATTTGGGATTCTGGTCCGGTCTCCTATCTGTGTGCATCTGTGTCCATCTGTGGTTTGCCTGCTTGGTCGGTTCATTCGTGCCCATTCGTGTCCATTCGTGGTTAAAGACCTCGACCAAGTAATTGTCGTAACGCCGGTTCGATCTCGCCCTGGCGAAAATTGAAGCCGGTATCCAGCAAGACCTTGGGCACCGCCCGGGAACTGCTCAGGAGCGCCTCGTCGGCCATCTGGCCGAACAGCAAACGCAGAGCGAAGGCCGGGACCGGGAACACGGTCGGACGCCGCAGCACCCGACCCAGGACCGCCGTGAATTCAGCGTTGGTCACCGGCTGCGGGGCGACGGCGTTGATCGGTCCGGCGCACTCTGGATGCGTCAGCACGTGGCCGATGACGCCCAAGAGGTCATCGAGGGTGATCCAGCTCATCCATTGCCGCCCGTTGCCCAGGCGGCCACCCACGCCGGCGCGGAAAGCCGGCAGCATTTTGGCCAGTGCCCCACCCTGCGGCGTCAGCACCACGCCCGTGCGCAAGGCCACCGCCCGGACGCCCGCCGGCAACGCGGCCAGCGGCTCCTCCCAGGCGTGGCAAACATCCGCCAAAAATCCGGTTCCGGCCGCACTCGTTTCGGTCAGCACCTCGTCACCGCGGTCGCCGTAGATGCCCGTGGCCGAGGCATTGATGAATACCGCCGGCCGGTGTGCGCTCCGGCCAATGGCCTCCACCAGTGTGCGCGCGGTGTCGACCCGGCTGCGCAGGATCAAATCGCGCCGCACCTTGGTCCAGCGGCCGGCCGCCAAGTTTTCGCCCGCCAGATTGATTACGGCATCCGCCTCGGCCAATGCGCCCGAGGCGAACTGCCCCGCGGCAGGATCCCATTGAATCTCATCGGACTTCTCGGCGGGCCTTCGGACCAACTTGAAGACCCGGTGACCCTGCCCGGTCAGGCGTGGCACCAACGCGCGACCGACCAATCCGGACGCGCCCGCTACCAGGATGGTCATCGCCGGAGCCGTGCGCGCCTCGTTCATGGTCACGCCTCGCGCCGCAGGCTCTTGAACGCCGCCAGCGCTGCGTTGCGCGCCTCGCCGTGGTCGACGATCGGCCTCGGATAGTTTTCGCCGAGCTTCACCCCAGACGCGGCCAGCACCTCGGCCGGCGCCTCCCACGGCCGATGCACGAATTTCGCCGGCATCCGCGCGAGTTCCGGCACCCAAAGCCGCACGAAATCGCCGGTGGGGTCGAATTTCTCGCCCTGCAGCACCGGCGCGAAGATGCGGAAGTACGGCGCCGCATCCGCGCCGCACCCGGCGGTCCATTGCCAGCCGAGCGTGTTGTTCGCGAGATCGGCATCCACCAGCGTGTCCCAAAACCACGCCGCGCCGTGGTTCCACGGCAGCCGCAGGTGTTTCACGAGAAATGACGCCGCGATCATGCGCACACGGTTGTGCATCCAGCCCGTCTGCCAGAGCTGCCGCATGCCCGCGTCGACGATCGGGTAACCCGTGAACCCCCGCTGCCAAGCGCGGAGGCTCGCGCCCTGCGGATCCTCCGCCCAGGGGAATCGCGCGAAATCCTCGCGCAGCGGCTGCTCCGGCGTATGCGGGAAGTGGAACAGCAGGTGGTGCGCAAACTCGCGCCAGCCAACCTCGCTCAGGAACACCCGCTCGCCAATGCTGGCCGGGAATACACCCGTCATCTTGGCGCGCGCCTGCAAGGCCGCCCAGACCTGGCGCGGGCCGATCTCACCGGTGTGCAGCCAGGGCGAAAGTCGCGACGTGCCGTCCACGTCCGGCGCG
>CAZGJB010000133.1:0-9618 GCA_964526145.1 uncultured Opitutaceae bacterium
GTCGTGCCCCTCGATACCTTCCTGAAACTCGCCGCGAGCAATCCGACCTTCAAGGTCCGCTACAAGGACGAGCGCCCGGCGGGCGAGCAGTGGATCCACGCCGTGCCGTGAGGGCCGGGAAGAACGCTCAACGTTCAACACTTAACTCTTAACGCTCAAGTGATGAAAGGCGCCGCGCCACTTGAGCGTTGAGCGTTAAACGTTAAGCGTTGAACGTTCCCCCTTTTCAGGCCGCCACCATGCGCTTCCAACGCGACGAGTACCTCGACCTCATGACCTACGGCTCGGCCCATCGGCCGATGTTCGTCGAACTCTTCGGGCCGCTGATCGGCCTGGAGGACGAATGGCGTGCGCAGGGCGCCACCGAGGACGAGATCAACCTCACGGCGTTCGACTGGGACTACGTGCCCATCGTGGATTTCGGCGGCTATCCGCTGCCCCGCGGGGCGGCGCCGGTGACGCTCGAGGACAACGCTGAGCGGCGGGTGCAGCGCGACTTCCTGGGCCGCGAGCTCCTGCTCCTGAAGCGGACCGCCACTCACGCGCTGCCCATGAACTTCCCGGTGCAGACGATGGACGACTGGCTCCGCGTGAAGCCGCACTACGTCTTCACGCCGGATCGCATCAACTGGGACGAGGTCGCCGCCGCCAAGCGGGCCCGGGCCGAAGGCGCGTTGATCCGCGCCTACATGCCCGGCGCTTTCGACATGCCGCGCGACCTGATGGGCGAGGAGGTTGCCTGCCTGGCCTACTACGAGCAGCCCGAGCTGATGGCCGACATCATGGCGACGCTGCAGGACACCATGCTGCGGGTGCTGCAGCCGATCATGGCCGGATTGCCGATCGACCAGCTTTCGGTGCACGAGGATTTCGCTGGCAAGTCGGGCCCGCTGGTCGGCCCCAGCCAGATCCGCGAGCATTTCCAGCCCTATTACCGCGCCATCTGGGAGCCGCTGGCGGAGCGCGGGGCGAAGATCTTCCAGGTGGACACCGACGGCAACATCGACGCCGTGATCCCGGCGCTGCTCGATTGCGGGGTCACCTGCATCTACCCGATGGAGCCGGCCGCGGGCATGGACATGGTGGCGGTGCGGAAGAAGTACGGTCGCCGCCTGCAGATGCTCGGCGGCATCGACAAGCACGTGCTGCGCCAGGACAAGGCCGCGATCCGCCGCGAACTTGAGTACAAGCTTCAGCCCCTCATGCGCGAGGGCGGCTGCGTCTTCGGCCTCGACCATGAGATCCCCAACGGCACGCCCTTGGAGAACTACCGTTACTACGTCGACCTCGGCCGCGAGATCCTCGGCCTCCCGCCGCGCTCGCCGGATCGCAAGGGTTGGGCGCGGATGGGGATGTAGCGCCGCCGCTTACTCCTTCCGTCCCGTTCTCGGGACGGCCACCTCGCCGGCATCCAGCTTCTTCAAGAAGCGCGCCGCGATCTGTGCCCGTTCGAAAAGACTCGGCAGGTGAATCCACTCCTCCGGGCTGTGCAGGCGGTCGCCCATCGGGCCGAGGCCGTCGAGGCAGGGGAGGCCGGCGGTGGCGAGGTTGTTCGCGTCGGAGGCGCCGCCGGCGTGGATCCATTGCAGCGGTGGGAGCTTGAGTTCGGCGGCGCACTCCTGCCAGGCGGCGAAGACGGCGTCGGCGGTGGCGCTGCGCTCCATCGGCGGACGCGAGAATCCGCCGGCAACCTCGAGGCGAAAGCCCTCGCGGGCGCGGATCGGGGCGGCGTAGTCGTCGAACTTGGCATAGACCGCAGCCCGGTCGGTGAGATGGGTGATGCGCACGTCGAGCTTGGCCTCGGCGAAGTCGGGTACGACGTTCGTGGCCGGGCCACCGCCGCGGATGGCACCGATGTTGAGCAGAACGCCGTTCAGCTCGGCGGGCAGGCGGTGCGCGGCGACCAGGAACTCCGCCAGCGCGGCGATCGCGTTGCGGCCGTGCTTGGCGCCGCCGGCAGCGTGGGCCGCGCGGCCATGGCAGGTGACGGTGAAATTGCCGGTGCCCTTGCGCGAATGCACGAGCTCCCCGCCGGGGCGCGCGGGTTCAAAGACGAGGCCGAGCTGGTACCGGGCGGCCGCCTCGATGAAGAACGGATGGGCGCCGTGCGAACCGATCTCCTCGTCGGGATTGAGCAGGACCTCATAGCCGATCCGGTTGCCGTGACCTTGACGCTCAAATTCCTCGAGCGCGGCGAGCATGACGACGAGTCCGCCCTTCATGTCGATGACCCCGGGGCCGCGCAGGCGCTCGGGGCTGAGTTGCTCGCAGCGCTGGAACGGATCCTCGGGGCCGTAGACCGTGTCGTAGTGCCCGCTGAAGAGCAGTTGCACGGGCGCATCGGGCCGCACGCGGATCCGCAGGACGCGGGCGGGCGACTCGGTCAGCGGGAGGTGCTCGACGGCGGCTCCGGGCAGCTTGGAAAAATCCGCCGCCAGGAGTGCCCGCATCGTCTCGAGCCCGGCATAGTTATGGCTGCCGGAGTTCTGGTTGCACCAGCGGACAAGCCGGTCGCGGAGGAGATCGAGTTTCATGGGCGGGGAACGCGGCTATTGCACCCCAATCACCGCCCACGAGCAAACCAAACTGTTGTTCAATACTAACGCGTCATCCGCGTAGGGCCTTCGGTCGCGGGCCGCACTTCGACCAGTCCCAGGGCTTGAAGCCAAGCTTCAGCGCGGGGGAGTTCTTCGCGACGCGCCAGGTCTTGCGGCCCTCGGTGACCTTGGGATCGGCGATGATCGAGAGCGAATCGTGGCCGGCGGCGAGCCATTCGCGCCAGGTCACCCGCTTCGGGACGCCGGGGGTCTTCGAGCGCGGGTTGGCGCTGTGGGGGAGTTTCCCCTCCGGATTCCAGAAGCAGTTGGCGTTGGAGCTGAGCGCGCCCTCGGCGATGTTGCCCTTGTAGCCGCCGCAGAAGAGCCGGCGGCTGGGGCCGATCACGATGTTGTTGAAATAGTTCGCGCTCATGTGGCCGGGCTCGACGCGCGAGACGGAAGTCAGCGCGTTCGTGCCGCGGGCGAAGATGTTGTGGCGGACGACATTCTCGCGGGCGAAGTGGATGTTGAACGGTGCGTCCTTCGTGTCGTGCACGAGGTTGTGCTCGATGATCAGGTGCGCCGTGCCCTCGTCGAGGTAGATGCCCCAGCCACCGTAGTCGTGCGACCAGATGTGATGCAGGTGATTGCCGCGGACGATGGTGCCGGGCTGCACGCCGAGGGTGTAGATGCCGCCCATGTCGCTGAGCACGCCGGCGCCGATGTCGTGGATGAGGTTGTGCTCGATCACGTTGTTGCGCGAGGGCGTCTCCCGGAAGCCCCAGGTCCACCCGGTGGAGATGCCGGTGTAGCACGCGTGGTGGATGTAATTGTGGGCGACGTGGCAGTCGAACGCATGGCCGAGGAACACGCCCACACCCTGGTGGAAGATGCGGCCGATGTGGTGGATCGTGTTGTCGGTGATGGTGAGGTGGCCGGTGCGCCCGTCGAGGTGGCCGTCGAAGTCGGTGCCGCCGCCGCGGATGCCGCCGGCGCCGAGATCGTAGAGCTCGTTGCCAACTGCGGTGCACTCGCGGCAGCCCTCGTCGAACTCGATGCCGTAGAGACCAAGCTGGCTGAAGATGCAGTCGCGCACGGCGCAGTCGCGGGCGGCGCGGAAGATGAGCGTTCCAGGCACGCAATGGGCGGCCTGCATGTTGCCGGCGAGGGACAGTTCCTGGCCGTACTGGGGATGGAACTGCTGGGGCGACACCAGGGGCGAATACCAGTCGCCATGGCGGAACGTGAGGCCGACGAATTCAACGTTGCGGACGTGCGGCGTGGCGTGGGCGTCGTACGGCTCGATCGTGTCGTTGAAGAACTGGCCGCTGGCGCGGATGAAGGTCTGGATGCGCGGGGCGGTGATCGCGGTGTTGGCCGGGGTCTCGCCCGGACGGGGCAGGTAGTAGAGGCGGCCGGTCGTGCGGTTGAGATACCATTCGCCGGGCTCGGTCAGGGCCTCGAAAAGGTTGTCGATGTAGTAACGGGCGAGGGCGCGGTTGCCGTACGAGGCGGACGAGGCCTCGTAGAGGTTGAAGGCCGAGCGGCGCGCGAAACGCAGCCAGCCGGTCTTGGGATCGTACTGCGGGCGCGGCATGCGCTCCTCGACCCAGTAGTGCAGGAGCACGAACTCGGCATCGGGCAGCGAGGGCCAGTCCTGCACGTCCCCGGGACGGGCCTTGAACATGTCGTGGCCGTCGAAGAGCCCGGTCTTGTCCGGGTGCATGATCTCGCCGAGGTGAAAGTAGTTGTGCACCGCCTTGCCCTCCGGGGCGAACTTCGGGAGCCGGGCACGCGGGGCACGGCGGCCGTCGACGAAGAGCGAACGGAAATACCAGCGGTCGGCCGCGACGTCGGGCAGGTCGAGGGTCCACTCGGTGCGGCCGTTGCGCTCGCCGACCTTCCAGCCGGTCAGGCGCTCGCCGCCGTCGAACACCGGCTTGGCGCGGGGTGCGGCGACGTAGCTCGTGTGCGAGTCGTGCTGGCTGAAGGCGACGGTCTCCGTCAGCGCGTACCGACCGTCGTGAACCTGCACGGTGACGGGGCCGGCAACCTTGCCGGCGGCGCGCAGGGCGCGGAGGTTGTCGCGCGCGCCGGCGAGCGTGGCCCACGGGCCGTCGCGGCGGCTGCGGGCGGGGGCCGCGGTGCGGCCGGTCCATTTATCATTTCCCTGGGGCGAGAGGTGAAAGACGTTCATGGGGATGCCGCCAGCGAAGCCCCGAACGCGAGTTCAGGCGAAAGGAAAATCGCCGAGAATACAGGTAGAACAAAAACCCGGCCTCACCCGCGCTTGGCTTTAGGACGCGGGCCGCAGGTTGACCAGTCCCAAGGCTTGAAGCCGAGCTTCAGCGCCGGGGAGTTCTTGGCGATGCGCCAGGTCTTCTTGCCCTCGGTGAGTTTCGGGTCGGCGACGATCGAGCAGCGGTCGTGGCCGGCTTCCTGCCAATCGCGGAGGCTGACCTTGAGCGGGTGGCCCTCCTTCTTGTGCGTCTCGGGGTTCATGCTCGGCGGCAGCTTGCCGCCCGGGGACCAGAAACAGTTGGCGTTGGACGTGACGGCCTTGCGGATGTCGCCCTGGTAACCGCCGCGGAAGAGCACCTGGCTCGGGCCGGTGAAGATGTTGTTGAAGAGGTTGGCGCTGAAGTGGCCGGGCTCGACGCGGTAGACCGAGGCGAGGGCGTGCACACCGCGGGCGAAGATGTTGTGGCGGACGACATTCTCGCGGCCGTAGTGGATGTTGAACGGTGCGTCCTTCGTGTCGTGTACGAGGTTGTGCTCGACGATCAGGTGCGCGGTGCCCTCGTCCAGGTAGATGCCCCAGCCGCCGTAGGCCTGCGACCAGATGTGGTGCAGGTGATTCCCGCGCAGGACCGTGCCCGGCTGGATGCCGAGGGTGTAGATGCCGCCCATGTCGCTGAGGATGCCGGCGCCGATGTCGTGGATGAGGTTGTTTTCGATCCGATTGTGCGAGGTGAGGGTGTCGCGGTAACCCCAGTTCCAGCCGACGGAGATGCCGGTGTAGCAGGAGTGATGGATGTGGTTGTGGGCGACGGTGCAGTCGGCGGCGTTGGTCAGGAGGACGCCGATGCCCTGGTGGAAGATGCGGCCGATGTGGTGGATCGTGTTGTCGGTGACCGTGATGCCCCCCGTGCGGCGCGCGCCGAGGCCGTCGAGGTCGACCCCGCCGACGCGGATGCCGCCGGCGCCGAGGTCGCGCAGGGTGTTGCCGACCGCGGCGCAGTCGCGGCAGCCCTGGCTGAAGTCGATGCCGTAGAGGCCGACGCGCTCGATCGTGCAGTCGGTGACCCGGCATTCCTGCGCGGCGCGGAAGAGCAGCGTGCCGGCGACGGCGATGGCGGCCTGCGGGCTGCCGCCGATGGGCAGGTCGTTGTGCTCGAGCGTGTCGTGCGTGGGCAGGTGGCGCTCGGCGAGCGGCGAGAACCAGTCGGCGTGGCGGAACGTGAGGCCGGCGAACTCGAGCCCGCGCACGTGCTGGGTGCCGTGCACCTCGATGCGGTCGCCTGACTCGCTGAAGATCCGGCCGTTGGCGCGGACGAATGTGTGCAGGCGCGGGGCGCGGATCTCGGTGTTCGCCGGGGTCTCGCCCGGCTTGGGCAGGTAGTACAGGCGGCCGGTCTCGCGATTCAGGTACCATTCACCGGGCTCGGTTAGGGCCTCGAAGAGGTTGTCGATGTAGTAGCGCGCGTGGTCGCGCTGGCCGTGGGCGTTCTCGTAGGCCTCGTACAGGCAGAAGGCCGTGCGGCGGCCGAAGGTGATCCAACCGGTGCGCGGGTTGAGGGCGGGCTTGGGCAGGCGCTCCTCGATCCAGTAGTGGAGGACGACGAACTCGGCGTCGGGCAGCGAGGTCCAGTCGGGCGACACGTCGCCCGGGAGCGGCTTGAACGTGTCGCGGCCGGCGAAGAACTCGGTGCGCTCCGGCTCCAGCATCTCGCCGACGCGCAGGACGTTCTTCCCGCCCACAGCGTCGGGCGAGAATTTCGGGAAGCGCGCGCGGGGGGCGCGGCGGCCGTTGACGAAAAGAGAGCGGAAGTGGCGCTTGCCGGCAGGGACGTCGGGCAGGTCGAGGGTCCACTCGGTGCGACCGTTGCGCACGCCGACCTTCCAGCCGGTGAGGCGCTCACCGCCGTCGAAGACCGGCGCTGCGCCGGGGGCGGCGGCGTAGCGCGTGAAGGAGTCGGCCGGCGTGAACTGCACGGTTTCCTTCTGCTCGTACACGCCGTCCTGGATCAGGACGGTGACCGGGCCCTCGATCTCGCCGGCGCTGCGCAGCTTCCGCAAGGCATCGCGTGCCCCGGAGAGCGTGGCCCACGGCCCGTCGCGGCGGCTTGAGGCCGGACGCGCGCGGCGTCCCGACCAGTTGTCATTGCCCTTGGGGGAAAGGTGAAAGACGTGCATGGGGATCGAAGGGAGCGAAAGCGGGCGATGCCGGGGAGGCGAAGGAAAAACGAGCCGGAGGAATCGCGTTTCCGCGATGAAAATCACCGTGCCTCTACCTCAGCCGCGGTGGCGGGGTGGGGGCGGCGAAGACGACGGTGGCGACGCCGGCGACGACGAGGAGGCTGGCGAAGTAGAAGGTCGGCGCCGGGCTCTCGCCGAACAGGAAGTAGGCCATGATGCCGGCGAAGATGAACTGGCCGACGTTCCAGAGGCTGACCACCTGGCCGCGCAGGTGGCGCATGCTGGCATTGAGGAGCGAGTGGCCGAAGATCGTGGGCAGCACGGCGAGGCCGAGCATGAGGAGCCATTCGCGTCCGTTGCCGGTCTCGAATGTGCCCGCCCAAGGCATGGCGAAGATGAAGCAGATCACGGCGGCCTGCGCGTACACCGGAACGACGTAGAGCCAGAGCGAGGGGAAGTCGCGGTTGCGCCGCCCGAGCGCGAGGTACCAGGCGAACAGCAGCATCGAGCCGAAGCAGACCACGTTGCCCCAGAAGTCGCCGCCGCCGGTCAGCGCGTCGCGCGCGCTCAGCACGACCACGCCGGCCAGGGCGATGAGGGTGCCGAGGATCTCGACGCGGTTGACCCGTTCGCCGACGATCCAGTGCAGGAAGAACGGGATGGCCGCCGGCGCGAGGTTGACGACGAGACTCGCCTGCGCGGCGATCGTCATCCGGGCGCCGTAGGACCAGGAGAGAAAATGCAGTGCCAGGACCAGGGCCGGCAGGAAGGTGCGGCGGAGGTGTTCGCGGTCGTAGACCTCGTGGTGCCGGCGATATTCGCGCCAGGCGAGCGGTGCGAGGATCACGGCGGCGATGGCGCACCGCAGCGCCGCGAGCATGAAGGGATGCGTGTGGCTCGCCTTGATCTGAATCACGGCGGTCGAGCACGTGAAGACGCCGAGGAGGAGCAGCAGGTAGTGCCGGAGCATCGGGTGGGGAGCTTGGGCGTGGCCGGCACCCAGTCCAGCCGCGACCTCTGCCCCGTGAGTCATTCCAGCATTCGCACTGCGGTGAAGAAGGCAGCCAGCTTGGCCTCGTCGAGCACGTCGGCCGTGCGCACGCTGTTGCACAAATCAAAGCCGTGGGGACCGACCTGGGCGTGGGCGGCCGCGAGGTTGTCCGGCCTCAGCCCGCCCGCAAGGAACACCGGCCGGCCGCAGGTCGCCACGATGCGGCGGGAGACGGCCCAGTCGTGGGTGCGCCCGGTGCCGCCGAGTTCCTTCACGGCCAGGTTCGGATTGCCGGAATCGAGCAGGATGAAATCGACCTGCGGGGCAACCGCGACCGCCTCGGCCACCGCGTTCTCGCCGCTGACGTGGACGACCTGGACCAGCTGCACGCCCGGCAGGGCTCGCCGGAGCAGGGCGTGGGCGCCGGGCGCCAAGGCGTCGACCAGCTGGATCGTGGATGTGCGACAGCGGCGGTGCTGCGCGATGATCGCCTCGGGATCGATCAGGGCCGTGAGGAGAAAAGTCGCGGTGCCCGCCGGGACGCTGGCGGCGATCTCGGCGATCAGACCCTCGGGGATGACCCCGGGGCCACTCGGCATGTGTGAGACCAGGCCGAGCGCATCGGCACCATGCGCGAGCGCGGTGCGGGCCTCGGCGGGACTCTTGATGCAGCAGATCTTGACGCGGGGACGAGCCATGGCGGACGACCCGCAGATTGGGTGGGACGCAAGTCCCTGCCAACAGCGAAGCTGGGCGACCAGCGATCGCGAGCTCCACCGTTGCCCGGGCCGTCGGGAACCTGCGTTGACTCGGGAGGCGGGATTGGCCAGATTACCCGCACCCCATCACACCCGTGAAACGAGCAGTCCAACTGTTATTCGGGCTCGTTGCGCTGGCGTTGCCCAGCCACGGACAGCTCGTACTCAATTTCGACGACCTCACGCTCAACAATTACGACCCCATCCCGGCGTCGTACGGCGACACCCTGGCGGCGAGCATCGCCGACATCCAATACCGGACGCTGAACGCCGGCGACTTCAGCCTCTACGAGTCCCACCTCGAATTCTGGAATAACGACTACGGCGACCTGACCAAGGTCGCCTATCCGTCGGCCAACGGCATGGTCGGCGAGATCGCCATCGTGCCGGCGGAGGGGTACGGGGTGAAGCTGATCTCGTTCGACATGGCGGGTTATTCGCATGCGGACCTGAGCAATACCGTGATGCGCATCCTCGATGGGTCCGGCAACGTCCTGCAGAACTTCGCCGGAGAAGGGGCGGTGGCGATCCAGGGCGACGGCACGGGGCCGCAGCACTCGACGTTCACGCCCAACCTCACCTTCGGCGGGACGGTGCGGCTCCAATGGGGCACGGACTGGAACGTGGGCCTCGACCACCTGAGGTTCGAAGCGGTCCCGCTATCCGCCATTCCCGAGCCTTCGACCTGGGCTTTGCTGGGCCTGGGCGTCGTCGCCGTGCTGGGATGGCGGCGCTGGCGTTGAATCTTCAGGTGCCCCCGGGTGGCTTGAGCTTGGCGGCCTTCCTGACCAAACGCATCGCAGCCGGAAGATCGAGATCAGCCAGGCGCTTGAAGCGAATGCAGCATTTGCCGACCGACACCTTGCCGAGTTGCGCCCGGTTGGCCTCGGCCAGATAGACGCCATCCTCGATG
>CAZGJB010000134.1:0-9613 GCA_964526145.1 uncultured Opitutaceae bacterium
GAACGGGTGGCAGGCGCTCAGGTTGTAGCCGCCGGAGGTTCCGTAGCGCAGGTGGCCGAGGTAGAGCTCGCCGCAGAAATCGAACTTCTTCTTCGCCGTGTCCGGGAACTCCGGGTGAATGGCGCCGTCACCCACGAGGCCGTTGTAGCGGGCCAGGAGCGCCTGGAAGATCTTGTCGAGCGGGTTGGTGTCGACGTTGCGCTCGCGGAACATGTAGGGCTCGCCGGCCGGGACGTCGAACTTCACGCAGGCCACGCCGGCGCCGTCCTGGCCGCGGTTGTGCTGCTTCTCCATGAGCAGGAAAAGCTTGGTGAAGCCCCACAACGGGGAGCCGTACTTTTCCTGATAGTAGGAGAGCGGTTTGAGGAGCCGCACGAGGGCGACGCCGCATTCGTGGGTGATCCGGTCGCTCATGGCCGGTGTCCTTCGGTGTCCATGGCGCTCCCCTCGGGGCGGCGCGGCATGGATTTTTGGTCGGATTTGGTCCTCACGGGCTGCAAAGCCGTTCATTCCGCGCAGTCGCCACCAATCGTCAACGGCTTTCTCGGTCACGCGGCGGCAAAAAGTCCGGGCCCTGCGCGGACGCCCCCTTGACGCGCCCGGGGACTTGGGAAACATCGCCTTTCCGACCATGCTGATCCTCCGCGGCTCGCCTGCCCTCTCACCGTTTCGGCTCCAGAAGCTCCTCGAAGGCCTGACCGCCGCCGGCTTCCCGGCCCGCGCCGTCGGGGCGGAATTTGTGCATCTGGTGGAAACCGAGGGTGACCTGACGGTTGCGCAACGCGCCATCCTCGACCGGCTCCTCACCTACGGCCCCAGCCGCGCGGCCGCCGCCGTCACCGGCCTGCTTCAGGTCGTCGCCCCGCGTCCGGGCACCATTTCCCCCTGGTCGTCCAAGGCCACCGACATCGCGCACATCTGCGGCCTGACCAATGTCCGGCGCATCGAGCGTGTCATCGCCTACACCTTCGCCATCGACAATGCGGCGTTGCGCCCCCCGCTGCACGTCGTCCCCTCCGCCCAGCTCGCCCTCCTCCGCGCCCGGCTGCACGATCGCATGACCCAAGTCGTCTTCGCCGACCTCGAGTCCTGCGCCGCCCTCTTCCGCCACGAGTCCCCGCGGCCCGCCACGACCGTGCCGATCTTGGCGAAGGGCCGCGCCGCCCTGGTCGCGGCCAACACCGCACTTGGGCTCGCGCTGGCCGAGGACGAGATCGACTACCTCGTGGCCGCCTTCACGAAGCTCGGGCGCGATCCGCACGACGTCGAGCTGATGATGTTCGCGCAGGCCAATTCCGAGCACTGCCGGCACAAGATATTCAACGCGACCTGGGAGATCGACGGTATCCGCAAGGACAAGTCGCTCTTCCAGATGATCAAGAACACCTACCAGTTGCACGCGGAGGGCATTCTGTCGGCCTACAAGGACAACGCCGCCGTCCTCGTCGGCACGCGTGGCGGCCGTTTCTTCGCCGACCCGCGCACGAACGAATACGTCACGTCCGAGGAGGACATCCACCTGCTCTGCAAGGTCGAGACCCACAACCACCCGACGGCCATCTCGCCCTACCCCGGCGCCGCCACCGGCTCCGGCGGCGAGATTCGCGACGAGGGCGCCACCGGCCGCGGCGCCAAGCCCAAGGCCGGCCTCGTCGGTTTCAGCGTTTCCAACCTCCGCCTCCCCGGTGCCGTCCAGCCCTGGGAAAAAGACCACGGCAAACCCGGCCGCATCGTCTCCGCCCTCGACATCATGATCGAGGGTCCGCTCGGCGGTGCCGCCTTCAACAACGAATTCGGCCGGCCCGCCATCAACGGCTATTTCCGCACATTCGAGCAGAAGGTTCCCGGGGCCAACGGCGCGGAACTGCGCGGCTACCACAAGCCCATCATGCTCGCCGGCGGTCTCGGCAACATCCGCGCCGACCACGTGCAGAAGGGAAAGATCAACCCGGGCGACAAGCTCGTCGTCCTCGGCGGACCCGCGATGCTCATCGGCCTCGGCGGTGGCGCCGCCAGTTCGATGGCCAGCGGCCACGGGAGCGAGGATCTCGATTTCGCCAGCGTGCAGCGCGACAACGCCGAGATGGAGCGCCGCTGCCAGGAGGTCATCGACCGCTGCTGGGCCCTCGGGGACGAAAACCCGATCTCGTTCATCCATGACGTCGGCGCCGGCGGCGTCTCCAACGCCCTGCCCGAACTCGTCAATGACGGCGGCCGCGGCGGCAAATTCGACCTGCGCCAGCTCCCCAACGACGAGCCCGGCATGTCCCCGCTCGAGCTCTGGTGCAACGAGTCGCAGGAACGCTACGTCCTCGCCATCCCCGCCGACCGCATCGACACGTTCCGCCAGCTCTGCGAGCGCGAGCGCGCGCCGTTCGCCATCGTCGGCGAGGCCACGGAACAGAAGCAGCTCGTCGTCGAGGACCCGCATTTCCGGAACAAGCCCATCGACCTCCCCCTCGAGGTCCTGCTCGGCAAACCGCCGCGCATGCACCGCCAGGAGCAGTCCCTCGCGCGCCCGCAGCAGCCCCTCGACCTCGGTGACCTGACCCTGCAGGAGGCCGTCCGCCGCGTGCTCGCCCACCCGGCCGTCGCCGACAAGACCTTCCTCATCGCCATCGGCGACCGCACCCTCGGCGGCCTCATCGCCCGCGACCAGATGGTCGGCCCCTGGCAGGTGCCCGTGGCCGACTGCGCCGTCACCGCGGCCGCCTTCGACGTTTACACCGGCGAGGCCATGGCGATGGGCGAGCGCACCCCCGTCGCTGTCAACAACGCCGCCGCGTCCGCCCGCCTCGCCGTCGGCGAGGCCCTCACCAATCTCGCCGCCGCCCAGGTCGGCGACCTCGGCAAGGTCAAGCTCTCGGCCAACTGGATGGCCGCCCCCGCCGTCCCCGGCGACGCCGCCGACCTCTACGCCGCCGTGCAGGCCGTGGGCCTCGAACTCTGCCCCGCCCTCGGCATCACCATCCCCGTCGGCAAGGACAGCATGAGCATGTCCACCGTCTGGCAGGACGGCGACAAGGCGAAGCGCATCACCGCCCCGATCTCGCTGATCGTCTCGGCCTTCTCGCCGGTCACCGACATCCGGCAGACGCTGACGCCTCAGCTGAAATACAATCGGAGTTTAAACGCGGAGAGCGCGGAGGGCTTGGAGAAAAAACCTGCCTCCCTCTCCGCGTCCTCCGTGCCCTCCGCGTTGAATACCCAACCGGACGCATCCGTCGACGACTCAGTCCTCCTGTTGATCGACCTCGGCCGGGGGCAGAACCGTCTCGGCGGCTCCATCCTTGCCCAGGTCGTTTCCCAGATGGGTGCGGCCACACCGGACGTCGACCGCGCCAAGGACCTGAAACATTTTTGGCAGGCGATCCAAAAGCTCGGCCGCGAGCAGAAGCTCCTCGCCTATCACGACCGCTCCGATGGCGGCCTGCTCGCCACCGCCGTCGAGATGGCCTTCGCCGGCCACACCGGCGTGGATCTCACCCTGCCCCCCGGCCACGACGCCTTCGCGGCCCTGTTCAGCGAGGAACTCGGCGCGGTGATCCAGGTGCGCGAGTCCGACCTCGACCCGGTGCTCCTGACTTTCCGCGAGCACGGGCTCAAGGCCTGTGTTTCGCGGATCGGCACCCTCAACGCCAAGCACACCTTCCGCGTCACGCGCGGCAACAAGGTGCTGATCGAGGAAGACCTCTTCGCCCTGCGCGCCATCTGGTCCGACGTGACCCACCGCATCGCCGCCCTGCGCGACAACCCGGCGGCCGCCGACCAGGAGCAGCAGCTGCGGCTCGACCGGCAGAACCCGGGGATCAACCCGGTCCTGACCTTTGCGCCGAAGCCGTTTAAGGCGGCGGGCGTCCGCCCCGCCGTCGCCATCCTCCGCGAGCAGGGTGTGAACGGCGAGGTCGAGATGGCCGCGGCGTTCGCCCGTGCGGGCTTTCGCACGGTGGACGTGCACATGACGGACATCCTCAGCGGTCGCGTGTCCCTCCGCGACTTCCGCGGCCTCGCGGCCTGCGGCGGTTTCAGCTACGGCGACGTGCTCGGTGCCGGCGAGGGCTGGGCCAAGAGCGTCCTCTTCCACGAGGGCGCACGGGCCGAGTTCGCCGCGTTCTTCGCCCGCGAGGACACGTTCGGCCTCGGGGTGTGCAACGGCTGCCAGATGATGAGCAACCTGAAGTCCATCATCCCGGGCGCCGAACTCTGGCCACGCTTCGTGCAGAACCAGAGCGAGCGCTACGAGGGCCGCTTCGTGTCGCTCAAGGTCGAGTCGAGCCCGAGCGTGCTGTTCCAGGGCATGGCCGGATCCGTCATTCCCATCGCCGTGGCCCACGGCGAGGGTTACACCGAGTTCAGGGACGCCACCGCCGCGGAGACCTTCAGTCGCTCGGGCCTCGTCGCCGGCCGTTTCGTGGACAACCACCACCAGCCGACGGAGCACTATCCGCTGAATCCGAACGGTTCGCCTGCCGGCATGACCGCGCTGACCACGACGACCGGCCGCGTCACGATCATGATGCCGCACCCCGAGCGCGTGTTCCGCTCCGCCTGCATGAGCTGGTCCCCGCGCGAATGGGGCGAAGACTCACCCTGGATGCAGCTCTTCTACAACGCCCGCGCCTGGGTGGGTTGAGCCGCGCCGTTCAGGAGCCCTGCTGCGCTTTCTCGGCGTAACGGTCGAAACGGTTGGAGAGGATGAAGAACGTCGGCGCCCACATGCCGACGAAGATGCCGGTGCGCTCGGCATGCGCCTGGGCGACGGCGGTGTCGCCGTTCATCAGGTACCAAAGGGCGATCGAAACCGCGATCGAAACGAAACCGAGGGTGAAGCAAAGGTTACTGAGGGCCTTGAGTTGGGGTGAGGACATGGTTTTCGCCTACGCCTGACCCGGGGCCTTGGCAACAGGGATTGATCACAGATACCGCCACATCCAATACACGTGCGCGATGCCGACATGCACCAGCATCATGGGCAGGGCGTGCTTCGTATAGGTCAGGAAGCGGAAGGATACCCCGTTCCGTTCGGCAAGACCGGCGACCGTGAGATTGGCGCTCGCGCCGACCAGCGTGCCGTTGCCGCCCAGACACGCGCCGAGCGACAACGCCCACCAGAGCGGCAGCAGGCCGTCGGGACCGCCGAAAGCCGGCGCCATCGCCTTGATCATCGGGATCATCGTCGCGACGAAGGGGATGTTGTCCACGATCGCGGACAGCAGCGCCGAGGACCACAGGATCCCGAGGCCCGTCGCCTCCAGCCGCCCGCCCGTCGCCACCAGCAGTTTTCCGGCGAGCGTATGCAGGACGCCGGTGTGCTCCACGCCGCGCACGACCACGAAGAGGCCGATGAAGAAGAACAGCGTCACCCACTCCACCTCGTTGAACACCTGGGTCACGTTCTCGGACTGCCGTGCCGCCGGCCGGCCGAGGTTGTCGAGCAGGAGCAGCAGCGCCGCGCCGCCGATGCCGATGGTGCCCGACTCGAGGCCGATGAAGCGCGCACCCACGAAGGCCGCGAGCACGACGCCGAGGACGGCGAGGGACTTCACCAGCAATCGCACGTCGGTGATGGCCGCCCGCTCGTCCATCGCCATGATCCGCGCCCGCGCCTCCGGGCTCGTGCGCAGGTCCCGACCCCAGAAGACATGGATCGCCAGGACGTGCACCACGAGGATGACCGCGATCACGGGCGTGAGATTGTAGACGAACGAATTGAACGAGAGCCCGACCTGCGCGCCGATGATGATGTTGGGCGGATCACCGATCAGCGTGGCCGTGCCGCCGATGTTCGAGGCGATGACCTGCGAGAGCAGGTACGGATAGGGCGGCACCTTGAGCTCGTTGCAGATGACGAGCGTGACCGGCACGATGAGCAGCACGGTGGTGACGTTGTCGAGGAGGGCCGAGACGACGGCGGTGACCACCACCAGCAGCGCCAGGATTCCGGCCGGACTGCCCCGGGCGAGCTTGGCCGCGCGGATCGCGAGGTACTCGAAGATGCCGCTCTTCCGCGCGATCGACACGATCACCATCATGCCGGCGAGCAGGCCGATGGTGTTGAAGTCGATGCCCGCGACCGCCTCCTCCTGGTTCAGGAGACCGGTGGCGATCATGAGCACCGCGCCGAGCAGGGCGACGATGGCGCGGTTGAGCCGCTCGGTCATGATGACCGCATACGTCAGCAGCAGAATGCCAACGGCGAGCCACGTCGCCGTCGACCCGGTCAGCAGGGCAAGGAAACCGCCGGCACTCATGGTTCAGGCGCCTCCCCGCATGGTTTCCAGCACGTCCCAGGTGGACACGACGCCCAGCAGGCGACTGTTGGCCGGATCGACCACGGGCAGGAAATTCCGCCCGCGGTAAAGGTGGTAAAGCGCGGTCACGAGCGACTGGTCGGGCCGCAGCACCGGCGCGTCCTTGTCGAGATGGCTCGCCACCGGATCCTGCGCGATCAGGGCGTAGCGGTCGCGGATGTCCCGCAGGTTGTCGCGCAGCAGGCCGGCATCGATCATGCGCACGACCTGGCTGAAGCGGTCGCTGTGGATGGCCACCTGCGGAAGCACGGTGGAGATCACGAGATTCTTGCGGAACAGGCCGAGGTAGCGTCCACCGGCATCGACCACGGGCATGGCCAGGAGCCGCTCGTCGAGCAGCCGCTGCACCGCCGCCGCGAAGGTCGTCGCGGGCGCGAGGACCGCCGGCGCCGGGTCCATGATGGCGCGGCAGGTGACGTCGTTGGGATCGTGCGTTTTCATGATGAGACCCCGGCGGCAAGCCGGGGAACCATCTAGTTACTCCGGGCGCCCGGGGATGTCAGCGCCGGGCTCCGAATCACGCGGCGTTAGCAGCCGATGCGATGCGGTGGCGTAGCGTGGCTGTTAGGCCTGCCGGAGCGCATCGACGCGAAAAATCTTTCCTCCGACCTTCCGCCCTCGTTTCTTTCCCGGCGTGGCCGACCCCGCGCCTCCCGCACCCACCCGCCGCACGTCCCTCCTGCCCGCCTCGCGCGCCGCACGCTGGGGGTTGCTGGCCGTCGCGTGGGGCCTGGCGATGACCGCGCTCTCGCTGATCCAGGCCGAACGCGCGGCGCCTCCGGCCAATCGTCCGATCCAGGTGCCGGCGGCCGACTACATCACGGCCGACACCTGCCGCGCCTGCCACCCCGGCAATCACGCGAGCTGGCATGCTTCCTACCACCGCACGATGACCCAGGTGGCGAAACCGGAGCACCTCGCCGATGACATCGACGGACTCGAGGTGAACTACGACGGCCTCGACTACCGGGTGGACCGCAAGGGCGAGGCTTTCTTCGTCCGTACCAAGCCCACCGCCGCCCCCGCCTCCGCCTTCGGTCCGCCACAGGAAGTCGTCCTCACCACCGGCTCGCACAACCTGCAGATCCTGTGGCTCGCCGCCGGCGAGGGCCGCACGCTCGCGCAGTTCCCCTACGGCTACCTCGTGGCCGAGAAGAAATGGGTGCCGATGGAGATGACCTTCCTCGTCCCGCCCGGCCCGAAGCAGGTCTACGACCGCGGCGACTGGAACAACGGCTGCATCAATTGCCACACCACCCACGGCCGCGCCCGGCCCGAGGGCAACGGCGTGTTCGACTCGCGCGTGGCCGATTTCGGCATCGCCTGCGAGGCGTGCCACAGCGGCGGCAAGGAACACGTCGAGCGCAACCGCAACCCGCTCCGCCGCTTCGCCCTCCACCTGACCGGTGCGCCCGACACGACCATCGCCAACCCCGCGCGCATGGACGGCCCGACCTCATCCCTCGTGTGCGGCTCCTGCCACAGCATCTGGGCCTTCAAGAACCCCAACGACACGACCCGCTTCGACCGCGAAGGCGATCGCTTCCGTCCCGGCATGAAGGAGCTCGACGAGCGCTGGGTCTTCCAACCGCACGGCACCGACCATCCTGAAGAGCGCGCCGCCCTGCTCGAGACGAGCCCCCACCCCTTTGGCGACAGTTTCTGGGGCGACGGCCAGGTGCGCGTGACCGGCCGCGAGCTCAACGGCACCCAGGCTTCGCCCTGCTTCAAGGGCGGCAAGTTCTCGTGCCTGTCCTGCCATGAGATGCACCCGGAGCGCACCGATGCCGCCGCGCTCGCGGCCTGGCGGCCCGACCAGATGGCGCCGGGCATGGACGCGAACCGCGCCTGCCTGCAGTGCCATCAGCAGTACGCGGACACCGCCAAGCTGACGGCCCACACCCGCCACGCCCCGGCCTCGAGCGGGAGCAGCTGCTACAACTGCCACATGCCGCACACGACTTACGGCCTGCTCCGCGCCATCCGCAGTCACACCATCACGTCACCGACCGTGCGCGAAAGCCTGGACGTCGGTCGGCCCAACGCCTGCAACCTCTGCCACCTCGACAAGCCCCTCGCGTGGACGGCCGACAAACTCACGGAATGGTACGGCCAGGCGCCCGTCGCGCTCACGCGCGAGGACCACGAGCTGGCGGCCAGCGTGCAATGGCTCCTCAAGGGTGACGCCGGCCAGCGCGCCCTCATCGCCTGGAGCATGGGCTGGCAGCCGGCGCAGTTCGCCTCGGGCTACGAATGGATCTACCCGCATCTGATCTTCACGCTCAACGATCCGTACGCGGCCGTGCGCTTCGCGGCCGACAAATCGCTGCAGTCGCTGCCCGGCTTTGCGGAACACGATTACGACTACACCGCGGATGACGCGCACCAGAAGGCCGCCGTCGCCAAGTCCTACCAGCGCTGGTGGTTCGAGGTGCGCAACAAGCGCGAGCCGTTCCGCCCCGAAGTCCTGCTCGAACCCGACGGCCAGTTCCGCCAGCAATTGCTCGAGCAGTTGCTCGACCAGCGCAGCACGCGCCGGATGATGCTCGTCGAATAACCCTGCCTCTCTCCATGAACTCCTCCGATCGACATCTCCGCTATGGCTGGTGGGCCGTCTGCATCTTCCTGAGCCTCGGCGTCCTGCTCGAGGTCCTCCACGGCTTCAAGATCGGCTGGTATCTCGATGCCAGCGCCGACATGCGCCGGCTCATGTTCACGCTCGCCCACGCCCACGGCACGCTGCTCGGCCTCGTCAACATCGCCGCCGGGCTGACGCTGCGGGCGGTCAAGGGCTTCGAAGTGACGCGGGCCCAGTCGCAATCGCTGATCTGGGGTTCGGGCTTGCTGCCGGCGGGCTTCTTCCTCGGCGGATTGATCATCCACGACGGCGACCCGGGGCTCGGCGTGCTGCTCGTGCCCGTCGGCGCCCTCCTGCTGCTGTATGCCGTCTGGGGTTTCGCGCGCACGCTGAACCGAATCAAATAGACCTCGGCGGTGATTAAGGCCAAACTGCCACCGTGATCCGGTCCGTACTTGCCGCTTTATTGCTGGGGCTCGCGTTCTGTGCCAATGGCTGCATTCACCAGAAAGCTTCCGCATCTGCCGTACCCCCGTCATTCGGACGCGATCCGCTGACGAACACCAAGATCCGCATGCGGGCCCAGGCCCTGCAGGAACAGGGCGAATCACCCGCGGAAGCCATGCGCAAAGCCGAGAGCCAGTTCGTGACGGACGACGTCCGTACCCGGGAGCACCAGGCTTACCTCGCCGAGGTGGCCCGCCGTAAAAAGCAGGCCGAGCAG
>CAZGJB010000135.1:0-9507 GCA_964526145.1 uncultured Opitutaceae bacterium
TCCGCGAGGCCTGGCGCCAGCGCGGGCGTTACTACGCGGCGCTCGGCGCGACCTGGCTCCTCCTCGGCTGGCTCCTCTTCAGCGCGGGCGGCAGCCGCGGCGAGGCTGCCGGTTTCGGGCTCGGCGTGACGCCGTGGGCGTATGCGCTCACCCAATGCCGCGCCGTGCTCCTGTACCTGCAGCTCGCGTTTTGGCCTCATCCGCTGGTCTTCGACTATGGAACCGCGGTCGTCCGCAACCCGGCCGAGGTTTGGTGGCAGATATTGGTGCTGGCTGGATTGGTCGGCGGCACGATCCATGCCCTGTGGCGCCACCCGCGGGTCGGATTCCTCGGCGCGTGGTTTTTCGTGATCCTGTCGCCGAGTTCGAGCGTGGTGCCGCTCGTCAGCCAGACCATGGCGGAGCATCGCATGTACCTTTCGCTGGCCGCGGTCGTGGTGCTGGTGGTGGTCGCCGGATTCCAAAGGTTCGGACGCCCCGTCCTCGTTGGAGCATTGGCCCTTATGCCCGTGTGCGCGCTGTTCACGGCGCAACGGAACCACGTCTATCGCAGCGAAGAGGCTCTCTGGGCCGACACCGTGGTGAAAGCGCCCAACAACGCCCGCGCCCGCACCAATCTCGCCGAAGTCTACCTCAACCAGCGCCGCGCCGACGAAGCTCTCGAGCAGGCGCTCGAGGCCGTGCGGCTCCGACCCGATCACGCGGAGGCACAGACCAACCTCGGCATCGCCTACGCCCTGCTTGGCCGACTGCCCGAAGCCTTGTCCGCCTGCGGCCGCGCCGCGGAATTGCGGCCGGACTATGCCCGCGGGCGCAGCAACTTCGGCATCGTCCTGGCCCAGTCCGGGCGCTGGGACGAGGCGATCACCCAATTTGAGGCGGCACTGCCGCACGCCGTCGACGCGCGCGAGGTCCTCGCCATCCGCGGCAACCTCGCCCGCGCCCTCCTGCGGGCCGGCCGCCTGCCGGAAGCGATCGCGCAGCTGGAAACCGTGCTTGCCGCCGAACCCCAAGCCACGGAATTGCGCTACCATCTGGCCATGGCGCTGGGCATGAGCGGTCGCGAAGAGGAGGCGATCGCCGCGCTGGAGACGGTGTTGCGCTTCGAGCCCGGCCACGCCGCGGCCCGCGCCGCGCTCGAAGCGGCCCGCGGGGGTCGCTGAGGCGCTGAATACTCAGCGCGCGCCTTGACGATGTAAGCCACGCCGGGGTTGCAGCGCCCGCAGCCGTCGCCCAACAACGAGGCATGGCAACATTTCCCGAACGCTTCGTGTGGGGCGCGGCCACCGCCGCCCATCAGATCGAGGGCGCCTGGCTGGAGGACGGCCGCGGCCTCAGCATCTGGGATGCCTTCACCCACACGCCCGGCAAGACGCACCAGGGACACACGGCCGACGTGGCGTGCGACCATTACCATCGCGTCGAGGAAGATGTCGCCCTCATGAAGGCGATGGGCCTCAAGGCCTACCGCTTCTCCATCGCGTGGAGCCGCGTCATCCCGCAGGGCCGCGGCGCCGTGAACGAGGCCGGCATCGCCTTCTACAACCGCCTCATCGATGCCCTCCTGGCCAACGGCATCACGCCTTGGGTCACGCTCTATCACTGGGATCTGCCCCTCGCGCTGCAGCTGGAACTCGACGGCTTGCTCAACCCGGAGATCGCGGACCACTTCGCGCACTACGCCGCGGTCTGCTTCGAACGCTTCGGCGACCGCGTGAAGCACTGGATCACGCTCAACGAGCCGTGGTGCAGCGCGGTGCTCGGCCACGGCATCGGTTATTTCGCCCCCGGTCGCATCAGCCAGACCGAGCCGTACATCGCCGCGCACAACCTGCTCCGGGCGCACGGCAAGATCGTCGACGTCTATCGCCGCAGGTTCCAGCCGACGCAACGCGGCGTGATCGGCATCACGAACAACTGCGACTGGCGTGAACCGAAGGCCGACACGCCGGCCGACCGCGCCGCGGCCCAGCGCGGCCTGGAGTTCTTTCTCGGGTGGTTTGCCGATCCCGTCTATCTGGGCGATTACCCCGAATGCATGCGGGCCGCGGTGCGCGAGCGCCTGCCGCGTTTCAGCGAAGCCGACCGCGCGCTCGTGCACGGCTCGAGCGATTTTTTCGGCCTCAACTTCTACGGCGGCATGTACGCGGCCGAGCCCGCGCCGGGCGAGTCGATGGCCGGGCTCGCGCCCACGGGCAACGGCGGCATGGCCGCGGACCAACGCGTGGCGCTGTCCGACGATCCGGCCTGGGAGAAGACCGACCTCAATTGGAACATCGTCCCGCAGTTCTGCCGCCAGATGCTCGGCTGGATCGACCGTCGTTACGGGCATCCGCCGATCTATATCACCGAAAACGGCATCGCGCTGCCGGGTGAAGATGACGTCAGCGTCGCCAGCAACGACCTGCGCCGCGTCGATTTCATCCGCCGCTACCTCGCGGCCGGACAGGCGGCGATGGTCGAGGATGGCGTGGACCTGCGGGGCTATTTCGTGTGGTCGCTGATGGACAACTTCGAGTGGGCGCTGGGGTACAGCAAGCGTTTCGGCCTGCACCATGTGGATTACCGCACGGGCTGCCGCACCCCGAAGGAATCCGCCCGCTGGTACGCGGGTGTAATCCGGAGAAACGCCCTTTGAAGCCCGCGGTCGCGCCCCAGCTGCTGACGTGGCTTTGCTACGCGGCGATGATGAGCCTGTCCATCGGGCTCAACCTCCTGCCGGTTTTCCTGACGACCCTGAGCGCGGTTTATGGCGGCGCCGGCGGTCTGACCCAGGAGCAACTGGGCCGGCTGGGTGCGATCACCTTTGCCGGCCTGGTGACCGGCATTCTCATGGCGGGGCCGCTCGCTGACCGCTGGGGCGCGAAACCCTTCGCGCTACTCGGCAACGCCCTCATCGCGCTCAGCTTGATCGCGGCCGCGTTTGCGCCCACCTACACGCTGCTCGGTGTCGCCATCTTCGTGCTCGGCATGGGCGCGGGCATTCTCGACATGGTGCTGAGCCCCATCGTGGCGGCGCTGAATCCCGCGCGCCGCGCGGCGGCGATGAACTGGCTGCATTCATTTTACTGTGTCGGTGCGGTGGTAACGATCCTCACCGGGACGCTCGCGCTGCAGGCGGGACTGGGCTGGCGCGCGAGCTGCCTGCTGCTCCTGCTTTTGCCCATGGGGCTCATGCTGGCCTTCGCGCCCCTGCAATTTCCGGCAATGAGCGTGGCCGGCGGCCGGCTGCGCCTGCGCACGCTGGTGCGCCAGATCTGGTTCTGGGTGGCGCTGACAGCCATCATGCTGGGCGGCGCGACCGAGGCCGGCATGGCGCAATGGCTGCCGGCCTATGCGGAGACGGCGCTGCATTATCCCGTCTGGGTGGGCGGCACGGCGCTGCTGCTGTTCTCGGTGATGATGGCGGCGGGCCGCATGGTGGTCGGGGCGGCGGAGGGACGGTGGAATCCGTATACCGTCATGGCCTGGGGCAGCGGACTCTCGGTGCTGCTTTTTCTCGGCGGTTCGTTTTTTTCCGCGCCCTGGCTGGCGCTGACGGCCTGCATCGCCGCGGGTTTCACGGGCAGTTGCCTCTGGCCGACGATGCTGGCGGTGACGGCCGACCGGTATCCGGACGGCGGGGCGAGCATGTACGGCGCGCTCGGCGCGGCCGGCAACGTCGGCGGCATATGCATGCCCTGGTTTGTCGGCGTGATCGCGGATTGGACGAACCTGCATTGGGGCCTCGCCATATCGGCGCTCGCGCCGGCGCTGATGCTGCCGCTGGTGCTGGGTCTGCGGCGGACCAAGGCAGCTTGATCCTGGGAAAGGGCGTTTGCCAATCGGGCGGCGCTGCCAGTGGGCTGAGCCTCGTTGCTGCGGGTGCCCACTTAGCCTTTTTCAGCGCCGGACGTGCCGAAGACTAATGCGGGATCCCCCGGGTGGGTATTCTCGCCGAGAAACATGCGCGTGAAAGTCCGTTGCACGGTGAAGCCGTGACGGAACAGCAGGTCGCGCCCGGCGACATTCGGGTCGGGCAGATCGAGGAATACCCGCCGGCCGGGTGCGCGGTGGAAAAACGCCTGCAGCAGACGGGCAGCGGTGTCCGCATCGCGCGCGACCCACGGTCCGAGTTGCAGGGCCGATGCGCCTTCGCGCGCGATGAGGCCGCCGACAAGGTCGGATCCGTCGCGCAGGGCGAGACAGAGATCGGGGTTGCGCCGGCTGAGGTCGGCGAGCACCGCGGGCCGCGCCGCACCCAGGGCCCGGGCATCGAGGGCGGAGAGTTCGGCGCAGTCGGCTGCGGTCAACGCCGTGACGCCCGCGGGCAGAGCGACGCCTGCGGGCGTCACACCCTCGTAGCGGGTCACCTCGTATTCGTCGCGAAAGCCCAGCGGCACGTAGACCGGTTTGCCCATCGGGGTGGCGTCGAGCTTGATCGTGGCGATGCCGCGCGCACGAAGGGAGTGCAGGGCGACCTGCAGCAGGGCGGTGCCGATTCCCATGCGGCGAAAGTCCGGATGCACCAGCACCATCCCGACCCAGCCGATCCGGCCCTCGTAACCGATGGCCATGGCGGTGCCGGCCGGCCGGCCGCCGGCCTCGGCGACGAAACAGCCTTCCGGCTCGAAGCTGAGATAGCCTTGCCAGTCGCGCGGGGTCTGGTTCCAGCGGGCGCAGGCCCGCACTTCATCCGCGAAAGGGATATCGGTGGCCGTCATCCGGCGCACGGTCACGACGGGACGCGGTGTGGTCATTTTCCCGCGGCGTGATCCTCGACCGACTGCAGGAAACGCAGTGCGGCCTCGACCAGCAACGCCAGGGCCCGGCGGCCCTTTTCGGCGGTGGCCGCCTCCGGCCAGCCCCAATGGCCTTCGCGCGTGATCTCCGTGATGTCGCAGTAGTCGAGCATGTACTGTGGGGGAAACTTCTCGTCGTTGGGCGCGGGCAGCGGACGCACGGCTTCGGGATAGAGGTGCAGCATGAGCGAGGTCTCGTACTCGCCGCCGTGAACGTCGCCGGTCTTGTGCTCGAAGATCGTCGCGTAATCGACGGGATCGAGGTCCGGGTGGTACAGCACCGCGCGGAAGCCCGGCAGGTCGCGGTTCAGCTGGCGGATGGTGGGCTTGAGCACCCAGTTGCCGCCGTGGAAATTGGCCAGCACGAGCCGCGTGAAGCCCGATTGCTGCAGCGAGACGGCGATGTCCCGCACGACGAGCGCGAGCGTGTCGGCGCGCAGGTAGACCGTGCCCTTGGCGCGCCGGTGTTCGATCGAGGAAGTGATGGCGAGCGGCGGTAGGAGGTAGGCGTCGAGGCGCGCGGCGAGTTGCCGGGCGAACGCGTCCGCCAACATCAGGTCGGTCCCGATCGGCAGGTGGCGGCCGTGCTGCTCGATGGCGCCGACCGGCAGCACGGCGGTGGTGACGGTGGCGCTGGCGATCTCGTAGCGCGTGTTGAGAGGGGTGAGCATGGCGAGGAGGAGGCGCTGAAGTTCAGCCGGAAGGTACGAATGCCGGATGCCAGCTTGGATCTAGGGTTTGCCAACGCAATCCATTGCGGGTGTGACTGTCATGGGCGAATTTCCCGATGACCTCCCAACCCTCATTCCACCATGCGACGCCAGTCTGGCCGGACAGTCTGTCAGGCCAAATGAACCGGTGGGTGAGTTTCCACACCCGGGTCGAACGGCCCCGCCGGGCGCGCTGCATGCTGCGGCTGGCGGCGGCCCAAGCTTACCGTGTGTGGGCGAACGGCGTGTTCGCCGGCCGCGGCCCGGCCCGTGCGGGGCACGGCGACGCGCGCATTGACGAATGGCCGTTGGCGGCGGATGGCACCGGCAGCCTGGAGGTTGTCATCGAGGTGATGGGCTTCGGCGTGCCGACCTTCTGTTCGACACTGGAGCCGGCGTTTCTCTGCGCGGAGCTGGTCGCCGGCAAAAAGGCCCTCGCCTGGACGGCGGGGCGGGGAGGCGGGTTCAAGGCGGAACTGCGACGGGAGCGTGTGCAGCAGGTCGAGCGCTACAGCTACCAGCGACCCTTTGTGGAAGCCTACCGGTTCGGCGCGGACGGAATCACCTGGCAGATGCCGGGCTATGAGCCGAGGAAACCGCTGGCGTTGACGCGGGTGCGCCACCGCCGGGCGTGGCTGGCCCGCGGCGTGGCGCTGCCGGATGTCTCGGAACTGCCGCCGCGAGCGGTGGCGATCCGAGGGCGTGCGTCCTTCAGCGCGGAGCGGGCACGCAAGGCCAGGCCGCATCGGTTCATCCATGAGGTGCCGAAGGAATCGGCCGGGTATCCGCCAAAGCAGGTGGCGTGGTCGCTCTTCCGGGAAGTGGCGGGGCTGAGGTTCACGACCACGGGCCGGGAGCAGCTGAGGTCCTCGGCGCCGGTCGGGCTTTCATCCGGGCAGTGGCTGCGCGTGGACTTCGGCGCGGTGCGCACGGGTTTCCCGGGCCTGCGGGTGCGGGCGATCGGCGCGACGCGGCTGCTGCTCGTGTTCGATGAAATCCTGCTCAAGGGGCAGATCGTCTTTGACCGCTCCGCCTGCCTGAACGCCATCGGCCTCGAGCTGGCGGCGGGCGCGGAGGTGAACTTCGAGGCGTTCGAGCCCTACACGTTCCAGCACCTGCAGGTCGTGGTCCTCGCCGGCGCGGCGGAGGTCGCGGACATCAGCCTGCGCAACTTCATCAACGCCGAGCGGGTTCGCCCCGCGCCTGCGGGACTCCCGGCGGCGGCGGCAAAGGTGCGACAGGCGGCGCTCGCGTCGTTCCGCCAGAACGCGCTCGATATCTTCATGGACTGCCCGTCCCGGGAGCGCGCCGGCTGGCTTTGCGACAGCCTGTTCACCGCGCGGGCCGAATGGCACCTGTGCGGGGACAATCCCATCGAGCGGGCCTTCCTTGAAAACTACCTACGGCCGGCGACGTTTGCCGACCTGCCCGCGGGCATGGTGCCGATGTGCTACCCGGCGGAGGCGCTGCAGAAAATGTTCATCCCGAACTGGGCGATGTTCCTCGTGCTGCAGCTCGACGAGGCGACCCGGCAGCGGCGCATACCGGAGGCCTGGCGACCGCTGATCGCGCGGCGGGTGCGTTGGCTGCTCGGGTATTTCCGCCGCTTCGAGAACGAGCTCGGTCTCCTCGAGAAACTGGAGAGCTGGGTGTTCGTCGAGTGGTCGAAGGCCAACGCCTTTGTCCAGGACGTGAACTTCCCGACCAACATGCTGTACGCCGCGACGCTGCGGGCGGCGGCGCGGCTGCTGCGGGAGCCGGCGCTGGCGGCCCGTGCCGGGCGGATCGAGGCGGGCATCCGCCAGCTCGCCTGGCGGGACGGGCGTTTCGTCGATCACGCGGTGCGGGACCGGCGCGGGCGGCTGGTCGTGCAGGAAGACGCGACCGAGGTCTGCCAGTATTACGCCTTTGCCTATGGCCTGACCACGCCGGCGCGCGAACCTGCGCTCTGGCGCCGATTGGTCCGCGGCGATTACCGCGGCCTGCACCCGGCGAACGCCTTCATCGGCAAGCTGCTGCGCCTCGAGCTCCTCATCGCGCATGGCGAGCCGGCGGCGGCCCAGCGCGAGCTCATGGCCAGCTTCGCCCCGATGGCCCGCCGCACGGGCACGCTCTGGGAGCACCTCAACGACAGCGCGAGCTGCAACCACGGCTTCACTTCCTACATCGCCGTGCTGATCGACCGGCTGCACCGGGCGGCGCGCGCCCGGCGCTGAGCCGGCCGGGTTTTCAGAATCGGTAGTTGATCGAAGTGCCCAGCCCGAAGTCGGGGCTGGCGTCGGTCAGGCCGGTGAGCGCGTAGCCATGCAGGCTCCAGCGTTCGTCGAGGTGATGCGTGGCGAACGCAGTGAGCTCGCAGGCTGCGTCGCCGCCTGACACGACGCGGGCGCGCCAATCGACCGCGAGGCCGGCCTGGGTCGGGCCCGACAATTGCCGCACGAAACCGGCGCTGGCATAGGCGCCGTCGCGCAGCGGATACAGGGCGTTGGCCCCGAGCCAGCGATAACCCAAGGTGAGGTAGGGCGTCGTGGCGCCGACTGTGCGGCTGAAGTCGAACTGCGCGTAGTAGTCGGTCTCACCGCTGCCCAGGCCCTTGTCCTCGTCGGCGGTGCCGAGCTTGATGCGGCCGGTGAAGGCGACATCGAGATCGGGGCCGAAGGGTTGGCTGCGATGAGTGATGCCAAGCCAGATGTCGCCAACGCCCGACTCGCGGCTCGAAACCGGCCGGCCGGCGGCGCCGCCGGTCTGGGCGCCGGTCAGCACCACGCTGGCGGGACCATCGATGCTGAGCCAGGCCTGGCTGGCCTGGAAGCTCCACGGGACCGAGGCATACGTCACGGTCAATGGCACGGCGAAGACCTCCGTGTCGGCGTTGAAGCCGTAGTCGCCGCGGCTGTAATCGAGGCCGGTGCTGAGGGTGACCTCGGCCGGCGGCGGCGCGGTTGGAACCGGCGGTGCAGGTGGCATGGCGGCATCCTGGGCGATGACGGCGGTCGGCAGCATGAGGAGGCAGCGCCAGCTCGTGCGGAGGAGCGAGGGAAGGGAAATCATGGTGTGGGATTGCATGTGCTAGGTAAAGGGTACGGCGCCCGGCGATGGCCGGGCGCCGTCGGCGTTCAGGACTGGGGCTCGGTTTCAGCGCTCACGGTGCCTTCGGTGCTGGCCGCTGGCGGGGTCGGCGCAGCGGCGGCCTCCGCTCGCGCCACGGCCTCAGTGTACGCCGCGTAATCGGCGGCGAGTTGCGCCTGGGCGTCGGCCTGGGCTTCGCCCTTGGCCTTGCGGGCGGTGCGCAGGCTGCGGCGCACGGCCTTCTCGGCGGTCTTCACGTCCTTCATCGCGGCCTTGAAGTTGGCCTTGGCCTCGCCGTCGAGGTGGCGCGCCTGGCGGTTCAGGTCGGCGGTGATCTGGCCGCCCACCTCAATCTGGGAGTCGACGCGTTCGAGCACGACGTCGCGGTTGGCGTGGGCGGCGGCGCGGATCTCCTCGGTCGTGGCGCCGCCACTGGCGAGCGCGGCGACCTTGAGTCCGCGTTGCTGCGCATTGGCCGAGGCGTGGGAACTGGCCTGGGCGTTGAGGCCAGGCTGCGGGCGGACGGACGGCGAGGCGTTCACCGCCGTGGACGCGCGCACGGCGGCCGCGGGCGGAAGGGCCGGGCGCGAAGCGGCGCCGCGCACGGCAGCGTTCGCGTTGACCTGCACGGGCTGGGCGACGGCGAAGGGCGCCAGCATCAGCGCGCACAGGGTGACACAGGCAAGACGTTGTGGTGTGGTATTCATGGGTTTTGTCTCCTGGGTTGAGATTGCGGTTCGCCGCAATAGACCGCGTGCCGGCGAATGGTTCGGCGTGGGCACGAAAAATCCGTCAACCCCATGCAGCCTAACGGGAAAAATTTCGCCCGGACGTCAGGCCGCGGGATGTCAGTCGCGTGACAGCCAGCCATGCCAAATCGCGGATCGCGGAAAATCCACGCGGTGATGTCTGCGGTGCCGCGAAATGGCTAGGCCTGAACGAGCGGG
>CAZGJB010000136.1:0-9487 GCA_964526145.1 uncultured Opitutaceae bacterium
CCGACGACCCCCGCTTCCCGGTCGAGATCCAGGTCGATGATCCCGCGCGGTCCGACCTGAAGCCCGTCCCCCAGCCCGGCGACAAGGTCGTCGTCACCCTCGACGCCTGGCGCAGCCGTCACGATTCGCTCACCGGCCGCCTCTCCGCCCGCCTCGGACGCACGCATGAGCCGCGCGCCGAGCTCCTCGGCCTCTACGAGAAGTACAACCTCGCCACCGAGTTCCCCGCCGAGGTCGAGCGCGAGGCCGCCGCCCTGCCCGACCGCGTCAATCCCAGCGACCGCGCCAACCGCCTCGACTACCGCGACGTCCCCACGTTCACGATCGATCCCGACGATGCGAAGGACTTCGACGACGCCCTGTCCTACGAGACGCTCGAGGACGGCGAGGTGCGCATCGGCGTGCACATCGCCGACGTCTCGGCCTACGTCCGCCCCGGCTCCGCCCTCGACCGCGAGGCCCAGCGCCGCGGCAATTCCACTTACCTCGTCGGCACGGTCATCCCGATGCTGCCGGAAAAGCTGTCCAACGGCCTCTGCTCCCTCGTCGAGGCGCAGGACCGCCTGACCAAGGCCGTCTTCCTGACGTTCAACAAGCAGGGCGTCCTCCGGCACACCGCCTACGCCAACACCGTCATCCGCAGCCGCAAACGCCTGACCTACCGCCAGGCCTTCGCCCTGCTCAACGAGCACGACCTCGACAAGATCCGCGCCCTCCCGCTGCCGCCCAAGCACCAGACCGGCTCCACCGGCCGCGCCCTCAGCAGCCTGACCGACAGCGAGCTCGTCGACCTGCAGTCGTGGATCCGCGCCCTGTGGCGCATCGCGCTCCGCCTGCGCCGCGCCCGCATGGAGCACGGCAGCCTCGACCTCGACATGCCCGAGACGAAGATCTTCGTCGACGCCGAGGGCTACGCCGACCGCCTGGAGAAGATCGTCAACGACGAGAGCCACCAGCTCATCGAGGAGTTCATGCTCGCGGCCAACGAGGCCGTCGCCCGCCTCACGCGCACCCACCGCCTGCCCTCGCTGTACCGCGTGCACGACGAGCCCGACCCCGAGAAGCTCGAGGAATACCACCAGCTCCTCGGCACCTTCGGCATCCAAACCGGCGACCTGACGCGCCGCGAGGAACTGGTGAAGCTGATCAAGACCCTCGACGCGCACCCGCAGGGCTACACCCTCCGCACGCAGCTCCTGCGCAGCCTGCGCAAGGCCGGCTACCGGGCCGCGCCCGACGGCCACTTCGGCCTGGCGAAGAAGGACTACACGCACTTCACGTCTCCGATCCGCCGCTACTCCGACCTCGTCGTCCACCGCGTCTTCGACACCTACCTCGTCAAGCACGCCGGCTACCCCGCCACCGCGATCCACTCCGCCGGCTACAACCTCACCCGCATCGAGGCGCTCGGCGAGCACCTAAGCCTCACCGAGATCAACAGCGCCGAGGCCGAGCGCGAGAGCGTGAAGATCAAGCTGCTCGAGTTCTTCGAGCGCGAGCTGGACCGCAAGCCGCGCACCCGTTTCGCCGCCGTCATCACCGACGTGCGCCGCCACGGGTTCTTCATCGAGCTCGTGGAGTCGATGACCTTCGGCTTCGTCTCCACCGACAACCTGCGCGACGACAACTACACGCTCAACCCCGCCGGCACCCAGCTCATCGGCCGCAAGCACAAGCGCCGCTTCGAGCTCAACGGCCGGCTCGAGGTCGTGGTCGAGCGCGTGGACCGCTTCAAGCGCCTGATCGACTTCCGCCCGACGGACTGAGGGGGCGTTTTTTCGCGCGCGAAATTGCGTTCGGGGCCTTCGTCGTCATGGTTTCACGCCATGGCTCATTACGAATTTCCCCTCCGCTTCCGGGCGATCTACGACAAGGCAGTCGACCTCTACGCCAAGGGGCGGCGGGATCCCGCCTCTTTCTTCACCGCCGATGAAACGGCGTTCCTCAACGCCAACGGGCTCACGGCCCAGAACCTGTTCGACTACGCCGAGGACCATAACAGCTACGGCGAGCCCGGCTTCGAGCACGCCCTCGCGATCGAGACCGTGCGGCGCGACTACTTCCTGAATGCCCAGGGCGGCCGCGGTCTCGTCACGCTGATCGACGAGACCAAGCTCCCGGGCAAGGCCGACGCGGTCAAGGGCATCGAATGGCTCCCCCGCCTCATCCCGAAGGCCAAGGCCAAGCTCCGCGGCGAGCTGCCCGCCTCGCTCATGTACTGCTGCGGCGGCGACCGCCACTTCTTCAAGGAGCACGACATCCTCCCCGCGGAATTCCTCGCCCTCGTCTGGCGCCACCTCCACGACGACAACGCCATCGTCAATTGGGTCCTCCAGCGCACGAAGGCCCGCGCCTGACCCTCAACTCCCGCCCCATGCCCCGCTACAACCTGAACGTCAACGGCCAGGCCCGCACGGTCGACGTCCCGGCCGACACCCCGCTGCTCTGGGTCCTCCGCGACCACCTCGACCTCCCCGGCACCAAGTACGGCTGCGGGATCGGCCTCTGCGGCGCCTGCACCGTCCATCTCAACGGCGTCCCGCTCCGCTCCTGCCAACTCGCCGTCTCCACCGTCGCCGGCATGGCCATCACCACCATCGAAGGCCTCTCGCCCGACGGCACGCATCCGCTGCAGCAGTCCTGGTGCGAGCACGACGTGCCCCAATGCGGCTACTGCCAGGCCGGCCAGATCATGACCGCCGCCGCCTTCCTCCGCAGCAATCCCGCACCCACCGATGAGGAGATCGACGGCGCCATGGCCGGCAACCTCTGCCGCTGCGGCACCTACGCCCGCATCCGCGCCGCCGTGAAGGACGCCGCCATCGCCATGGCCAAGGAGGGCGCCAAATGAAGGCCGCCCCCGTCACCCGCCGCGACTTCCTCCGCGTCTCCGCCCTCGCCGGCGGCGGCTTTGCGCTGAGCCTCTCCTTTCCCGGCGACGCGCTCGCGCAGATCTCCCAGGCGCTCGACGACACCGCCAAGGTCTTCACCCCCGGGCCGTTCATCAAGATCACGCCGGAGAACATCATCACCATCCTCGCCAAGAATCCCGAGACCGGCCAGGGCGTGAAAACGTCCCTGCCCATGATCGTGGCCGAGGAACTCGACGCCGATTTCTCGACCGTGGTCATCGAGCAGGCCGGACTCCGCGGCGACGTCGGCGCCCAGTTTGCCGGCGGCAGCCGCTCGACCCCCGACAATTACATGCTCCTCCGCCGCGCCGGCGCCACCGCCCGCGCGATGCTCATCGAGGCGGCGGCCCAGACCTGGGGCGTGCGCGCCGAGGAGCTCACGACCGACAAGGGGCGCGTGATCCACGCTGCCACCGGCCGCTCGCTCACCTACGGCCAGCTCGCCACCAAGGCCGCCACGCTCCCGATCCCCGACGAGCGCGACGTGAAGCTGAAAAACGAGTCCGAGTTCAAGGTCCTCGGCTCCCGCGTCGGCGGCGTCGACAACCCCGCCATCGTCACCGGCCAACCCCTCTTCGGCATCGACCAGAAGCTGCCGGGCATGCTCTACGCCGCTTACACCAAATGCCCTGTTTACGGCGGCAAGGTCGTGAGCGCCAACCTCGACCGCATCAAGGCGCTCCCCGGCGTGAAGGACGCCTTCGTCATCGAGGGCACCGACAACATCAACGGCCTCCTCCCTGGCGTCGCCATCCTCGCCACATCCACTTGGGCCGCCTTTTCCGCCAAACGCCAACTGCAGGTCACCTGGGACGAAAGCGCCGCGGGCGATCACACCACGGCCGCCTATGCCGCCCAGGCCGAGGCGCTGGCGAAGGCCGGCGGCAAAACCGTGCGCAGCGACGGCGACGTCGCCGGGGCATTTGCCTCAGCCGCCAAGGTCGTCGAGGCCTCCTATTTCTATCCGTTTCTGAACCACGCCACCCTCGAGCCCCAGGGCTGCACCGCCTGGGCGCGCGATGGCGGGATCGAGTTCTGGACCACCTCGCAGACGCCCGGCTCCGGCCGCGACTTGATCGCCAAGACCCTCGGGCTCGCCCCCGAGAAGCTGAAGCTGAATCTCGTCCGCGCCGGCGGCGGCTTCGGCCGACGCCTGGCCAACGACTACATGGTCGAGGCCGCTGCCATCGCCCTGCGCACGGCGGCGCCGGTCAAGCTCACGTGGACCCGCGAGGACGACATGCGCCACTGTTTCTTCCGCCCAGCGGGCTTCCATCACCTGCGCGGCGCGGTCGATGCGGCGGGCCGGTTGAGCGCTTGGCACAACCACTTCGTCAGCTTCGGCTACAAGAACACCGAGCGCCCCGCCTCCTCCGCCGGCATGAGCCCGGACGAATTGCCGGCGCGTTTCATTCCGAACTACCGGCTCGATCAGTCGCTGCTAAGCACGATCATCCCGACCGGCCCGATGCGCGCCCCCGGCAGCAACGGCCTGGCCTTCGTGATGCAGGGCTTCATCGACGAGCTCGCCCATGCCGCCGGCCGCGATCCGGTGGAGTTCCGCCTGGAGCTGCTCGGACCCGACCGCGTGGTCGCGCCGTCCCAGGGCCAGCGGGGCGCCCCCTACGACACCGCCCGCATGAAGGGCGTCATCCGCCTCGCCGCCGAGAAGTCCGGCTGGGGCACGCCCCTGCCGCGCGGCGAGGGCCGCGGCGTCGCGTTCCACTTCTCGCACCAGGGCTACGTCGCCATGGTCGCTCATGTGGCCGTCGCGCCCGACGGCGTCCTGAAGGTGAAGCACGTGACCGCGGTCGCCGACGTCGGTCCGATCATCAACCTCAGCGGCGCCGAGAACCAGATGCAGGGCTCCATCATCGACGGCCTCAGCATGGCCTGGCTGCAGGAGATGACCTACGAGCGCGGCCGCGCGGTGCAGACGAACTTCGACACCTACCCGCTCCTGCGCTCGACCGAGACGCCGGGGATGTCGGTGCACTTCATCCAGAGCGCCAACCCGCCGACAGGCTTGGGCGAGCCCGGCTTCCCGGTGGTTCCGCCCGCGATCTGCAACGCCATCTTCGCCGCCACCGGCAAGCGCATCCGGTCACTGCCGATCACGAAGAACGACCTGAGCTGGGGTTGAGAACGCTCAACTCTTAACGCTTAACGTTTAACGCTTAAGTAGATTCGGCATGCGGCCCGGTCACTTGAACGTTAAGCGTTAAAGGTTAAGCGTTGAACGTTGGCTCGGTTACGGATGGCAGCGACCCGCCCTCAACGCTAAAGCAACTCCCCCTGCTGACCGCCAGTCGGGATCGCCCCGATGAACTTCCCGTAGCGCTCGATCCAGTCGTCGAGCTTGTCGAGGTAGTACTTCGTGTCGTATGGCGACTCCACCGGATCGAACAGCGTGACGGGCCGCGCGCGCTGCCAGTCGCTCGTCTGGCCCTTGGCCTTGGGCAGAATGTAGTAGCTCACGCGGTCGCCCATGCGCGGACGCGGGATCATCTGCAGCGCCGCCTCCGCCGCCGCGCGCCGCGGCTTGCCACCCTCGGCGATGAACTTCTCGTAGCTCTCCGGGTTCTGGCCCAGCGACTCGGTCTTGGCCACCTCCGCGACGGGCAGCTCGCGCGTCTCGAGCTTCTTCCGCGTCGCCTCCAGCAAAACGAGCGGCGACTCGGTCGAGGCGCCCAGCACGAACTTGATGAACTGGTCGCTCAGCGCCTTCAGGAACGGCTCGATGCCACGCGAGCGCAGCGCGCTGCCGCGGATCGTGATGCGCTCGCCGTCGTAGAGGGCGTAGTTCTTCGCCTTGTAGCACCACATCGCGGTGTAGCGGCCGTCGTGCTCGAGCTCGATGCCCGGCGGCAGGATCGGCGCGACCAGCGCCAGCAGGTCGTCGGGCCGGTCGAAGTATTTCTCGGCCGAGAGATAGATGCCATCGGTGTCGGCCTCGAGGATCGTGCAGCCGTGCCGGGCGAACTCGTCGATCAACTGCTGCAGCAGCTCGCGGCCGCGGCGGGTGACCTCCGCCGCCAGCTCGCCGTCGCCGAAGCGCGCCCCGGAGAAGCCGAGGTAGCCATAGAACGAGTTGATCAGGATCTTGAAGTTGGCCTGTCGCGCCTGGGCCTCGTTGCGCTCGTCCTCGGTCGGGGCCGTCTTCGCCAGCTGCTTGAACTTCAGGCGGTACTCGCGGAGCGAGGCGAGCAGCGGGATGAACACGCCGAGCGGATCGTTGCCGGGGTTCCGGCCAATGTGCAGCAGGAGGCTCGGGTAAAGCGACGCCACGTCGAAATGCAGCACGTGCTTGAACACCCCCTCGTGGAAACTGCGCGTGTATCCGCCCTCGAAGGGCTGGACCTCCGGCGGCGCCGGGCACGCGTGGCGCTCGTGGTAGTAGCGCTCGAGGAATAGCAGGTCGATCTTGCCGGTGGTGCCGCGCAGCGTGGCGTCCTGCAGCAGAATCGGGAACGTCCGCGTCTGCTCGAAATACGTCGGCAGCAGCCGGTCGGCGATGCCCTGGGTCTCGCGCAGGTCGTCGCCGAGGTAGGCCAGGAAACGCGCCCGGTCGTTCTCGTAGGCATCGAAGATCCGGTTGCCCGCGAGGTACGTGCGCGTGGCGCTGTCCTCGTCGGTGATGCCAAAATGGACCGCCACGTCCTTCAGGCCGAAGGACGTCAGCTCGCGCGTGGTGAGGTCGTACAACTGCACCAGCAGGTAGGTGTCGACGACCGCGCGGCCCGGCAGGTCGCAGCGCGGGAAGTCGATCCAGCGCTCGGCGACTTTCAGGCGGCTGTTGCGGAAGGTCGCCCGCTCCCCGAACCGGCCCCAGGCGCAGGCCACCTTGTGGCGGCGGCAGCGCTGGCGGAGGTAGTCGAGGTCGAACTTGAAGATGTTGTGCCCCTCGATCACGTCGGGGTCCTCGGCGCGCAGGACGGCGTTGAACTCCTCGAGCAGCGCCTTCTCCGCGGCATCGGTCAGTTCCGCAAGGACCAGGAGACGCTCGCGGGTGCCGAAGCGCAGCCCGATCGCGAGGACGCGGTCGCCGGCCTTGGCGGCGTTGCTGAAGTCGCCGTCCTCGGAGGCGGTCTCGATGTCGAGCTGGCACCGCCGCAACTGGCCGAAGGTGAGGTCGGCATAGAGGCGCTGGCGGGTCTGGAGGAGATACTGGCTCTCGTAGGGCTTGACCAGGTCGAGGTCGGCGGGCGCGACGAGCTTCTGCAGGCCGTCGTAGGTCGCCAGGCTGTCGGCGTGGGCCAGTTGCGTGAAGACGCCCGGGCCGCGCAGCGACTCGACCGTCACGCCGGCCGCGGAGGGCTGCCCGGCCGCGTCGGTCAGCCAGGCAAAGGGGCGGAAATCCGCCGTGCGCTCGGTGCGGCCACCATCCGGCGTGGCTACCGCGAGATGGGCGCGCCCATCGTCATCGATCCACAACCCGCAAAGACTCTCGGCGCCGCCGGTCTTCATGCAGGGCGGCGCCGAACAACCATGGAAAAGACCGCGCGACGGCTCAGAAGCCCGGGCGGAAGTACACCATCGTCACGGCGACGGCGATGCAGGCCAGGGCGACGTAGCTGAGGGTGCCGCGCAGGTGCGCCTTGCGATAGACGACGCCAGCCAGGGCGGAAAGGCCGAGCCAGCAGACCAGCTTCACGATCACCCAGCCGGTCAGGAAGGGGATCTTGTTGATGGTGAGCATGCCGAACCCGCTGATGAACATGAGGAGCGCGGCAATGCCCGTGATGATCATTGTCTGCTTGCGGTTCTCGGGAGCCGGATTGGCGAACGCCATGAACGTGTGCGCGGTCAGCACGATCAGCGACAGGATGTGGAGGAGTTGGTAGTAGGGCAGTCGTTCCATGGTTGGATGCGGGTTGGGGAAAGTAAAAGTAACACCCCGCCTGTGCCGTATGCCCAAAGGCTCAAGACCTTTTTGCGTTTAGGTGGGCGCCTCCTCCACAGCGTCTGCCTTCCGATTTACGGCCTGGCATCTTCCGCGGCGGGTTCAGCTCCCGTAATGATTCAAAGGCAAAGAGCGGTTATTGAAAGCACCTCGAACACTGCAGGGTGTCGGGGGTCACCGTAGGTCGACCGGTGCCCTCGTCAAACGAGAAGCGCGGAATATCGGAGGATTCACCCCCCGATGATCGACGAGTCGAGGTGCTGGATGACCAGCTCCTGCAGGGTCGCGAGGAACAGGTAGCACAGGAAGGCCTTGCGCAGGGGTTCCTGGAGCTTGCCGAGCTCGACCTCGCCGGTCTCGAGGGTCTCCTCGTCGAAGACCTGCAGGTGGCGGGTGCGGAGGCGCAGGCGGACGGCGGCGCAGGCGCGCACGACGTTCTCGGCGTTGTCCTCGTCGATCGCGACCACGCCCTCGGAGAAGAACTCCTCGTTGAACAGCGCCAGCAGGACGCGCACGTCCTCGTTCTGGGCCACCAGGAGATCGTCCACCCACGAGGCATGGAAGTCCGGGTCGAGATCGCCGATGGCCAGCGGGGCCGCCAGGTGCTTCTGCAGATCGCCGCCCAGCTCCTTGATGACATCGAGGAGCGGCGCCACCACCGGCAGGCTCAGCTTGATCTCAATGCGCTTCATCGGGCTCCAGGATGGCGGTGAGGTGCCATTGCTGCAATGTGTACGCGTAGGCCTCGGCCTTCTCGCGCAGGCCCGACCACACGATGGAGCGGCCCTGCTCGTGGACCTCGAGCATGTGCTTGCGCGCCGTGGCGTCGTCGAAGCCGAAGACCTTTTTGAACACCATGACCACGTAGGACATGAGGTTCACGGGGTCGTTCAACACGACCACGCGCCAGCGGCCCTGGAGCGCGAGCTCGGTCTCGCCCTGGACCGCGGGGGCGGCGTAAGGATTGCCCTTCGCCCAGATCATGCCTTCGCCGCGGCCTCGCGCACGGCGGCGGCGACGCGCGCCTCCGCCTCGGCGAGGGGCACCTTGGCGATGTCCTTCTGCGCGCGCCACTTGAGCTCGAAGATGCCTTCCTTGAGGCCCTTGCCGCCGATGGTGAGGCGCAGCGGGATGCCGATGAGGTCGGCGTCCTTGAACTTCACGCCCGGACGCTCCGCGCGATCGTCGATGAGCACCTCAGCGCCGGCCGACTCGGCCGCGGCGCCCAGCTTGCGGGCCAGGTCCATCGCCTCCGGCAGCTGCGGGTCGAGGACGCAGATCAGCACCTGGAAGGGCGCGGCGTTCCACGGCCAGACAATGCCGTCGGCGTCGTGGCTCTGCTCGATGACGGCCTGCAGCGTGCGGCTGATGCCGATGCCGTAGCAGCCCATGACCATCGGGTGCGACTGCTTCTGGTCGTCGGTGTAGACGGCGCCGAACTTCTCGGAATACTTGGTGCCGAGCTTGAAGACGTGACCGACCTCGATCGCGCGGGCGATCTTGAGCGGCTGGCCCGACTTCGGGTCGGGCTCGCCCTCGCGCACGCGGCGGAAGTCGCCGAACCGCGTGATCTCGAGGTCGCGGACGACGTTCACGTTGCGCAGGTGGAAGCCGTCCTTGTTGGCGCCGGTCGTGCCGTTGCCGACAAGGCGGATGGCGTGGTCGGCGAAGA
>CAZGJB010000137.1:0-9487 GCA_964526145.1 uncultured Opitutaceae bacterium
GGCCGACTGGGTCGCGTAGCTCATGACCTCCTCGACTTCCCCGCCCATGCACAGCCGCAGCGCATCGAGGGCATGGCAGCCCGCCGAGAGCAGGCTCGAGCCGCCGCCACGGCGGGTGACGTTCCAGCGGTACTGGCCGTACCACGGGCCGCACCCGTGGAAATAGTCCACCTCGCCATAGTGCACGCGCCCGATCTCCCCGCGGTCGATCAGGGCCTTGATGCCGAGGAACTGGCTCGACCACCGGCACTCGAAGCAGATGCAGAACTGCACGCCCGCCGCTTTCACCGCGGCCTCGACCCGCCGCAGGTCGGACAACGCGAGTGCCATCGGCTTCTCCAGGAGGATGTGCTTGCCCGCCTGCGCCGCCGCCACCGCAAGGTCGGCGTGTTCCCAGGGATAGGTGGTGATGTCGACGACCTCGATCGCCGGGTCCGCCAGCAGGTCAGCCGGTCGCCGGTAAACCTTGACCGGACCGCCGTGCTTCGCCGCGAGCGCGGCCGGATCGAGTTCGCGCGACGAACAAACGGCCGTCACCTGCCCGCCCGTGCCCTGGTTGATCGCCTCGATGTGCGCGGTCGCCGCCCACCCGTAACCGATGATGCCGACATTGAATTTTCGCATGGGGATATGCCCCGCGAGCCTGCCCGCGGCCGCAGCGGGCGCAAGCGCGCAGCCGGCGGCGAACGCCCGCCGGCTCAGGGAAAGAGGATGGGGCCGAAGACGGGCTTGGGCCGGGCCATCGCGCCGCGCATCTTCTGCGGGAGGCGCCAGACGGCGGTGCCGAGGCGGTCGGTGAAGTACAGCGCGGACTCCGACTCGCCGTTGACGTCGCCGTCGGCCCAGAAGGCGTAGAAATCGTCGTGCGCGTGCAGCGGTTGCCGGGCGAAAGTGTGGTTGAAGCGACCACCATGCGTGAGCTGCGCGTGGCGCCGCCAGGTGGTGCCCTCGTCGCGGCTCGTCCACAGTTCCATGTCTCCGCCCGTGCGACCGGGCTGCGGACCGGGCGAGGTCGGCGCGATCACGCGCCAGGCGCCGTCGGACTCGATCGCGAAGGTGCCGTGGTCGTAGTTGTTGTCCGAGACGAACGCATCGCGGATTTCCCAGCGCCGTTGCGCCGCGCGGTAATGCGCGGTGCGCCACTGCCGGGGCGTGGTGGCGTCGTTGACCTCGGTCGGGGTCGTGAGGTAGAGCAGCACCGGCTGGCCCCGCGCATCGAACGCGATCTCCTTCATGAAGACGTAGAGATGCTCGGCCTCGTAGTCGCGGACCAGCGCGGGGTTGCGGACCTGGGTGAACGGCAGGGCGACGGTCGTGCCGTCCGCCGTCTGCCAGGTGCGGCCGAAATCGGCGGTCTGCACGTAGTAGAGATTCGTGCGCCCGGCGGCATCGACATTATAGTCGAACATCGTGCCGACGATGCGGCCGTGCGCCCGGCTGACTTGGTAGCTGCCGCCCGGGATCAGGGCAAAGGCCGGCCGGGCGCCGCGGCCCTCGAGTTTCCAGCGGTGGTCCCAGCGGCGGCCGTCGCGGCTGGAGTTCAGGTAGAGCCGGCGGATCGGGTCGACCCGGCCGTAGAACGAGTGCAGGAGCAAAATGCCCTCGCCGTCGATGTACCAGGGCTGCGCGTAGGAAAAGTTGCAGGCCTTGTCCAAGGCGAGGACCGTCTCGAATTCATCGATCTCGTAGGGCCGCGTGCTCCGGTAGATGAATGCGTCGCGCAGCGTGCCGTGGGCGTTGGAGAAAACGTAGATGTATCCGGCCGGGTCGACCAGGAGCGAGGGCGTGTCGTGGCCGTCGTTCGTGTGCCGTTCGTTCAGCACGCGCGGCCGGGCGACGCGGCCGGTGGCGTGGTCGAAATACGAAATCGTCGTGAGCAGGTTCCCGGGCTTCCCCGGTCGTGCGCCGCCCCAGACGAAGAAGGTGCGCCCCACCTTGGCCGCGTGGTGGGCCATCGGGTGGATCTGCTGGGGAAACGTGCCAAGCCCACCGGCGTAATACGTGCCGTCGGTGTAGCCATACCAGATGCCGTGGAAGCCATCCAACGTGGGCGGCGTAAAGGTCGGGCCTGAACGGTCAGGCGGGATTCCGGAGACTGGGGAACGGGTCATCGCGGGACTCTGGGCTACTGCGGAGGGATTCGCCGGTTTCCCCGCACCGGTCAAGGTACGCCGCGTCCTACCCGTAGGTCACGGTCGTCAACCCTTCACCGCGAGGCCGGGCACCAGCAGGTTTGACGCCGTCGCGGCGGATGTGTCCGATGGACCCCTGCCGTGCGCTTTCCTGCCGTCCTCCACGCCCTGAACTCCCGCAACTACCGGCTGTTCTTCGCGGGTCAGGGCCTGTCGCTCCTGGGCAACTGGATGACCGTGACGGCCTCGGCCTGGCTGATCTACGAATTGTCGAACAGCCCGTTCCTGGTGGGCCTGCTGGCCTTTGCCCACCAAATCCCGATCCTGCTCCTCGCGCCCCTGGGCGGCATCTGGGGCGACCGGGTGAACCGGCAGCGCCTGATGTGGTGGCTCAACGTGCTATGCGCCGTGCAATCGCTCATCTTGGCGCTGTTCGCGTACACCGGCCACATCACGGTGGGTTGGCTGCTGGCGCTGTCGGCCCTGCGCGGGCTGATCAATGCCGTCGAGTTTCCCACCCGGCAGTCGTTCATCGTCGACCTGGTCGGCGACAAGGCCGGGCTGCCCAACGCGATCGCGCTCAATTCCTCGCTGTTCAACGTCACCCGGCTGATCGGGCCCGCGATGGCCGGCTGGCTGATCGCCACGAAGGGCCCGGAGATCTGCTACGCCCTCGATGCGATGAGCTATGCCGGGATTCTCGCGTCGCTGATCATGATGCGCAACCTGCCCCAGCGTCCGCCGGCGGCACCCGCGCACCCGTTGACCGAGCTCCGGGCGGGCCTCGACTACGCGCGCACCTCCGCCCTGCTGCGTCCGCCCCTGCTCCTGGTGCCGGTGGTGGCCTTCGCCGGGTTCACGGCGGGCACGCTCGCGCCGGTGTTTGCGCGGGATATCTTTCACGGCACCAGCATCACCCTCGGCCACATGTACTCCGCGGTCGGCGTTGGTGCGCTCGTCAGCGCGTTGCTGCTCGCCAGCCGGAAGACCTCGCACGGCCTCGCGCGCTGGGTGGTGGCCGGCGGCGTGGCCGTGTCGGCCGCCCAGGCTGGCTTTTCCCTCAGCCCGATGCTGTCGCTCGCCTACGTCTGCCTCGCCCTCAATGGCTTTGGCGCCGTGCTGTGCATGGCAGGCTGCAACACCCTGATCCAGGCGCAGGTGGCGGACGACAAGCGCAGCCGTGTGATGGGGCTCTTCGCGATGGGTCAGGGCCTGTTCCCGGTCGGGGCCCTGTTCGCCGGGATGATCGCCGCCTCCGCCGGCCCGCGGACCGCGGTCGGCGTGGCTGCGGTCATCATCGCCCTCGCGACCTACCAGTTCTCCCGCCACGCCAGCCGCCTGCACGGCGCCCCACGCGCCAGCCACCCGGCGCCGCTGCCTTCGGATTCGGCGACATAGCGGGCCTATAAACGACCTCCTGTCCTTCGTTGACCGGCACCCAACTCCACAAAGCAAAACCCCGATAACCTTTTGGGCTACCGGGGCTTCGATTTTGAAATGGAGCGGGCGAAGAGACTCGAACTCTCGACGTCCACCTTGGCAAGGTGGTGCTCTACCAACTGAGCTACACCCGCAGAGCAGGGTGCAAGAAGTAGGCCCGCGGACGGCTTCGTCAACAGCTATTTTGCGGGAAAAATCTGCCGGGAACTGCGCCCGTACCCTTCAACCCTTCCGGTCCGGTTCCTTCAGCTCAAGGCGGTCGGGGCCGCCGGCCTCGGGTGCCTTGGCGCTGCTGCGCCGCGGCTTTTTTCCGCTCTCGCTGTAGTACGAGTAATTGTGCGTGTAGTAGCCGTAGTCCTCGCCGCTGCCGGTGGGCACCTGGTTCAGGACGACGCCAAGGAGTGGGGTCTTGATGGCATCCACGATCTGCTGCGCGCGGACGACCATGCTCTGGGGATTGCGGCGGTGCTGGATGAGGAGCACGGCGCCATCCACGACGCTGGCGAGGACGGACGCGTCGCTCACGCCGATGATCGGCGGTGAGTCGAAGATGATCTTGTCGTAACGTCCCTTGAGGCCGGCGATGAGCTCGCGCAGGCGATTGACGTAGAGGAGGCTCAGGGTAAAGCCGCCGGCGCCGCCGCTGGGGATGAAGTCGAGCCCCGGGGCCACGCCGCGCTGCAGGACCTCGTCGAAGGCCTTGTCGCCCAGCAGAAGGTCGCTGAGTCCCGGCTCCTTGGGCCGCTGGGCCAGGCGGTGCTGGGTGGGACGACGCAGGTCGGAATCGATGAGGAGGACCCTCTCACCCGCCGAGGCCATCAGGCGCGTGAGGCGGTGGAGCGTCGTCGACTTGCCTTCGCCCGGGCCGGCGGAGAACAGCACGAGGGCGCTGGACTGGCCGGGCTTGAGGGCGAGGTTGAGGTTGGTGTGCAACACCCGGAAGGGTTCGTGCCCGGCGGGGTCGGGGTGATCGTGATCCTCATGGCCCTGGTCGAACGGGATCACGCCCAGCACGGGCAGCTTGAGGCGCGTCTCGACGTCGGCGACGTTGCGGAAGCTGGTGTCGAAATACTCCATGAGCACGGCGACGCCGACGCCCAAGAGCAGGCCAAAGACCGCGGCGAAGCCGATGTTGAGCGCCCAGCTTGGCTTGCTCGCCCGGCGGGTCGGCTCCGCCGTGTTGAGGATCTCGATGGTCTTCTTCGGCACTTGAAAGTCGATTTCCCGCTGGCGGAGCGTGAGCTTCAGCGTGGTGAGCAGCCGGGTCTCGTCGTCCAACCTCTGGGCGGCCTCCTCGAACGGTCGCATGCGGTCGCGGGCGGAGAGGATCTGGTCGACCTTGGCCTGCGCCAGCTGCTTCTTCAGCTCGGCGACGCGCGCCTCGGCCTCGTTCCACGAGATCTCGAGCGAGCTCTCATAGCCGCGCAGCAGGGCCTCGAGCTGCTCGCGGATCTTCTGGCGGTTGCCGGTGGCGGCGATGAGCTCGGGATGCGCCTCGCCGAGGCGGCCCTTGAGCTTGGTGAGGGTCTGGTCGGCCATCAGGAAGGCCTGGAGGAGATTCTGGATGTTGACGTCCTGAATGAGCTCGGAGTTCACCAGGTTGAGGCGCTCCTCCATCGGGATGCCCTTGAAGCGCTCCCAGCGGGTCTTGCGGCCGATGGCGTCGACGCTGAGCGCGATGAGCGAGTTCTGCATCTGGCGCAGCGTCTCGATCTCCATGTCGCTGTAGCGGGCGTTGAGGTCGACGCCGGAAATATTGAGGTCCTTGCGCAGCTTCTCAACCGCGTCGCGCTGTTCCGTGACGATGCGCTCCTGCGAAAGAAGCTCCTGTTTCAGCTGGGCCATGCCCTCGCGCTGGCCGGAGGTGGCGAGGGCGATGCGGTCCTCGGAGTACACGCGGGCGATCTCGTTGGCAATGAGCGCGGCCAAGGCCGGGTCCTGCGCGAAGACGCTCACCTCGATCAGGGAGGAGCCGCGGGGCGACTCGACGCGCAGCATCTTCTCGACGAGGTAGCGGAAGGAGATCGCGTTGGTCAGCGCACCCGTGACGCCCAGGCTTTCGGCGAGGCGGGTGTTGAGCTGCAGGTTCTCGATGACGGGGTAGATGATTTTCTCGGACTGGATGATGCGGAACTGGTCCTGCAGGAAATACGGGTCGTAGTAGTTGGAGGTCTGCGTCTGGAAGAGCTTCACCTCGCTCTCGGGCTTCTCGACGCGGATCTTGGTGGTGGCGAGGTACCACTTGGGCAGGAAGGCGGTGACGATCAGCGTCGTCACGAGCACCAGCGCGAGGATCAGGGCGATGAGCGCCTTGCGCAGCCGCAGGATTTGCAGGAAGTCGGCGAGCGACGCCTGGTCTTTGCTGGCGGGTGTGGCTACCATGGAGTCAGGCGAGCGAACTTGCCGCGGCAAACGGCAGCAAGCTCAGAGTATTCCGCCGGGGATGCGACACCGGCTCAGAACGAGTAGGCGGCGTTGACGCCGTAACGGTTGCGCTTCAGGCCGCGGTTCGGGTCATCGGACTTCACCCGGTCGTTGTCGTAGGTTGCGGAGATCGCCCAATGCTGCGTGGGCAGGTACGTCATCGCGAAGCCAAACCGCGTGGTAGTCTCTTCGACGTCGGCCTGCCCCGCGCGACCAAGCAGGGTCGACGGTTCGTAGGTGAATGAGGTCGAGGTCACGACCATCGCGCTGACGGCATGTTGGACATTGACGAAGAGGCGGTTGACCCGTGTATCGGTGAACTGCGCGACGTTCGAGGCCTCCTCGATCGTGTGGATGTAGCCGCCGGTGACATAGGACTTCTCGGCGTAGTCGTACTTGGCCGAAAGCTCGACATACGGCACGTCGGTGTCGCCCGCGCCCTCGCGCTTGCGCCACTCGTAACCGAGCCGACCCGAGGCCGACAGCTTCTCAGCGACCTCGTAATCGAGACCACCGATGAGGAAATTCGACTCCTTGTCCTTGCTGGAACCTGCAGACCTGTAGCCCACGTCCTGACGGCGGAATTCACCGACGGCCTTCATTTCAGGCACGACGTCGAAGCTCACGGCCGCACCCAGGAGGCTTTCCGTCCGGTCCAGGCTGGCGCCGAGGGTGGCATTGTCGTACCGGTATCTGACCGTGCGGGCCTTTAGGGTGGCATTCGCCCGTTCGCTGAGGTTGGTGACAAAGCGACCGTCGAGCTGGTTGCGCTTGAACGACTGGTCGGTGTTGAGCGGGATGCCGGCGAGGAGCGACTCCGGATTCTTCGCCACGGTGTAATTATCGCTGATGTCGATGTTCGTCGCCTGGCTGAAGGCGTGCGCCAACCGGATATTGGCGTCATGGCTGTCCAGCGTCCGATCACCCGGCCGGTCCTCCATGCGATCAAGCGTCAGGCGGTAGGAGGCCGAAAAAAAGGTCTGGTCGGTCAACGACCGGTTGAATTTCAGGTTGGGCTCAAACGAGTAAACGGCGCTGCTGACGGCGCCGCTCGCGGCGCCGAAGATGTTGCTGTCGTGTGATGCGCCGACCCTAATCGATGCGGAAAAATCCTTACCCTGCTCCTGCTCGGGAATGGGCGCATACACTGCTCCCAAGTGGGAAGCCGCCCATAGGCCCAGGAGCGGCAGCAATGGCGAGTTCAGTTTGGACATAAAGACAGATTGCTCTGCCCTATAAAATTGTCTGATCGCCAGTTAGCAATTACTTTTGCAGTGGGCGGGGCAGCGCCGGATTCATCAGAACGTAGAGGTTATCGCTGATCCGCTGGGGCGCTTGCAGAGGAAAATCGACCGGAAGTGAACCCTTGGCGAGTCCGGCATACACGCGGCTCCAGTCGCCAAACCGTTCGATCCCGTGGGTGCGGGTGTTGATCGCATTTGCCTGAGCGAGCGCGAGATCAGCAAAAAACGGCCGTTCTAGGCTTCGCGGCGTCAAAAGCAAAAGGCCCACGTCCTCCTCGAGTGTCACGGCAAAAAAATCGCGCAGCCGGTCCGGCTGCGCCCAGACCCTCTGGTCACCGTACCAGACTGCGCCAGCCGGTACGTCGGCCATGGCAACGAACCGATCCGTCGCCCCGCGGCGTTCGAGTTCCTGCCTCATTCCCTGAAACAGCCCGGGAAAATACGGCGGGTAGTTGAAATGTAGCCGCCGCGGCTCCAACGCATCGTGCACAAGTGGCACCACCTGGAGGGAAAGAAGCGCCGCAGCCGCCAACCGCGGCCAGGCCGCCAGCAGCGGGCTGCTGCCGACGAGCAGGAAGAAGAACGCCGCCCCGAACAGAATGATCAGCGGCGACAGGTAATAGACCGGCAGCCGCTCGCTCGCCCCGGAATTGCACACCGCCTGGACCAGCACGAGGACCCCCAGCGCCAGCGTGAACACCCAGCGCAGGCGATCCACGCCCGCCTGCCGGAACGAATACAGCCACCCGGTGACAAAAAACGCCGTGAACCAGAGGGCGCCACCGGCCCAGAGCCGCGAGGTCACCGTTTCCTGCAGGGAGGTCAGCGTCTTGTTGTCCAGTTTGTTGAGGTCGACCCGCAGCATCTCGGCCGAAAGGGTGGCCAGCACGCGATCCGGCTCGGCCGTGGAGTCGCCGGCCTTCAGCGCCACGTTCTGCAGCGCGAGCCCCACGGGCGAGCCGGTCAGCACCAGGTTGCGACCGATCCAGGGGCCCGTGACGACCAGAAACGCCCCGATCACCGCCGCCGCCGCGAGCCACCGGCGCGCAGGCGGGAAACGCCAGAACCCATGGGCCAGCACCACGAGCACCAGCGCCCCGGCCGAGTACTCGGCCAGGAACATGAGCCCGCTGGTCGCCCCCAGCCCCGCCGCCCAAGCCAAGGTCGACCGGCGGGATTCCGCCAGCGCCTGCTCCAATTCCCACCACAGCCGGAAAGCCACCAGCGTCAGCACCATCAGCAGCGGAAGGCCGTTGACCGCCACCGTGTGCCGCCAGAGGGGCACCGACAGCATCACGCCGAGCGCCGCCACCCACCCCACTCGCGGCTCGAACAGGCGCCGCCCGAGGTCATACGTGAGCCAAGCCGCCAGCCACAGCAGCACGAGATTCAACCCGAGCAGAAAGTAATCGGCCGCAAACCCGTCCGGCGGCGCCGGCGCCTTGGCGAAGAGCGCCTCGCGCGTCGCTTCCGGCAGCACCCAGAGTCCGGCACCGATGACCAGCGAATACAGCGGCGCCTGATGCAGCTCGGGCAGCGGCCGCTTGGGCTCGAAACCCATCCCGCGCGCCTCGAGCACCGCGACGGTCTGGGGGTAATTGACCTGCGTCGTGAACCCGGCGCCCCGCGCGAGCTGCCGGCCGACGTCCGCCTGCACGAGGACCGCCTCGCTGCCCGGGCCGTGAAACTGCTTCCAGGCGACGAGGAGCGACAGGACCAGGCCGACGACCAAGACCGCGGCGCGGCGCACCCAGCGGGCGCCCGCCCCCATCTCCAGCCAGTGAATCCACTCCTGGATCGTGCGCGGCGTCTTCATCGGGCCGGCTCAGTCCTGCACGTCGAGTTCCGGCCACTCGACCAGCTTGCGGTGCAGCGTCCGCCGGCTGATGCCCATGAGCTCCGCCGCCTTCGTGCGGTTGCCCCGGGACTTGATCAACGCCTCGCGCAGAAGTCGCTTCTCGTTCTCCGCGACCGACAGCGGATTGGTCACCGGCGCCACGGTGCCCGCCACCGGCAGCGCCGGCGCGGCCCCGCGGAACCGCGGGTCGAGGTCGTACTCGCTCAGGGTCTTGCCGCGGTACATCACGACGACGTTCTCACAGAAATTGCGCAGCTCGCGGATGTTGCCCGGCCAAGGGTAGCGCTGCAGCGTCTGCACCGCGCCGGGCTCGATCGTCAGCGGCGTCAGCCCGTTCTCCTTGGCAAAGATCGCGATGAAGTGCGCCAGCAGCAGGGGAATGTCTTCCG
>CAZGJB010000138.1:0-9452 GCA_964526145.1 uncultured Opitutaceae bacterium
GTCGCCGTGCTGCGCGCCGTCGGCGAGCCGACGCGCCTGCGCCTGCTGGCGCTGGTGATGAAGGAGGAGCTCTCTGTCGCCGAGCTGCAGGAGGTCCTCGGCATGGGCCAGTCGCGCATTTCCTCGCAGCTCGCCCAATTGCGCCAAGCCGGCTTCGTCTCCGACCGCCGCGAGGGCAAGAATGCCTTCTACTCGCTCCGCCCGCACCTGCCGCCCGCCGTGCTCGCGCTCCTGCGCGCCTCGCTCGAGGCCGTGGCCGGCCAGCCGGCGCTGGCCGAGGACCGCGCCAATCTCGACCGCATCCTGCAGAAGCGCCGCCGCACGCAGGAACAGTATTTCAACCTGATCGCCGGCCGGCTCGGCAAAAACTACTGCCCCGGCCGCTCCTGGGAGGCCATCGGCCACCTCGCCCTGCGCCTCACCCCGGCGATCACCATCGCTGACCTCGGCGCCGGCGAAGGGCTCGTCTCGCAGCTGCTGGCGCGCCGCGCGAAGCAGGTCTGGTGCATCGACAACTCCGAGCGCATGGTCGAGGTCGGCACCGAACTCGCCCGCAAGAACGGCTTGGACAACCTCGCCTACAAGCACGGCGACATCGAGGCCGTGCCCCTGGCCGACCGCTCCGTGGACCTCGCGATCCTGAGCCAGGCCCTGCACCACGCCCAGCACCCGCAGGTCGCGGTCGAGGAGGCCTACCGCATCCTCAAGCCCGGCGGCCAGGTGCTCATCCTCGACCTCAACGAGCACTCCTTCGAAAAGGCCCGAGAGCTGTACGCCGACGTCTGGCTCGGCTTCAAGGAAAGCGCCCTGCACGGCTTCCTCAAGAAGGCCGGTTTCATCAAGGTCGAGGTCAACGCCGTCGCGCGTGAGCCCGAGGAGCCGCATTTCGAGACGCTGCTCGCCAGCGGCGTGAAGAGCGGGCGGTAGGGCCCGTCAATAATGCGGCGGGCGCTCGTCCTCGGGTGCCTGCCCTTCGCCAGTGAGGCCGGCATCCGGCACCCGCTCGCGCAACGCCAGGAGCGCCGCACGCAGGCGGGCGACCTGCTCGTTCAGCTCGAGCATGGCCTTGTCCTGCTCGACGATGTGCCGCTCGAGGTAGGCGACCTTCTCTTCCAGGCGCAGTACGCGTTCGTCCATGCCGGCGAAGCTACTGCTGCGCCTTCAGTTTTTCCAGCTCGGGCACGATCACGCGCTGATAGCAGTCGGGGCAGATGGAATGGCTGAACTCGCTGCCCGTGCGCTCGTTGATGTAGCCCTCCATCTGCTGCCAGTAGTTTTGGTCGTCGCGGATCTTTTTGCAGTAGGAGCAGATCGGCAGCAGTTCCTCGAGCTGACGGACCTGGGTCGTGTACTTGAGGATGCGCTCGGCGGTGCGGAGGCGCATGCGCAGTTCGAACACGTCGAGCGGCTTGGTCAGGAAATCGTCCACGCCCGCATCCATGGCGTTCTGCTGGTTCTCCTCGGAAGCGTCGCGGGCGGTGACGAGGATGAAGTACGCATAGTCGGCCTTGCGGCGCGCGCGGATGCGGCGGCACAGCTCCAGGCCGTCGGCCTCCGGCATCTCCCAATCGCTCACGACGACGCGCACCGGTTCGCGCTGCAGCTTGGCCCACGCCTCCCGACCATCCCGCGCCTCGATCACCTCGTGCCCCAGACGCAATAGGGCCTGACGCATCATCATCAGGGCCATCTTGTCGTCTTCGACGGCGAGGATCTTCATGAAAGTCTTCTCTTTTGGCTCCAATTGTACCGCAATCCGGGAAACTACCTATTTCCCTGCCGCAGTAAGTAATCGCCGCAACTCGTTGGGATCCGAAACCGGCGCCTGGCAGGTCTCCCGCTCGCAAACGTACGCCGTCGCCCGGCCACCCAAAGGCCGCATGTCCTTGATCCATGGCATCCGGGCCGCCAGCCAAGCCTGCCCGGCCTGGCCATCGGCGGCCAGCAACGCGCGCCGGGGCCCGAGGTTTTCATGCAACACCGCGGCCAGGGCTTGGAAGTCAGGTTGCGCCGGGTCACCGGCCAGGACGACGTGACGGGCCGGATCAAGGGCCTGCGCAAGGGCGCATAGGAGCTGCGGCAGCGCCTGGGGGGCCCGCTCCCACTGGGGGCGCAGGCCGGCGATCGTACGCAGGGCCCGCGCCCGGCGGGCACCGTCGTCGTCGCCCGTCAGGGCCGCGAGGCGCAGGAGATTCAGCGCCGCGAGCGAACCGGGCGCAGGCTCGGCCCCGTCGTAGTCCTCCTTCAGCCGCAGCACGATCGACGCATCGTCGGCCCGCGAGTTGAAGTAACCGCCGCCCGCCTCGTCCCAGAAGATCCGATCCATGGTCGCCTGCAGCGCGACGGCCCATTGGAGCCAGCGAACCTCGAAGCCTGCCTCGTAGAGGTCGAGCAGACCCTGCACGACACATGCGTAATCCTCGGCAAAGCCCTCGGTGGTGCCGCGGCCGTCGAGCCAGCTGCGGAAAAGGATCCCCCGCGCGGGGTCGTACAGTTCGCGCTGGAGAAACTCCGCCGCGCGCGTGGCGGTGGCAAGGTGGGCCGGCTCGCCCAGCACCTGATGCGCCTTGGCGAAGGCGGAAATCATCAGGCCGTTGCCCGCGGCGAGGATCTTGTTGTCGAGGTGCGGACGCGGACGCGACGCGCGCACGGTGCGCAGGCGGTCGAGCATCCCCACGAGCTTCGCCTCGGCCTGTTCCGGGCTGAGCCCGCATTTCTCAGCGGAGACCGCCAGCGGAGCGCGCGCCATCAGGACGTTCTTGCCGCGGAACTCGCCGTGCGGGTCCTGCGCCGGGGCGACATTGCCGCCGGGCTCGATGCCGAAATGCGTCGCGCAAAGGGCGTAGTCGTCGCCCAGGAGCGCCTGCAGTTCCTCGGCCGACCAAACGTAGAAGGCCCCTTCCGCGTGCGCCGTACCCGTCGCGTCCAACGGACTGTCGGCGTCCTCCGCGGTGTAGAATCCGCCCGCCGGATGGGTCAGGTCGCGCGTCACGTACTCGAGGATGCCGCGGGCGATCCAGCCAAAGGTCGGCTGGCCGGTCGCCTGCTGGGCCTCGAGGTAGCTCACGGCCAGTTGCGCCTGGTCATAGAGCATCTTCTCGAAGTGCGGCACGAACCACTGCTCGTCCACCGAGTAGCGGTGAAAGCCGCCGCCCACGTGGTCGTGCAGGCCGCCCTGCGCCATGGCCCGCAGCGTCGCGGTGGCGAGCTTGACCGCCTCGGCACCCACCTCGGTCGTGACGCCCTGGATGGCTGCGACCCGGAAAAGAAAATTGAAATTCGCCGACCGCGGAAACTTCGGCGCGCTGCCGAACCCGCCCCATTTGGGATCGAAGGATTCGTAGAAATGCTGGAAGCAGCGCTCGAACGCCCCGCTGCCCGCAACCGGCAGATCGTCGGCCTCGCCGGCGGCCTCAGCCGGCCGACCATAGTACTCGCGCAGCGTGCCCAGCGCCCGCTCGCCCTCGGCGACAAGTTTGTCGCGCTCCGTCTCCCAGCCGCGGGCGATGGCCCGGAGGAGCGTCGGAAATCCCGGACGACCGTGCCGGTCCTCCGGCGGGAAATACGTGCCGCCGAAGAATGGCTTGAGTTCGGGCGTGAGCCAGGCGCTCAGCGGCCAGCCGCCATGGCCGGTCATGGCCTGCACGTAGCTCATGTAGACCTTGTCCACGTCGGGCCGCTCCTCGCGGTCCACCTTGATCGGGACAAAGTGCTCGTTGAGGAGCGCGGCGATGTCGGCGTCCTCGAAGCACTCGTGCGCCATCACGTGGCACCAGTGGCACGTGGAGTAGCCGATGCTGAGGAAGATGGGCTTCTGCTCGGCCCGCGCCTTGGCGAAGGCGGCCTCGCCCCATGGCAACCACGCCACGGGGTTGTCGGCGTGCTGGCGCAGATAAGGCGACTTTTCGGCGGCGAGGGCGTTGGACATGCGGCAGCCGGGTCAATCGCCCAAGACCCAGCTGAAGATCAACGGGGCGACGATGGTGGCGTCGCTCTCGATGATGTACTTGGGCGTCTTCGCCCCGAGCTTGCCCCAGGTGATCTTCTCGTTGGGGACGGCGCCGGAGTAGCTGCCGTAGCTTGTGGTCGAGTCGCTGATCTGGGCGAAGTAGCCCCAGAGCGGCACGCCCGTGCGGCCGAGGTCCTGATGGAGCATCGGGACGACGCAGATCGGGAAATCGCCGGCGATGCCGCCGCCGATCTGGAAGAAGCCGATCGAGCCCTCGCCGTTGCGCAGTTTCTTCGCGGTCTTCGTGTACCAGCCGGCGAGCCAGGCCATGTACTCGATGCCCGTGCGGACGGTGTGCACGTGCTTGATCTCGCCCGTGACGACGCGGCCGGCGTACATGTTGCCAAGCGTGGCATCTTCCCAGCCGGGGACGATGATGGGCAGGTTCTTCTCGCAGGCGGCCAGCATCCACGAGTTCTTCGGGTCGATCTGGTAATGCCGCTTCAGCTTTCCGCTGCGCAGCACCTTGTACATGAACTCGTGCGGGAAGTAGCGCTCGCCGGCCCGGTCAGCCGCCACCCACTCATCGGCCACGGCGGCCTCGATGCGGCGCATGGCCTCCATCTCGGGGATGCACGTGTCGGTGACGCGGTTCATGTGGCGGTTGAGCAGGTCCTGCTCGTCGGCGGCGGTGAGGTGCCGGTAATGCGGCACGCGCTCGTAGTAGTCGTGCGCCACGAGGTTGAAGATGTCCTCCTCGAGGTTGGCGCCGGTGCAGACGATGGCGTGGACCTTGTCGCGGCGGATCATCTCAGCCAACGAGATGCCGAGCTCGGCGGTGGACATGGCCCCGGCGAGGGTGACCAGCATCTTGCCGCCCGCGGCCAGGTGGGCCTCGTAGCCCTTGGCGGCATCGACGAGGGCGGCGGCGTTGAAGTGGCGGTAGTGCCGGGCGATGAACCGGGACACGGGCCCCTTCCGGGCGGCGAGGGCCGCGTTCACTGCCTCGGGTTTGATGCGGGACTTCTTGGCTTTCATATTAGATACAAAAGGTGTTCACGTCGCGGCGTTCCGCCACAAAAAAGTCGCTTCCGGGGGCACGGCCGGCTTCAAGTCCCGCACCCGCCCATGGTTGCCGCCTGCCTCACCGCCCTCTTTTTCGCGACGTCGATCATCTTCGCGAACCGCAGCGTGCGGGCCTGCGGCGCCCAGACGGCCAACCTAGGGCGCCTCGCCGTCGCCGCCGTCTTGCTCGCGCTCTACGCCCACACCGTCGGCACGGGGTTCGCCAGCGTCAGCACGCCCTGGCTGCTGGCCAGCGGCGTGATCGGCATGGGATTCGGTGATCTCGCGGTCTTCGCCGCCCTGCCCCTGCTCGGCTCCCGGCTCACGGTGCTGATGGTGCAATGCCTGGCGGCGCCGATCGCCGCCCTCACCGAGTGGCTGTGGCTCGGCACGCGACTGACGGTGCCGCAGCTCGGCTGGAGCGCGTTCATCCTCGGCGGCGTCGCCCTCGCGCTCATGCCCAGCCGACGGAACCCGCCCCGCGTGCCGGTGCGTCCGCTGGGGTTCCTTTTCGGCTTCATCGGCGCCTTGGGCCAGGGGCTTGGGGCGGTGATCAGCCGGCAGGGGGGCTTTGCCGCCGTCGCGGCCGGCGAATCCACGATCAACGGCATCACCGCCGCGTACCACCGCATCCTCGGCGGGCTCGGGCTGGTCCTGCTGTTCTTCCTCGTGCTCGCCCTGCTGCGCAAACCACTCGCCGCGGCCTCGCATCCCGAGCCCCGGGGCTGGCGCTGGTACGTGGCCAACGCCGTGGCCGGCCCGGTACTTGGGGTGAGTTGCTACCAGTGGGCCCTCGCCCACACGCCGAGCGGCATCGTGCTGCCCATCGTCGCAACCACGCCGCTGGTCGCCATTCCCCTCGCCTATTGGCTCGAGGGCGACCGCCCCTCGCGGCGCTCGGTTGTCGGCGGACTCGTGGCCGTGATCGGGTGCATCGCGCTGACATTGGTGCGCTGAGCGTTTCTAAGCATTGACGGCGGCCGGTTAGCCCGGTGTCTTGGCCGGCTCCATGCTCACTTTGGCCGATGTCTCCAAGTCCTACGGCACGCGCGAACTGTTCAGCGACGTTTCGCTGTTCATCGCGCGCACGGACCGACTTGGCCTCGTCGGCCCGAACGGTGCGGGCAAATCCACACTGTTCAGCCTGATCCTCGGCGAGGAGAAGCCCGACACGGGTACGATCGAGTGGGAACGCGGCGCGGACTTCGGCTTCCTCCCGCAGGAAAGCGCCCCGGCCGGCGACGAATCCGTCCTCCACATCGCCACCAGCGGCAAGAAGCTGGAACCCGACGAGGACGATTGGGACATCGACTACACCCTCGAGCCGCGCGCCCGGAAGATCCTCGCCGGCCTGGGATTCAAGGAAGGCGATGCCGACAAGCCCGCCAAGAGCTTCTCCGGCGGCTGGGTCATGCGCGCCCACCTCGCCCGCCTCCTCGTGGCCGAGCCAGCGCTCCTGCTCCTTGACGAGCCGACCAACCATCTCGATCTCGAGGCGCTGCTCTGGTTCCAGGACTACCTCACGCGCTACCCGGGCGGCCTCGTCGTCATCTCGCACGACCGCGCCTTCCTCAACGCCCTCTGCACCGGCATGCTCGAGCTGCGCTCCGGCACGCTGCACTACTACCACGGCAACTACGACAACTTCATCCAGGAGAAGGAGGCGCGGAAGTCCCAGCAGGCCGCCGCCTTCAAGAACCAGCAGCGCGAGATCGCCCACCTGCAGCGCTTCGTGGACCGCTTCGGCGCCAAGGCCTCCATGGCGTCGCGCGCCAAGTCGAAGGAGAAGCAGATCGAGCGCCTGCAGGAAGTCGCCGTCGAGGAGCCCACCGAGGAGCTGAAGCGCATCAACTTCAAGTTTCCGCAGCCGCCCCGTTCCGGCCTCAAGGTCGTCGAGCTCGAGCACGTGCAGCAGGCCTACGGCGAGCACGTCGTGTACCGCGACCTCAACTTCACCGCCGAGCGCGGCCAGAAGATCGTGCTCGTCGGCCCCAACGGCGCCGGCAAGTCCACCCTCCTCAAGATCCTCGCCGGCGTGATCCCCATCCAGGGCGGCAAACAGGAGCTCGGGAGCAACGTCTTCACCGGCTACTTCGCCCAGAACCGCCTCGACAACCTCAACCCCGACCTGACGGTGTTCGAGAACGTGATGGAACTGCGCACGGTGGAGAACCAGCTCACTGAGCAGCAGGCCCGCGCCATCCTCGGCGCCTTCCTCTTCCGCAAGGACGACGTGCACAAGCCCGTCGGCGTCCTCTCCGGCGGCGAGAAATCCCGCCTCGCCCTCGCCCGCCTCCTCGTCAAGCCGCCGAACCTGCTGCTGATGGACGAGCCGACGACCCACCTCGACATCCCGTCGATCGACGCGCTCACGTCCGCGCTGAAGAACTACGAGGGCACCCTCATCTTCATCAGCCACGACGTGCATTTCATCCGCTCGCTCGACGCCCAGGTGCTGCACGTGCACAGCGGCCGGCTCACGCCCTACGCCGGCAACTACGACTACTACCTGGAGAAGTCGCGCGCCACCGACGCCCGCGCCGCCCTCACCGCCGGCTTCACCGACGCCCGCCCCGTGCAGGCAACGCCGGCGGCCGCGGCACCGGTATCGCAGCCCGCCGCGCCATCCGCGAAGAAGCCCACCGCCAACGAACTGCGCAAATTCCGCGAGCACGTCGGCCAGCTGGAGAAGAAGGTCGTCGATCTCGAGGCCAAGCAGGCTGAGATCACCGCCGCGCTCGAGGACCCCTCAAGCTACGCCGACAAAGGCAAGTTCCACCACCTGAACAAGGAGCTGAGCGTCGTCGTCGACGAAATCGCCGCCGCCACGACCGCGTGGGAGGAAGCCGCGACGAAGCTGGCCGAGATGGAAGCGACCGGCCGCTGAACGCGGCCGGAACGTTCAACGCTCAACTTTTAACCTTTAACGCTCAGGCAACCACCCGCTGGTGGATGTACTCCACTTAAGCGTTAAGCGTTAAGCGTTGAACGTTAAGCGTTCCGGGCGGCCCGCCGTCCGGTCGCCGCCCGGTCACCCGATCAACTCCCCAATCAGCGCCGGCGGCACGCCCGGCTGGTCGCCGACGACGATCGCCCGGCCCAGCATCGCCTTGGCCTCGGTCAGCGCCGTCTCGTCGCTGGCGTGGATCACGCACAACGGGGAGCCGGCGGCGATCTTCTCACCCATCTTCACGAGACCGCTCACACCCACGGCGGGATCAACCTTGTCCTCGGCGCGCGCGCGGCCGGCACCGAGACGCAGCGCGGCCAGGGCCACGCCCATCGCGTCGACATCGGCGATCCAGCCATCAGCCGGAGCGGCCAGCGGGACCTGGAGCCGCGCCTGCGGCAGGCGCTCCGGTTCATCCACGACCCGGGCGTCGCCACCCTGGGCGGTGATGATTTCGCGGAACTTGGCCAGGGCGCGATCGTTGGTCACCGCGGCCCGCAGCTTCGCCTCGGCCTCGGTGACGTCGGCGGCCGCACCGCCGAGCAACAGCATCTGCGCGCCCAGCGCCTGCGTGACCTGCCAGAGATCGTCCGGACCCGCGCCGCGCAGGCAGGCGATGGATTCCGCCACCTCGAGCGCGTTGCCCACGGTCCGGCCCAACGGCTCGTGCATCGCGGTGAGCAGCGCCCGCACGCGCTTGCCGCCGGCGCGGCCCACGTTGACGAGGGCGGTCGCCAGCTGCCGCGCTTCCGTCGGCGTCTTCATGAAGGCGCCGCGGCCAAATTTCACGTCGAGCACGAGGGCGTCGATACCCTCGGCCAGCTTCTTCGAGAGGATGGAGCCGCAGATGAGCGGGATGCACTCGACCGTGGCCGTCACGTCGCGCAGGGCGTAAAGCTTGCGGTCGGAGGGCGCGAGGTCCCGCGTCTGGCCGATGAGCGCGCACCCGATGGCCGCGACCTGCCGCCGGTAGGCGTCGAGGGAGAGATCGGTGCGGAAGCCAGGGATGGACTCGAGCTTGTCGAGCGTCCCGCCGCTGTGGCCGAGCCCGCGACCGCTGATCATCGGGACGGGCACGCCGCAGGCGACCACGAGCGGGGCCAGCGGGATCGAGACCTTGTCGCCGACGCCGCCGGTGGAATGTTTGTCCACCTTCACCCCGGGCACGTGGCTCAGGTCGGCCACGGTGCCGGAGCGCATCATCGCGTCGGTGTAGTGCGCCGTCTCCTCCGCGGTCATGCCCCGCAGGTACACCGCCATGAGCAGCGCGCTCAACTGGTAGTCGGCCCAGGATCCGTCGGTCGCGCCGCGCACGAAGGCGTCGATCTCCTCGCGGGTCAGGGCGTGGCCGTCGCGCTTCCGCGCGATAATGTGCTGGGGGAACATGCCCGCAGCCTAGGCGCGGGCGTGGCGCCGACAATGCAGATCAGTCGGGCCGTGGGTAGCGTCCGGCCTCCGGACGGACGGCATTGGGCATGCGCACGTCGA
>CAZGJB010000139.1:0-9441 GCA_964526145.1 uncultured Opitutaceae bacterium
CCGCTGGGCGTGGTGATGCAGACGGCCTGGATGTCCGGGCGCGCGACCAGGGCCTCGACGCTCGTGGTCCGAAAAGCCGCGCCGTGCTTGTCCGCCAGCGCATCCACCTTGGCCGCGGTGCGACCGCACCAACCCACCAGTTTTGCCCCGGGGATCTCGTTGATCGCGAGCGCGTGGTAGCCGGAGATCATGCCGGTGCCGATGATGCCGAAGCCGATGGGGGAGGTCGTCGCCATGGTGTGGGAACTTGGGCGATGCGGGTTGGCACGTCGATAGCCGAGGAAGGTTAGCCGAACCGTCCGGCATTCGCCGCCGGCCTATGCGTTTGACTCACCGCACCGGCGGGCGCCTGCTTGGTCCATGGCGCAGAAATCCGATGGCATGAACTACGCGCCGCGGGGCAAGCCGAGCCCGGTGGTCAAGCCGGGTGAATTCGTCTTTGCCGCGGCCTTCCTCGAACACGGCCACATCTACGGCCAGTGCAACGGTCTGAACGAGGCCGGCGGGCTGCTCAAGTGGGTCTACGATCCGGATGCCGCCAAGGTGGCGGCGTTCCGCAAGGCGTACCCGCAGGTGCAGGTGGCGCGCAGTTTCGATGAGATCCTCGCCGACCCCGACGTGCATCTGGTCGCCGCGGCGGCCGTGCCCTGCGACCGCGGCCCCATCGGCCTCAAGGTCATGGCGGCGGGCAAGGATTACTTCACCGACAAGACCCCCTTTACGACGCTCGATCAGCTCGCCGCGGCGCGCGCGGCGGTCGCGGCCACCGGCCGCAAGTACATGGTCTATTTCAGCGAGCGCCTCCACGTGGAGTGCGCCATGCATGCCGGCGACCTCGTGAAGGGCGGCGCGATCGGCCGCGTCGTCCAGGTGCTCGGCCTCGGGCCGCACCGGCTGAGCAAGCCTTCGCGCCCCGACTGGTTCTTCGAGCGAGCCAAATACGGCGGCATCCTCTGCGACATCGGCAGCCACCAGTTCGAGCAGTTCCTGCACTACAGCGGCGCGACGGACGCGACCGTGGTGAACGCCGCGGTCGGCAACTTCGCCAACCCGGACCGGCCCGAGTTCGAGGATTTCGGCGAGGCGTCGCTTGTGGGCGACAACGGGACGTCCAACTACATCCGCGTCGACTGGTTCACGCCCAACGGCCTGCGCACTTGGGGCGACGGTCGCACTGTGATCCTCGGCACCAAGGGTTACATCGAGCTGCGCAAGTACGTCGACGTGGGCCGGGATGCGGCCGGCGACAATCTCATCCTCGTGGACGACAAGGGTGAGCAGTTCATCAACGTCGCCGGCCAGGTGGGCTTCCGCTTCTTCGGCGAGCTGATCCTCGACTGCCTGAACCGCACCGAGAAGGCGATGACCCAGGCCCACGCCTTCAAGGCCGCCGAGCTCTGCCTCAAGGCCCAGGCGGCGGCACGGGTGATCTCACCGCGGACCTGACCGGCGGGCGGTGGCGCTTGCGAAATGGCCGCGCCTGGATAACGCTGACCGAGTATGAACCTCCGCCCCCTCATCGCCGGTCTAGCCTTTCTTACCATGTCGCTTTTCTCCTCCGCTGAACCCCTCGCCGTGGGCGCGCCCGCCCCCGCTGTCTCTGGCGTCACTGAAACCGGGGCCGCGATCGCGCTGGCCGACGTTTACGCCAAGCATCCCTATACGCTCGTGTACTTCTACCCCAAGGCCGACACGCCTGGCTGCACCGCGCAGGGCTGTTCGCTGCGGGATGCGTTTGAGGACCTCACCGCCCGCGGCGTCGTCGTGATCGGCGTCAGCACCGACAAGCCGGCGGCACAGAAGGCCTTCAAGGAGAAGTACAACCTGCCCTTCACGCTCATCGCCGACCACGACAAGAAGGTCGTCGAGGCCTTCGGCGTTCCCACCACCATGGGCTTCGCCAAGCGGCAGGCCTTCCTCATCAAGGACGGCAAGATCGTCTGGGCCGACTACAACGCGTCCACGCGCCAGCAGGCCGACGACGTGCTGAAGGTCATCGGCGGCAAGTAAGCCCCCGTCCCCGCTACAACTCGTCGTCGTGGCCGGCCGGCAAGGCCGAGGCGGCGGGGTTGTGGCGGACGCGCTGAAGCCAGTCGGCGATCAACCCGTGGGCCGTGGTTTCGCGCTCCGGCCAGGGCGCGGCGACGAGGTCGATCACGTGCAGCGCTCCGTCGGTGCCGCGCACGAAGTTGCGGGCGTGGAGGTCGGCCACGAGCCAGGCGGAGTCACGATGGAATAGCAGCCGCGGGTGATCGCGGTTGGCGCGCAGGAAGCGCGAGGGGATCTCGATCAGGCCGCCAGGGAGGCGGCGCGACATGTCGTCGCCCTGTGGCAGCGGGTCGCCGAGTGCCTGCTTGGCCACGACAATGCCCTCGGGGGTGACGGCCACGACCTCCGTGGCCATGCCGCCGAGCAGGTGGATCAGGAGGAGCTTCTCGAGCAGCGCGTGGTAGTCGCCAAGCCCGGCCTCGGCATGCAGCAGCGATTCGTCGCCCGGGCGGAAGCCGAAGGCGCTGCCGATGCGCTTCTCCTCGCGGGGCAGGTAGAACTTGTAGACCGAGCCGTCGTCGGCTGCATAGGCCCAGGCTTCGACGCCGCCGCCGATGCGGCGCAGATGCGGGTTGGATTCCTCGAGGGGATTCTCCGCCCCGGCGGGGAAGCCGAAGGCCTCGAGCGGGAGCAGGGGCAGCCAGTCGCGGAACTCGCGGATGGCCTCGCCCAAGGCGGCCCAGGCGCCGCCGGCGGATTCGAGCAGGCTTACTTCGTCTTCCGCGAGGAGGACGAGATCGCGGTCCGTATCTGCGCGGAGACCGCATTCGGCTGCCGCCGCGCCGAGGCGAGCGAGCGCTTCCAGTCGTCGCTCGTGATTGTCTTGAAGAGCGCCTCTTTCGACCGCTCCCGGGAGGAGCCGCCCGCGGATGTAGGTGGATTGGTCGGTGAAGGGGTCTTGCATGGTTCCGCCATGCGCGGAAGGTCGACAGGTCGCCGGCGCTTGGCAACGGGTTTTTGCCGACAAGTTGTTCGCAGGGCGTTTTCGGAAGGGCTCTCGCGGAGGCGCGGAGGACGCGGAGAAATGCACTCGTTTGGTCCGTCGGCTTTCACCGAACGGCTATAGACCTAACCTGCAACCGTCACCGTATGCTCCGCGGACTCCGCGCCTCCGCGAGAGACAAACTACGCCGCGAAAACGGAAATGCCTCCGCTTACATCCGGTTCTCACGCAGTTCCCTGAGCGGATAGAACGTGCCGCGCCAGACGATGCCGCCGCGCGTCAGGGTGAGGATCGTGGCTCGGACCACGGCGTAGCCGAAGATGGCGGCGCCGGCCGGCAGCAGCAGCCCGTACCACCACCGGCCGCCGGTGAAGCGCGTCTGGTCGCAGCCGAGCGCGAGCATCAGCCCCACACCGGTCGCATGCAGGCCCCAGGCGACGCCGGGCGCGAGGATCAGTGCGATCAGTGGCCAGATAAAGAAAAGGCCGCAGGCCGCGGCGCCGAGGACGATGAGCCACCACCGATAATCAGCCGCGGCTCGCGGGCGGCGAGGATGTCGAGCGCGGCGCCGGTGCCGTCGTCCGAGCGATCGTTGACGGCGATCAATTCCCAGTCGGGGTAATCAAGCGCGAGCATGGTGGCCACTGCGGCGCCGACGGTGTGGGCCTCGTTGCGGGCGGCGAAGATGACGGAGACGCGCGGCCAGTGCGCGGGCGGCGGCTCGTCGAGCTCCGCCAGATGTCGCAGCCGGCGGTTGCCGCGGGTGAGCACGAACGCGGCGACGGTCCAAACGGCAGCGACGACGAGACCGAGCGCGAGGAAGAGCGACGGCGCCATGGCAAGGGCCGGACTGGCCGGTTCAGTCAATCGCCGGGGTCGGCGGCGGGGTCACGCGGCTGATCATGACCTTGTCGATGCGGTGGCGATCCATGTCGACCACCTCGAAGCGCCAGCCGCCCCACTCGAACCAGTCGCCCGCGACCGGGATGCGGCCGAAATAGGTGAGCACGAAGCCGCCGAGCGTCTTGTAGTCGGCGTCGCCCTCGCGGGGGAGGTTGGATTTCAGGGCGAGCAGGGTCTTCAGCTCGGCGATCGGCAAGGTCGCGTCGACGAGCCATGAGCCATCCTCGCGGCGGCGCACCTCGGCCTGGGCCTGATGCGGCCCGCGGTCGGGCAGGTCGCCGACGATGGCCTCGAGCACGTCGATCAGCGTCACGAGTCCCTGCACGGCGCCGAACTCATCGGTCACGAGGGCGATGTGCTTGCCCGTCCGGCGGAACTGCTCGAGCAGTTGGGCGGCGTTGAGCGTCTCGGGCACGGACAGCGGGCTGAACACGAGGTTCTTGAGCGTCGCAGGCAGGCCGATGGCGGAGTTGGCCCAGATGGCCTTCACCGAGACCATGCCGATGACGTGGTCGCGGTTGCGCTGGAAGACGGGGAAGTACGAGTGACCGCTGGTGACGATCTTGCGCCAGTTGGCCTCCTCCGGATCGTCCAGGTCGAGATACACGATCTTCGGCCGCGGCGTCATGAGGCTGGTCACGGGCCGCTGGTCGAGCGTGAGCACACCCTCGACCATGCGCTGCTCGGCGCGCTGGAAGACGCCGGCGTGGAGGCCCTGTTCGACCAGGGCCCGCACCTCGTCGTCGCTCACGGCGGTGTCGGCCGGGGCGGGCTTGACGTTGATGAGGCGCAGGATCCCCTCGGTCGCGACCTCGAAGATCCGCAGGAACGGTGCCGCCAGCCAGGCCAGCAACCGCATCGTCCCGGCGAGGAGGCCGGCCACGCGTTCGGGGTTGGCGAGCCCGATGCGTTTCGGCACGAGCTCGCCGAAGAGCAAGATGAACGCGGTCAGGCCGACGGTGACGACCACGAAGGCCAGGGCTTCCGCGAAAGGTGCCAGCCAGGATACCTGGGCGAGGTATTCCGACAACGGTGTGGCCAGGCGGGTGCCGCCGAGCACGCCGGCGATCATGCTGCTGAGGGTCAGCCAGAACTCCACCAGGGCAAGGAACCGGGTCGGGTTGGCCGCGAGGGCGAGGGCCTGCTGCGCGGCGGGGTTGCCGGTCTCGGCCTGTCGCCGGAGCCGGGCCTTGCGGGCCGAGAGGACGGCCGTCTCGGCCATCGCGAGCACGCCGTTGGCCACCACCAGCAGGCAGATCAGGAATATCTCGATGGGCAGGCCGGTCATGCTTCGATCCCGAGGGTAGGGAGAGGAGTGGGCGATGCAACCCTTGCGCGGCGTAAAGCCGCTCCTACACGGCGTGCGCACCCCTGCTAATAGAGTGTCATGTCCCTGCCGCGGACTCGCCAGCCGGACGTCGCGGCCTCACACTTTCCCCTCATGAAAGCCCCCGGTCTCAAGCTGCAGACGGTTTTTCATCAACCCTCCTGGCGCCTCGCGAGTGATGCGGTCGAGGCCTTTGTCACCCGGCAGGGCGGACACCTGGGGCCGGTCACGTTTCAAACGCCTTCCGGTCCGGTGCAGCCGTATGCGATCGCACCTTGGCACGGCGAAAAGCTCCCCAAGGGCTCGCCCGGGGTGCTGAAGCCGTTGCGCGGTGATTTCTTCTGCGCTCCCTTCGGCGGCGGACCCAAGCTGTGGCAGGGCGAAAATCACCCGCCGCACGGCGAGACCGCGGAGGGCGTCTGGCGGCTCCTGGCCGACGAGTCCGGGCCGGGTCACCTCGTCGCGGAGATGAAGACGCGCATTCGCCCGGGCCGCGTCGTGAAGCGCATCTCGCTCCTGCCGGGCGAGACGAACCTCTACCTGCGTCACGAATTCCACGGCATGAGCGGGCCGATGTCCTTCGGGCATCACGCCACGCTCAAGTTCCCGGATGCGCCCGGCTCCGGCCGCATCGCCCTGAGCCCGTGGCGTTTCGGCCAGGTCTGTCCGGAGCGTTTCGAGGATCCCGCGCTGGGCGGCTACAGTTCGCTCAAGGTGGGCGCGTCGTTCCGGGATCTCCGCCGCGTGCCGCTGGCGACGGGCGGGACGACCGACCTCACGCGCTATCCGGCCCGCGCCGGCTTCGAGGACCTGGTCATGGTCTCGGCGCGGACGGATGCGCCGTATGCCTGGACCAGCGTGACCTTCCCCGCGCAGCGCTACGTGTGGTTCGCCCTCAAGGACCCGCGCGTCCTGGCCTCGACCGTGATGTGGCATTCGAACGGCGGTCGCCACTATGCGCCATGGAGCAGCCGGCACCGCGGGGTGCTGGGCCTCGAGGAGGTCACGAGCTGCTTCCACCTCGGTCTCGCCGCTTCCGCGGCACCCAATGCCTGGTCGCGTCGGGGCATCAAGACGGCCTTCCGCCTCGACCCCCGGCGTCCGCTGGTGGTGCCCTACATCATGGCGGTTGCGGCGATCCCGCGCGGCTTCGATGTCGTGCGCACGATCGATTGCCGCGGCGACCACGTGGTGCTGCGCGCCGCCTCCGGCAAGTCCGTGCGCCACGCCGTGGACCTCACCTTCCTGCATCCCGCCCCATGAAACGATCCGAGATCAACACCATCTACCGCCAAGCCGGCGCCTGTTTCGCGCGCCACCACTGGGTGCTGCCACCGGCGCCCCGCTGGGACATCACCGACTTCGGTCTGGGCGACTTCCCGCACTACGGGCTGACGCTCATCAATCTCGCGACCGAGCCCGAGTACTGCGAAAAGCTCATGTATGCCCGCCGCGGGCAGACCACGCCGTGCCACACGCACGCGAAGAAGAAGGAGGACATCATCTGCCGCAGCGGCGAGCTCACGCTCAAGCTCTGGCCGAAGAAGCCCGCCGCGGGCGCGGCGCTGCCGCCGACGCTGACGGTACCCGTCAACGGCACGCCGACGGCCATCAAGACCGGCGAGCCCTACGCGCTCCCGGCCGGTTCGCGCATCACGCTCGTGCCCGGCGTGTGGCACGAGTTCTACCCGACGAGCGACGAGTGCATCATCGGCGAGGTCTCCACGGCCAACGACGACCTGCACGACAACTTCTTCCTCAACCCCGACATCGGCCGCTTCCCCGGCATCACTGAAGACGAGCCTGCGGCCATCCGGCTGATCTCGGAGAAGTGAATCCTCCCATGCGCTCTGGACTTCTGGCGGCCGGCAACTGGCTCATCGATCACGTCAAGCTCATCGACTCCTGGCCGCCGCAGGACGGCCTCGTCAGCATCACCGGGCAGACCGCCGGCAACGGCGGCGGGCCCTACAACGTCCTCAAGGCTCTCGCCCGGATGCGGGCGCCGTTCCCGCTCGCCGGGCTTGGGCTCGTGGGCGACGACGACAATGGTCGCGCGATCCAGGTCGATTGCGACGCCCACGGCATCGATCGCACGCGGCTGCACACGCACCCGACGGCGAGCACGAGCTACACCGACGTCATGACCGTGCGCGGCACGGGCCGGCGGACATTCTTCCACCACCGCGGGGCCAACGCCCTGCTGGCGCCGGAGCACTTCGATTTCACGGGCACCAAGGCGCGGTACTTCTACCTGGCTTACCTTCTCCTGCTCGACGCCTTGGATGCGCCCGACGAGCACGGCGTGCCGCGCGCGGCGGCGGTGCTGCAGCGCGCCAAGGCGGCGGGGCTCAAGACCGCCCTCGACTGCGTCAGCGAGAACAGCGACCGCTTCAAGTCGGTCGTCCTTCCGGTGCTGCCGCACGCCGACGTCCTTTTCACCAACGACTACGAGGCCGAGAAAATCACCGGCCGCACCCTGGGCCGCGGCGACACGCTCAATCGCGCCGAGGTCGAGGCCGCGGGCCGCGACCTGCTCGCCGCCGGCGTGCGCGACTGGGTGATCTTGCATTACCCCGAGGGGGCCTGCGCGATCGGTCGCGACGGCACGGTCGCCCATCAGGGCAGCGTGAAGCTGCCGCCGGTGGAGATTGCCGGCACGGTGGGAGCGGGCGACGCCTTCGCGGCGGGTGTGCTCTTTGGGCTGCATGAGCATTGGCCCATCGCGCGCTGCCTCGAACTCGGCGTCTGCGCCGCGGCCGCGTCGCTCCGCCACCCGTCCTGCTCCGAGTCCATCGCCCCCGCTCCCGACTGCGTCGCCCTCGGCACGCGGTACGGGTACCGGTGAGATCCGTGGTCAAGAACAGTTCCTCGCCATGATTGATGCTCTCATTCGCCTGCTTGGCCCCGCCAACGTCCTCACGCAGAAGGAGGATCTCATCCCGTATGGTTTCGATGGCACGGCGGCGTTGAAGCAGCTGCCGCGGGCCGTGGTCTTCCCGCGCAATGCCGAGGAGATCGCGACCATTCTCCGCCTCGCGCGCGAGCACCGCACGCCTATCGTCACCCGTGGCTCGGGCACGGGCCTGAGCGGTGGGAGCGTGCCGGTCGCCGGTGCGGTGGTGATGTGCCTGCTCAAGCTCGACCGCATCCTCGAGGTCGACACGAAGAACCTGACCATGCTCGTTGAGCCGGGCGTCGTGACGCAGAAGATCTACGACACGGCCGACGCGGCCGGGCTTTTCTATCCGCCTGACCCGGGCTCGATGAAGATCAGCACCATCGGCGGCAACGTCGCCGAGAACGCCGGCGGCCTGCGCGGACTCAAGTACGGCGTCACGCGCAACTACGTCATGGGTCTCGAGGTTGTTTTGGCTGACGGGTCCATCTGCTGGCTCGGCAACAAGTGCGTCAAGGACGTGGCCGGCTACAACCTGCGCGACCTCTTCATCGGCAGCGAGGGCACGCTCGGCGTCATCACCAAGGTCCTGCTCAAGCTGCTCCCGAAGCCCGCCGCGCGGCAGACGCTCCTCGCGACCTATGCGCAGATGGATGCCGCGGCCGAGACCGTCTCGGCCATCATCGCGGCGAAGATCATCCCGTGCACGCTGGAGTTCCTCGACCGCAAGACCATCCGCTGCGTCGAGGATTTCGCCAAGGTGGGCCTGCCGCTCGACGCCGAGGCGCTGCTGCTGATCGAGACCGACGGCCATCCCGCCGCCGCCGAGGACGAGGCGACGCGGATCGAGGCATTGGCGAAGGCCAACGGCGCGACCGCGGTGAAGCGCGCCGCCAACGCCGCCGAGGCGACCAAGCTCGCGACCGCGCGGCGCAGCGCGTTCTCGGCCCTGGCGCGGCTCAAGCCCACGACGATCCTCGAGGACGCCACCGTCCCGCGCAGCGAGCTCGCGAAGATGATCCGCTTCATCGAGCAGACCGCGGTGAAGCACCGCCTCGACATCGCGACCTTCGGCCACTTCGGCGACGGCAACCTGCACCCGACCTTCCTGACCAACGAGCGCGATACCGCCGAGATGCACCGCGTGGAGGAGGCGATGAAGGAGATCTTCGACTACGCGCTGTCACTGGGCGGCTCGATCACCGGCGAGCACGGCGTGGGCCTGGCGAAGCGGGCGTATCTGAAGCAGCAGCTGGGGGAGGGAAGCTACCGGCTGTTGGAGATGGTGAAGCGCACATTGGATCCCGAGGGGATTTTGAA
>CAZGJB010000140.1:0-9436 GCA_964526145.1 uncultured Opitutaceae bacterium
GACCCAGTCGCCGGAATTGAGGTAGTGGATGTCGCCTAGCCGCTTGTCGGCCGGCGTGTGGATGTGGCCGCACATCACGCCGGTGCAGCCGCGGGCGCGGGCCAGGGCGGCGATGTGGTCCTCGAAGTTGGAGACATGGCTCACCGCGGACTTCACCCGGGCCTTGATGGCCTTGCTGAGCGACCAGTACTCGAGTCCGCGCCAGCGCCGCCAGGCGTTGTACGCGCGGTTGAGGCCGAGAAGCGCGCGGTAGCCCCAGTCGCCGAGGTGGGCGAGGAAGACGAAGTTCTTGGTGATCGTGTCGAACACGTCGCCGTGCAGGACGAGGTACCGCCCGCCCAGGCCCTCGTGCACGTGGTCCTCGACGATGCTCAGCTTCTCGAAGGCCAGCGGGAGGAAGGCGGCGAGGATGTCGTCGTGGTTGCCGCGCAGGTACACCACCTCGGTGTCGCGCTTCTCGAGCTTCTTCAGCACGATGCGGATGAAGCGGGTGTGCGCCTTGGTCCAATGCCCGGCGCGGCGCAGCTGCCAGCCGTCGATGATGTCGCCGTTGAGGATCAGCTTGGCGCAGCGCGTGTGACGGAGGAAGTGGTTCACCTCCTCGACCTTGCAGTCGGGCGTGCCGAGGTGGACGTCGGAGATGATGACGGTGCGGACGTGGAGGATCTTCTTATCCATGGCGGTTGAGCAGGTGGCGGGCGATGGCGCGGGCGGCCTGGGGGCGGGCGAGCGGCTCGAGGGCCTCGCGCCACTCGCGCCAGCGGGCGCCGCGGCCGGCGAAGGCGGCGCGAAGGGCGGTGATGACGGCCTCGGGGTCCGGCGCGTAGGCGCCGATGCGGTGGCGGCGGAGCAGCTCGTGGTTGCCCTCCTCCTGGCCGGGGACGATCTGGTTGACGATCATGGGGCAGCGGGCGGCGACGGCTTCCTGGGTGGTGGCGCCGCCGGCCTTGCTGATGACGACGTGGTGGGTGAGGAGCAGGCGCGGGATCTGGTCGGTCCAGCCGAGGATGACGGCCGGGGTGCGACGGTGGGCGGCCAGGGCCTGGAGGCGGGCGCGGAGGGCCTCGTCGCGGCCGACGGCGCAGGTGACTTCCCAGTCGGTCTCGGCGAGGAGGCGGCGGGCCGTCGCCTCGGCGTGGCGCGTGCCGGAGTTGATGATGTAGAGGATCCGCGGCTGGTGCCCGGCGGCGAGGTTGGGCGGGTGGAGCGGCGGGCTTTGGTCGGCGAGGATCGCCGGCACCGGGAAACCGAGGGCATGGATTCGCTCCGGGGGGAGCCCGGCATCGGCGAGGACGGCGGCCGTGTCGGGATTGGGCACGTACCAGCCGGCGCAGCGCGGCAGGTGCCAGAGCGAGTGGATGCTGATCGAGTCGGTGACGACATTGTAATGCGGCGCGCGCAGGTCGCCCGCCGCGGCGAGCGCGTCGAGCATGAAGCCGTAGACCGGGTAGGTGCTGCACACCGCGGCGGGCCGGGTTTCGGCGAGGAGTCGGGCGAGGCAGGCCTGTTCGCGGCGGAAGATCCAGAGGTGGCGGGGCAGGGGCCGGGCGCGGTCGAGCCAGGCGAAGAATCGGCTCCAGAGGCGCGGCGTGCGGTTGATGGCCGCGAGGTAGGCGCGACGGGAGACCGCGTTCAGGCGCGGCGAGACGAGGGCGAAGAGATCGGCGAGGTGCGCGGTGCCGGGCCCGCGCTCCGCGTCGAGGGCGGCGGCGAGGTTGCGCGCGGCGGCGTTGTGGCCCTCGCCGAAACCGGCGGTGAGCACGAGAACGCGGGCAGGCGCAGGCTTCATGCGGCGGGCGCGGCCGGCGCCGGGCGGAAATCCGGGTTCGGGAGATGGCCGGCAACCGTGAGCAGGTCGTGCTCGAAGCGGGAGATCACCTGGTCCCAGGACTGGGCCTCGACGGCGGCGCGGGCGGCCGGGCGCAGGCGCTGGCGCAGGGCGTCGTCGGTCGCGAGGCGCACGGCCGCGGCGACGAGGTCGTCGGGCCGGTCGCAGGGCACCCGGAGGCCGTTCACGCCGTCGCGCACGAACTGGCGTGCCGCGGCGTAGTCGAAACCCGCCACCGCCAGGCTGCTGGCCATGGCCTCGGTGAGGACGTTGCCAAAGGTCTCGCTCAGGCTGGCGTGAATATAGATGTCGGCCGAGGCGTAGTGCCGCGCCAGCTCCTGCCGCGGGATGAAGCCGGTGAACCGGCAGTGCGACTGTTCGGCCTCGAGCCGGGGGCGAAGCGGGCCGTCACCCACGATGACAAAGCGACAGCGCGAATTGGCCGCGCGCATCGCGTCGAAGGCGCGGAACAGGAGCGGATAGTTTTTCTCCGGGGCGAACCGGCCGACGTGGAGGACAACAGGATCGGCCGGACCGGCGTCCCAGCTTTGGCGCAGGGCGGGGGAGCGGCGGGCCGGGTCGAAGCGCACCGTGTCGACGCCGCGGGAGAGGACGGTGAGATCGCGGAAACCGAGGCCGGCGAGCTCGGCACACAGTTCCTCGGTGGGGGCGAACGTGCGCTGGGTGCGGTTGTGCACGCGGCGCAGCCAGGCAAGCACGAGCCGGCGCAGCGGGGCGAAGCCGTAGTCGCCGGTGTAGGCATGGAAGTTCGTGTGGAAGCTCGACGTCACCGGCAGCCCGAGCCGGCGGGCGGCGGTGATGGCGGAGGCGCCGAGGGGGCCCTCGGTCACGACGTGGACAAGATCGGGTGGATTGCGCCGCCAGAGCCGCTGCAGTCGCCCCCGGGCCGGCAGGCCGAGGCGGAGTTGCGGATAGCCCGGGATCGGAAAACCCGGCAGCGGTATCTCGGAAAACCCGGTGGCGGGGTTCGCCGGCGGCAGGTCGTGGCGGTGCGGACGGTAGACCGTGACCTGGTGGTTCCGGCGGCCGAGTTCGCGGGCGATGTGGCCAAAGGTCATCGCCACGCCGTTGATTTCCGGCGGGAAGGTTTCGGTGACGATGGCGAGGTGCACGGGAGCGGGGGCGCGAAGGTTTTGGTGGACCTCCACTTAGCCCCGGTCCGGTGTCGAACCGGTGTCGTTTCGGTGACATTCCGGGCACATTCCCGGGGGCGGGCCGCCGGGTGGAAAATCCCCGAACTTAGGGGTTGCACCGCACGGTCGGTTTTCTACGGTCCCCTCTTTTACGCGGATGCAGTCACACGGCCCCAAGCGCGTCTACACTCCCCAATCTCTGGAGTTTTGGTTCGGAAAACTCGAAAACGATTGGGCCGCTGCATTTAGTGAAAGTCAGCTGGAAGTTGGTCGGCAGCTGTACCGCAGCGGCGAGGTTCGGGAGCTGGAACTCACTGCGCAGGATGCCATTATCCATCGCCGCGTCGACAAGCGCGACGAGTATGCCGTCATCGAGTGGGGTGCGGAGGGATTGAGCGTGCGTTCGTCCACGACCGACCGCGAGATCGCCCACGCGCTGGCGGTGGCAGGGTTGCACGAGATCGAGGAACTGGTGGCGGACGAGATCTCGCCCCTGCCCGGCGAGCCGCCGCGGGCGCCCGTGGTGCCACCCAATTTCAAGAACGTTCCCCAGAACGGCCAGCGCAACGGCACGGCCGCGCCCACGGGCATGGCCCGGGCGGCCTCCGCCCCGACTCCGACCCCGGCGCCGGCCGCCGCCAAACCCGCCGCTGCGCCGGCCTCCGTGCGTCCGCTGGTGCTGGTGTTCAAGACCAAGACGGCGGGGCTCACCTTCCAGGCCTTCTGGGCCGAGGTCGACGGCAAGACCCGCCACCCCGCGCTGGGGGCGGCGGCGCATGCGGATGGCAACGGGCACATCAGCTCCGGCGAACGCACCAAGCTCATCGGTCTGGCCGCCTACGCGCGCAAGGCGCACTTCCATTACAACCAGCAGACCGGCGTGTACGTCCTTGAGTCGCTGGTGGAGATCCCGAATTTCCTGAAGGTCACCCTCCCGGCCTGGCGCCGGTTGTTCGTGATCGAGCTCGACGAGCGTTCGGCGAACCTGCTCAAGGGCACGCGCGCGATCGAGCTCGAGGCGGTGGCCGAGCGGGTGGTGAAGCCGGGCCGCAACGGCGCGGCCGACGGCACGGGGCTCAACCTGCGCTGGATCTTCCGCGCGGGCGAGCGGCTCCTCACCGACGCCGAGGTCAACGCGCTCCTCAAGCGCGGCGGCGGCCCGGTCATCCTGCCCAACCTCGGCATCGTGGCGCTCACCCCCGAGCGCTGGGCCTCGTTCCACGCGTGGGAGAACAACGTCGCCGACACGCAGGGCGACGGCGCGCTGTCGCCGTACCTCATCTTCTCGCTGTTCAACGACGCGCGCCTGAAGCTCACCCTTTCGCCCGAGATCGAGGCGTGGCGGCAGTCGGTGCTGGCGCCGCCGGCCGCGCCGCCGCCGCTGCCCGACCTGCTGCGCCCGTACCAGAAGCGCGGCGTCGAATGGCTCGCGCACCTCTGCGACGTGGGCTGCCACGGCCTGCTCGCCGACGAGATGGGCCTGGGCAAGACCCTGCAGGTGCTCTCGCTGCTCGTCGCCCGCCCGGTCGCGAACCGCCCGGCGCTCATCGTGTGCCCCGCGAGCGTGGTGCCGGTGTGGCGCGAGGAGATCGCGCGCTTTTTCCCGCAGCTCAAGGTGGACGTGCTCAAGGCCGGCAACGACTTCACGGCGCGGACGGACGACGTCGTCTGGCTCGCGAGCTACACGCAGCTGCGCAAGCACCGCGCCCTGCTGCCCGCACACGAGTTCGGCTACGCGGTGCTGGACGAGGGGCAGTTCATCAAGAATCCCGACGCCAAGGTCACGCAGACCTGCTTCGCCGTCCGGGCGCAGCACCGCATCGTCCTCACCGGCACGCCGCTGGAGAACCGCCAGCTCGACCTGTGGAGCATCTTCCGCTTCCTGCTGCCGGGGCTGCTCGGCTCGCGGTCCACGTTCGAGGCGGCGCTGCACGCCGACCGCGGGGGCACGCTCGAGCGGCTGCGCGCGCAGCTGGCGCCCTTCATCCTCCGCCGCACCAAGAAGGAAGTCGCGACCGAGCTCCCGCCGAAGGTCGAGATGGACCTGCTTTGCCCGTTGACCGACGTGCAGCGTGCCGAGTACGCGCACATCTGCTCCGAGGGCCTGGAGCGCCTCGGCGACGACGTCGGGGCGGCGATGCGCGAGAAGTCGTTCGGCTTCCTCGCGCTCCTCACGCGCCTGCGCCAGACCTGCTGCGATCCCGACCTGCTGCCGTGGCGCACCTCGCCCCTGCGCGATTCAGGGAAGATCTCGCTGCTCATGGAGAAACTGGCCGAGATCGTGGGCAGCGGGCACAAGGTCGTGATCTTCTCGCAGTTCGTCATGCTCCTCGACCGCGTGCGCGCGGCGATGATCGAGCAGTTCCCCGACCTGCCGCGTTTCGAGCTGACGGGCATGACGCTCGACCGGCAGAAGCCGGTCTCATCCTTCCAGGGCGCCCCCGGCGCGGCGGCGATGCTCGTCTCGCTCAAGGCCGCCGGCACCGGCATCACCCTGCACGCGGCGGACTACGTTTTCCTGCTCGACCCGTGGTGGAATCCGGCGGTCGAGGCACAGGCGGTGGACCGCGTGCACCGCATCGGCCAGACCAACACCGTCTTCGTCTACCGCATGGTCACCGCCGGCACGATCGAGGAGCGCATCCAGGCGCTGAAGGCCGACAAGAAGGACCTGTTCGACAAATTGATCGGCGGCCTCGGCGGTGACTTCGACCTCAGCCAGCACTTCACCTCGCTGCGCAGCCTCGTGCAGCTCACCACCCAGGCCGAGCAGGAGAGCGAGCCGGAGATGGAGAGCTATACGATCGACTGAGGATTCTGAACCGCGTCCTTTCGCGGTTCGATGGTGTTCCGATCTCCGCTTGCTCCCGGCGCACGGCCGCATTCTGCTTTTTTCACCCATGAGCCACACCACTCCCTCCCGTTCCGTGCCCAAGGAGATCCGCAACGCCCAGGGCGAGCGGATCGATTTCACCGTGCATCCCGGCGCGGCCGGCAACGACACCCTGCTCGTCATCGGCCACGGCGTGACCGGCAACAAGGAGCGGCCGCACCTCGTGGCCTTGGCCGAGGGTGTGGCCAAAGCGGGCGTCACGGTCCTGCGGTTGTCGTTCTCCGGCAACGGGGCGTCCGAGGGCGCGTTCACGGCGAGCACGATCACCAAGGAGGTCGCCGACCTCGGCGCGGTGCTCGACGCGCTGCCTGGCTGGCGGATCGGCTACGCCGGCCACAGCATGGGCGGGGCGGTGGGCGTGCTGCGCGCGAGCCGCGATCCGCGCATCCGATTCCTGGTCTCGCTTGCCGGGATGGCCCACACGGCGGAATTCGCCCGGCGCGAGTTCGGCACGGTCAAGCCGGGCGCAGGCTGCATGTGGGACAACCCGGATTGCCCGCTCTCGGCGGAGTTCATGGCTGACATGGCGCGCATCGGCGACGTGCTGGCCGCGGCGAAGGCCGTGAACGTGCCGTGGCTGCTCGTGCACGGCACGGCCGACGATGTCGTGCCGGTGCAGGATTCCGAGGCGGTGATGAAGGTCGCCGGCCCGAATGCCCGCCTTGTCACGCTGCCTGGCGGCGATCACGGTTTCTCCGAGGGCAACACGGCCCCGATGGTGCAGGCGGTGTCGGCTTGGGTGACGGGTCTGGGGCGTTGATCGCCGGCGGCTGATCTTTCGCCGCGCCCGGGCTTGTTTTCGCCGGCTCGCTCCTTACGGTGCGGGCAGAGATGAAGGTCGTCACCGATCCCGCGAAGCTGCTGATGGACCGCCTTATGCGGTTGCTGCGGCTGCGGCTCTGGCTGGCGGAGCGGCTGCAGCCCACCGATTGGCAGGCGACGTTGTTGTGGGCGGCGCTGGCGGGATTTCTGGGCGCGCTGGGTGCGGCGTTGTTCACGGCGAGCGCGGAGGGCATCCACCTCCTGCTCACCAACTCGAGCGCGGGCATCGTGGAATCCATGCGGCGCCTGCCCTGGTGGGGCCGCCTGCTGGTGCCGGCGCTGGGTGGGCTGCTTGCCGGATGCGTGCTGCTGTTTGGCAAGCATCTGGTGAAGGGCAAAAGCTCGACCGACTACATGGAGGCGATCGTGCTGGGCGACGGCCGGATCCCGCTGCGCACCGGCTTGGTCAAGGTGGTCGCTTCGCTGTTCACCATTGGTTCTGGCGGTTCGATCGGGCGGGAGGGCCCGATGGTGCAGACCGCGGCGATGCTGGCCTCGCTGCTGGGCCGGTGGCGGCAATTCTCGACGCAGCAGTTGCGCCTGCTCGTGGCCTGCGGCGCCGCGGCGGGCATCGGCTCGGCGTACAACGCGCCGATCGCCGGATCATTTTTCGTGGCGGAGATCATCCTCGGGACCATCGCGATGGAGAGCCTTGGGCCGCTTGTGGCCGCCTCGGTGACGGCGGCGCTGACCATGATGGTGCTGACGGGTTCGGAGCAGCTTTACCAGGTGCCGCATTTCACGCTCGAGTCGCCGCTGGAGATGGTGCCGTACCTGCTGCTCGGTTTCATCGCGGGCACCCTGGCGCCGTGGTTCCTGCGGTCGCTGCGGCAGGCGGAGGCGATGTTCCTCGCCACGCGGCTGCCGCTGGTGGCGCGGCTGGCGTTCGGCGGCCTGCTCGTCGGCCTGATCGCAATCAACGTGCCGCAGGTCTGCGGCAACGGCTACTCGGTCATCGTCGAGATTCTCAACGGCGAGATCCCATGGATGGTGCTGCTCGGCATCGTGTGCTGCAAGTGGCTCGCGACCGCCTGTTCCGTGGGTTCGGGCGCGCCGGGTGGCGTGTTCACGCCGACGCTGTTCATGGGCGCCTCGGTCGGCTACGTCTTCGGTTCCGCGGTGCAGACGCTGTGGGCCTCGGGCCCGAGCCCCGGGGCGTTCGCGCTGGTGGGCATGGGGGCGTTCCTCTCGGCCGCCAGCCGCGCGCCGGTCATGGCGGTGATCATGCTCTTCGAGATGACGCTCAGCTACGACATCATCCTGCCGCTGCTCCTGTGCAGCGTGGTGGCGTTCTTCACCGCGCGCGGGATCGAGGGTCACTCGCTCTACAGCGAGACGCTCAAGCGCAAGGCCGCCGAGGATCCGAAGGCCGGGCTGCATATCGGCCGGGTGGGGGACCTGACGAAGCCGAATCCGCCGGTGGTCGCCCTGAACGCCCGCTTTGCCGACATCGCCAAGCTCTTCATCTCGGTCCGCGTGAACAACCTTTACGTCAACGACGACCAGGGGCGCTTCGTCGGCGCCGTGGCGCTCCACGACATCAAGCCCTACCTGGCCGACCCGAGCCTGGCCGGCCTGGTCATCGCCAAGGACATTCTGCGCGAGGACTTTCCGCGGGTGAAGGCCGATGACGCCCTGGCCGACGCGCTGGGACGGTTCATCGCCCAGGAGGGCCTGCAGCGCCTCCCGGTCGTCGATGCCGAGGGCAAGCTACTGGGCAGCCTGTCGAAGAACGACCTGATGCTCGCGCTGGTCGAGCAGCGGCGGCGGTAGGGCGGGGCGCGACCGTCGGTCGGCCCGGTCCTTTTGCGGCTTTGTGACAAAGCCGACACGGGTTCGTCACATTGGTGGGCTAGAACGTGGGTGTATTCAGAACCATCAACCACCAACGAACCCACCTATGTTCTCCATCAAAACCAAAGTCCTCGGGCTGCTCGCCAGCTTGATGATCGCCGGGACCGCCGCCGTGGCCCAGGACAGCTCTGTGCTCATCGACGCACTTGTGCGCAAAGGAATCCTCACCGACCAGGAGGCCGAGGATCTGCGCGCCGACCTGTCCAAGGAAAACACGGCCGCGCTGGTCTCGACCTCGAAGGGCCCCAATCTCGACAAGCTCGTCATCAACGGCCGCTTTCAGGCGCAGTTTGTCAGCCTCAGCACCGACATCGACAACACCAGCGCCGATCCCGCCACCAACCAGCACGCCTTTCTCCGCCGCATCTACGTGGGCTTCAAGCCGACCTTCGGCAACGGCTGGTCGGCCTTCCTGAATTACGACTTTGCCGGCTCGACCTTCGACGCCGCCTACATCGAATGGTCCAAGAGCCCCGAGCTCTTCGTCGATGTGGGTTTCAAAAAAGCCCCGATCGGCTATGAGGAATACTTCATCTCGTCCGGCGCCCTGAAGTCGATCGAGCGCTCGCCGATCACCCGCTTCTTCGTCGAGAGCAACAACGGTCGCCGCTTGGGTGCCGGCAGCTACCGGCAAGGCGTGTGGGTGGGTGGCAAGCAGTCAAACGGCTTCAGCTACGAATTCGCCATGACCAATCCCGAGCGCGAGGAATCGTCGGCGGGCGCCGCCGGCGTCGGCAGCGCGGCCAACAACAATTTCGCCTACTGGGGCACGCTTGGCTACACGGTGGCCGCCGGCGGCGGCACGATCAAGACGGGCGCCTCGCTCGGCCTCCTGCCCGATCAGGGCGGCAAGACCCTGGGTGCCGGCAACGACCTCACCGTCTG
>CAZGJB010000141.1:0-9330 GCA_964526145.1 uncultured Opitutaceae bacterium
CGAGGATCGCCGCGATCTCGCGGTTGCTCAGGCCCTGGCGCACGTGCGCGCAGACGACCTCTTCCGCCGGCGAGAGCCGTCCGGCCTCGCATGGGGCCGGGCTGAACTCCGCCGCCAGCTCCCGCCACGTGGCGGTGGCGGGGAGCGGCACGGCGAATCCGGCGGACGGCGGTCTCATGATAACCTGTCCTCAGCGCATCATCTCGCGCTTCTTGAGGTCGGCGGCGCCCTTTTCGATGAGCGCCGGATCGACCTTCACGCCAGCCTTGGCCAGCGCGGCGTCGAGGATGGCCTCGCCCTTCAGGTAGCCGACGACGATGTCCACAACCTTGCCCTCGCGGTCGATGATGTACTGCGTGGGAATGCCGCCGACGCCGAAGAGCTTGCGCGAGACGCGGTCGGGGCTCTTCTCCGCCTTGTCGTGGGTCCAGAGGATGTCGGGGTATTTGGCCTGGTTGGCCTTCACCCACGACTCGAACTTCTTGCGCGTGTCGCTCGTGCAGTTCGCGAGCACCACGACGCCCTGGTCCTTGTAATGAGCGGAGACCTCCTGCGTGTGCGGCATCGAGGCCAGGCACGGTCCGCACCAGGTGGCCCAGAAGTCGAGGATGACGACCTTGCCGCGGAAGTCGGAAAGCTTCACGTCCTTGCCGTCGAGGGTCTGCGAGGTGAAGTCGGGCGCGATCGTGCCGATCTTGAGCTGCTCGACCCGGGCTTCCGGCGGAGCCTCCTTCGACTCCTCAGCGGTGAAGACCTTCTTCGGCATGTCCTCGGGTGCGAGCTTGATGCCGCCGCGGAGAAGCAGGTTGCCCAGGGAGTCGACGATGCCGGGGCCGGCACCGACGTAGAAGCCGAGGAATTTGCCCGAGGCGTCGATGACGACGTTGTTCGGGATCGGGGCCATGGCGCCGCCGGCGAACACCATCGGGATGACCTTGCCGTAGTGGGCGCGGGAGGCGGCCTGGAAGGCCTTCTTCTCATCGTCGGACATCTCGTCGAACGGCTTCGCGGGCCGCGGCGGGGCGCCGGCGGGATCGAACAGGACCGGGAAGGAGAACTTCGCCGCATTGGCGGCATGCCACTGGTTGAATTCCTCGCGGCCGGCGTAGGCGCCGACGCCGACGAAGACCAGGCCCTGTGCGGCGTACTTCTTCGCCCAGGCCTCGTGGAGGGCGAGGCCCTCGTCCGGGATGCCGTAGCCCGCGCCCCAGAAGCTGAGGACGACGGTCTTGCCCTTGGTGAGCTCGGAGAATTTCACCGGCGCGCCGGCGGGATCCTCGGCCGTGAAATCGGGCACGGGCGCGCCGACCTTCAACTGGCCGTAGCTCTCGCGGAACTTGGGCTTTGGGTTCTTCTCCTCCTCGGCCGCGGCGGCGAGGCGCTCGGCCTCCTGCTCGGCGGCGGCCCGGAGCTGTTCCTCGCCGTCCTGGGCGCGGGCCGGGTCGACCTTGATGCCGGCGCGGGCGAGCGCGGCCTCGGTGCGGGTGTCCTTCTCGCCGCCGTTGCCGACGATCGTCGCGACGATCTTGCCGTCGCGGCCGATGACGAACTGGGTCGGGATGCCGGTCACGCCGTAGTGCTTGGACGAGGCGCGCTGCTCGAACGTGGCGGAACCGCGCTCGTTGGGATCATAGGTGAAGCGCAGGTCGGGATACTTCGGCTGGTTCTTCGGGATCCATTCCTTGAACTTCGCGACGGTGTCGCTCGTGCCGGAGGCGAGGACGACGACGCCCTGGTCCTTGTAGGCGGCGGCGAGCTTCTGCGTGTGCGGCATCGAGGCGATGCACGGGCCGCACCAGGTGGCCCAGAAGTCGAGGATGACGACCTGGCCCTTGAAATCGGAGAGCTTCACTTCCTGGCCGTTGATATCGAGCGCCACGAAGTCGGGCGCGACGGCGCCGGCACCGAGGGTGGTGACGCGCTGGGCGGCGGCCATGCCGCCGGCGTTGCCCATGGGCTGGATGGTGCCCGCGGCGACGGTAGCCGGGCGGGTGGCGGCGACGAACTCGTTCATGACCTGTTCGACGGTCGCCTTGTCGGCGGCATTGAGCTTCACGCCGGCACGCTCAAGCGACTGGCGGGCCCAGCCGGCGACCTTCGGGCCCATGCCGATCAGGCCGCCGCGGAAGCGGCCCTCGGCATCCGCCGCCACGAAGGCGGGGTACATGCCGATGCCGAACTTCATGTAGGAGAGGGATTCCATGACGGCCTTGCCGGCGGGATCCCAGGTGACGGTGCAGCCGAGGGCGGCGGCGTTGGCCTTGGCCCAGGTGTCGAACTCGGCGCGCTCGGTGCCGACGTTGATGGCCCAGACCGCGAGGCCCTGGTCCCGGTAGGTGGCGGCGAGCTTGAGGATGTCCTCGCCGGGGTTGCGGGCACCGGTCCAGAAGGCGATGAGGACGGGCTTGCCCTTGAAGGATGAGAGCTTCACCTCGCGACCGTCGATGCCGATGGCGGCGAAGTCGGCGATCTCGTCGTCATACTTCAGGTTGCCGAGCTGCAGGGTCGGGGGACGGAGCGCCGCGGACTTGCCGCTGGCGGCGACGGCCATGGTCTTGCCCATGGCGGGGATGGACTTGGGGGCATCCTTCGGCTCGGGCGGCAGGTGGGAGGTGTCGATCGGCAGGCCGCCCTTGGCGAGGAGGCGCGTGACGTACGGATTCTCGCCGGGTCCGCCGCCGGCAGTCATGCCGACCACGCGGCCGTCGCGGCCGATGAGGTAGAGCGTCGGGAAGCCGCTGACGCCATAGGCGGTGTTGAACACCGACTTCGCCCAGTCCTTGCCGGCGGGATCGTGCGCGGTGAGGAACTTGTACTTGGCGGCGTTGCGCTTGACCCAGCCGTCGTAGTTGGCGCGGGTATCGGAGGCGCAGACGGCGAGGATGACGAAGCCATCCTTGGCGAACTTCTCCGCCAGCTCGCTGTTGTGCGGCATGGAGGCGATGCACGGGCCGCACCACGTGGCCCAGATGTCGAGGAGCACCAGCTTGCCGCGGAAGTCGGAGAGCTTCACTTCCTTGCCGTCGGCATCGAGCACGGTGAAGTCGGGCGCGAGTTCGCCGACCTTGGGGCCGGGCCGGGTGACGGCCGGGGTCTCGGCCGAAGCAGGCACGGTGGCAGGGGTTTGGGCGCAGAGGGCGGAGGCCAGCAGACCGGCGCCAGCCAGCAGAAGGAGGGATAACGATTTCATGAGAGTGGGTTGGGACCGCGCGGGGCGCGATGGGTTGCGGATAAGGACGGGGAAAGCGTCGTTGGGTTACGGATGCGCCGGGGTCGCGGGCGCGATGGGCAGGCCGGCCTGCGCGAGAAGGCGGACGACCGCGGGATTCTCTTTCGGGCCGCCACCACCGGCGCGGCCGACGATGCGGCCGTCGCGATCGATGACATAGATGGCCGGCAGCATGCTCACACCCCACTCCGCGGTGATCGCGGACTGCTTCCGGTCCTTGCCGGCGGGATCATGGGCGGTGAGGAACTTGTGGCTGGCGCCGTGCTGCGCGACCCAGCGGTCGTAGTTCTCGCGGGTGTCGGACACGCAGACGGCAAGGACGACGAGATCGTTGGCGGCGTATTTCTCCGCGTACGCGCTGTTGTGCGGCATGGAGGCGATGCACGGGCCGCACCAGGTCGCCCAGAAATCGAGGAGCACGATCTTGCCGCGGTAGTCGGCGAGCTGCACGTCGCGGCCGTCGGGGCCGAGGGCGCGCAGGGCCGGCGCGGATTCACCGGCCTTGGGACCGGCAAACATCTTCTTGCCGGCGGGTGGCGGCGCGGGCGTCTCCGCAACGGCGAGCGGGCCGGTCGCGGCGCAGGCCGCGAGGAACAGGGCGAGAAGGCGGAGGGAGACGGAGGACATGGTCGGGAAAGAGACCCGCCGCTGGGCCGGACGGCCCGGCGGCGGGTACACACACTACAAACTGACAAAACGGACGATTTAGAACGGCAGCAGGAACGCGCACTCGTACGTGCGGCCGAGGATCAACTGGCTGTGCAGGCCGGCGTTGAAGCCCCACAGCGTGTCGGAGAACGGCGGCTCCTTGTCGAAGACGTTGCTGACGCCGACGCTGACGCGGAGCCGCTTGCCGTAGCCGCGCCAGACGCCGTCCTTGAACTCATAGCCGGCGCGCAGGTCGAGCTTGGTGACGGCGGGCGTCTCGAAGTACACCGTGGTCGCGGTGTTCTGCACGAGGTTGCTGCCGGCGTTGTTGGTCTTGAAGCCGTCGAGGTACCACAGGAAGGCCGCGGCGTTCCAGTTGCCTTTGCTCCAGAAGACGGCGGTGTTGTACTTCCACTTCGGCGGCGAACCGGTGTCCTCCTCGAGCACCACGGCCGGCTGGCCGGGGGCGATCTGGCGGGTGGACTCGAGGTTGCGGCTCGCCGCGACGTTGACGCGGAAGCGGCCGAGGTTGTCCCAGGGCAGGACGTAGTCGGCGACGAGGTCCAGGCTCTTGCTCACGATCGAGCCGAAGTTGATGAACGTCGTGTCGATCGCCGTGACCTGGCCGGGCTGGCCGAGGGCGATGTCGGCGGCTGAAGCCGCGGCGCGCGTGACGCGCTCCGGGAACAGCGCCTCGTTGTTGAGGATGTTCTGCGCGGAGATGACCTGCAGGACGTCCTTCTGCTCGGTGTTGTAGTAATTGGCCTGGAGGCTGAGGCCCTTGGCGAACTCCGGCTCATACACGACGCCGACGAAGGTGGTCTCGGAAAACTCCGGCTCCGGGTTCGGGTTGGAGCCGCGCGAGACGACGACGCCGGTCGTGGAGGGCGGCGTGCGACGCGGGTCGGACACCGAGGAGTTGAAGTTCGGCTGGGAAACCAGGTACTCGGTCACGTAGGGGGCGCGGAAACCCTCGCTCCAGCTGGTGCGGAAAAGCACCGTCTGCACGGGGCTCCACGACAGGCCGATCTTCGGCACGGAGGCGTCGAAGGGGCCGTTTTCCTCGTAGCGACCAGCCACCTGGAAATCGAGGCGCTGGAACATCGGGCGGGCGTTCTGCTTGCCGAAGACCGGGATGAAGAATTCGGCAAACAGGGCCTTGGTGTCCTGCTCACCCTCCACGACGGAGTCCGTCACCACCGGCACGACGGCCGTGGAGTAGGCGCGACTGCGGCTCCAGACCTCGCTGGTCGTGGCCGAACCGCCGGCCGCCAGCTTGATGGTGCCGCCCCAGTAGTCGAACAGGTCGCCGTTGGCGTCGAAGTCGACGCTGTTGTACGTGGACGTGCTGTAGACCTCGGGGAGGATCGTCAGCGTGTCGAGGATCGCGAACTGCGACGGCGCACCGGACGCGGTGTAGTCGATGAACGGATTGAACCGCTTCGCGGGATCGGCGTTGATCAGCAGATTGGCGAGGCCCGGACCGTGGAAGTTGCGGGTGACCTGGCGGTTGGATTGTTCCTGCCAGCCGACGCCGAGGTTCCACTCCCAGGTGCCCACCATGCCGACGAGGCCGGCGTTGACCGCGTCATCCACCGTGCGGGAGTTCTGCGAGGTGGAGCCCCACTCGGCGAGGATCATGCCGACGTTCACGTTCTGGTTGAACGGATTGTACGCGGCCGGCAGGAGCACGGCCGTGCCGAAGCCGCCCGTGATGGACGTGACCGGCTGCGAGCGGGCGAGGGCCTTGGACTCGCTGGTGCGGTACTTCGCGTAGACCTGCACCTTGTCATTGAGGCGGTATTCGAGGCGGGCGTTGGCGCCGCGGCGCTCGGACTTCGGGATGAGGTCGAGGAATTCCGCGGTGTTCGCCCGGCGCTGGCCGGAGGCGTTCACGATCGTGCCGGAGGCCGGCGTGGTGATCGGGACGAACTGCGCGATCGTCGGGGTGGCGCTGGCACCGACCGGGACCGCGACGACGCGGATGCCGGGAATGGCGTTGAAGGTGCCGGAGACGGTGCCGCCCGAGGCCTGGATGACGGCCGGGTAGCCCCAGTTGAGGGTGTAGTTGCGGCCCATCAGCGCGGCGCCGGTGGTGAGGTTGGTGCCCACCGTCATGGCCGTGTGGTCCTGCTGGGAGGAGAACCCGCGGTCCGAGGCCGCCAGGTTCTGGCGATCGTAGTAATCAAGGGTGACCGTGCCGCTCAGCTTGCCGTGGGCGAAGCCGGTGGTGACGGAACCGTTGCGCTCGCGGCCGCCACCGTGCTCGGCGAACTTGAAGCCCGCGGCGACCTCGGTGCCGGTGTAGTTCTTCTTGAGGACGATGTTGATCACGCCGGCGACGGCATCGGCGCCGTAGATGGCGGAGGCGCCGTCGGTGATGACCTCGATGCGCTCGATCATGCCGAGCGGGATGGTGTTGAGGTCGACGAAGCTCTGGCGGGTGTCGGTCGCGCGATTGCCGTTGGCCGACTGGGCCACGCGGCGGCCGTCCACCAGCACGAGCGTGGAGCCGGAGCCGAGGCCGCGCAGCGACACGCCGGAGACGCCGGTCTGGGTCGGGATGGCGGCGGAGGCGCCGAGCACGAAGTTGAAGGCGGGATTGGAGGTTTCCGTGCGGGTGCCGAAGTCGGGATTGAACTCGTCGGGGGCGCTGCCACGGCCGGCCGCGATGCCGGAATAGGCCTGCGGGATGCGGTTCAGGAAGTCAGCCAGCGTCATCGCGCCGGTGCTCTTGATGTACTCGTCGTTGTACGTGCTGACCGGGGACGGGCCTTCGAACTCGGTCTGGCGGATGCGGGAACCAAGCACCTGCACCGCCTCGAGCGTGAGGATCTTGGCCGCGGGTTCAGTTTGCCGGGCGTCCGCGACCTGCGTCGCCCTCAGGTCGTTTGGGTCGGTTTCCCTCCGGATCGCCAGGGCGCCGGTGCCGGCATCCTGCACGATGGTGAGACCGGTGCCGGCCAGCATGAGGTCGAGCGCCTCGCGGGCGGCGTGGTCGCCCTTGACGGCGTTGGTTTTCACGCCGCGGACGTTCTCGACCGGGTAGATGATCTGCTCGCCCGATTGCTCGGTGAACGCCTTCAGCGTCTGGGCCGCGTCGGCCGCCGGCAGATCGAAGGACTTCTTGGGCGCTTCGGCGGCCGAGGCCGACAAAGTGATCGCCGCGATACCAACAGCGGCCAGCAACAGGCCGCGCAACTTCCGGACCACGGTCCGGCCAGGCAGGGATGGATAGGTCATGGGTGTGTAAGCAGGTCGGGGTGCAGACGGACGGCGCGAGGATTTCCGCTAGACGATACTGTCATAATTCGTGTGCAACACCCCGCCCGGATCGCGGGCCAGAACGGACCGGTAAACCGCGCAAGTGTTCAACAAACGGGGACTTGCCCCTACTTCGTCCGGCGCAGCCGCAGCTCGTCGCCGTTGGGCTCGGCCGTGATGCCGAAGCCGGAGTCCAGCAGGCGCACGAAGGCGTCGACGTTGTCGGCGCGGAAATTGCCGCCGATGAGGAGCTCGGCGATCTCCGGCTCATCCACGCGCAGCTTGCGGTGATTGTAGCGGTTGAAGGCGGCCACGACATCGCTCAGCGGCATCTCGACGAACTCGAGCCGCATGCCCTGCCAGGACAGCGCGCGCTCGACCTCGGCCGGCGTGACCTCCTGCACCTGCGGCGCCGGGGGCGGCACGGTCGCGGCCTTGTTGGCGGGGCGCAACCGGATGAGCCGCACGATCGTGCGCTGGCCGGCGGAAAGATCCGTGGTTTGCGCCTGGTCCACAACCTGCACGCTGCCCTGCGTGACCAGCACGGCGACGTCGGTGCGGCCGAGCGTGACGCTGAAGGCGGTGCCGATGGCGCGGACGGCGACGCCGGACGCCTCGACGATGAAGGGGCGGGCGGGGTTCTTCGCGACGGTGAAGTAGGCCTCGCCGGAAACGAGCTTCACGCGGCGCTCGCCGGCGGTGAAGGCGACCTCGATCTTGGCGCCGCGGTTGAGCTCGACCAGCGAGCCGTCCTCGAGGATGCGGCGCTCCGGGCCGGGATGCACGATGGCCTCGCGGCGCGGGGTCCGGTCCGCGACCGCGGTCGGGGCGGCCGAACGCGGCACGGTGATGAGCACGGCCAGCGCGGCCGCCAGCGCGAGGCCGGTCGCGGCCAGCCAGTACGGCCGCCGTGAACGGGGCGGCGCGAGCAGGTCGGGGTTCGGCGCGGTGCTGTGGGCCGGGCGCCATTGCTCGAGGTGATCGAGGACGGACCAGACGCGCTCCTGCTGCTTCAGGGCCTGGCCATGCGCCGGGTCGGCGCGGAGCCATTCGAGGTAGGCATCCTGCTCGGCCGCGGTCAGCCCACGGTCGCGCCGCGCCAGCCAGGCGGAGGCGGCCTGCTGGATGTCTTCGGAAAAGTGGGGCGTGGGGCTGGACATGGGGGCTTAGGGCAGGCCGTACTTGGCGAGGAACTGGGCGCAGCGGCGCATGCCGAGGCCCACCTGGGCTTCGACGGTGTGCTCGGCGATGCCGAGCTGGGCGGCGATCTCCTTCTGGGACAAACCGTAGATCTTCCGCAAGGTGAGCACCTGGCGGCAGCGTTCGGGGAGGGACTGGATGGCCTTGGTCAAGATTTCGAGTTCCTGGTTGGTCGCGGCCGCTTCCGCAGCCGTGGCTCCATCGGCATAGACGGACAACTCCCCCATTTCCGCTACGGCATCGATCGTGACAATCTGGCGACGCCGCAGCTCATCCATCGCGAGGTTGCGCGCCAATGTATAAAGGAGGGCCTTGGGCGACTCGACGCCCTCGCGGTCGCGGGTCTGCCAGACGCGCACCAGGGCCTCCTCGACGATGTTGTCCGGGTCGGTCAACGCCGGATACCGGTTCCGCAGCCACGCCCGCAGGTCGCCGGCATGCGGCTTCACCTCCTCGGCAAACCAACGGGCGGATTCTGGATCATCGTGTGGCACGGGCGGGGGCACAGCAGGCGGCGCGCCATGCTTTCGCCCCGGGTCGGTCCACTGTCGAGACGAATTCCGCAGCTAAAGGTTTTCCGTCTCGAGGGCGGTGAGGTCCAGGTCTCCGGCGTAGCCGAAGGGGGCGGCGAGGACGGAGTCGAGGTGCAGGCGGCCGTTTTTGACGTCGAGGCGGGGCCAGCCGGCCTCGCTGCGGGTGTAGAGGTCGGCATGATGCCGGAGGATATGCGCCTGCACGGACGCGGGGAACTGGCTCAGGCCGGCGAAGTAGTGGTGACCGTTGCGCTCGATGCTCGTGACCCCGAGGGTCGCGGCGGCGGCGAGATCCTGGATGAGGGCGACGGGGCCGACGTTGGAGAGGTCCTCGCCGGAGAGCAGGTAATTGCGATCGGGGTGCTGCTCGCGCAGCGACTTGAGCAGCGCGTAGTTGCGGATCGACTTGAACACGCCCTTGCAGTTCTTGTGGCTGGTGCCGTTGTAGCCGCAATC
>CAZGJB010000142.1:0-9268 GCA_964526145.1 uncultured Opitutaceae bacterium
GATGCCGAGATCGCCGCCCTGCGCGCCCATCTCGACCGCCAGGCGGCGCGCCAGCCACCAGGCCAGCCACAGCAACAGCGGCTGGAGCAGCCCATTCACCAGGAATGCATTGGTGACTCGAAAGCCAGTGAGGTCATGCACCAGAGCCACGAGGAACGGGTAAAAAATCGGCCGTTTGTCGAGATAGTCCCCGAGCGGCAGGAATACGCCGGCAATATCGTAGCCCCGCACCATCGCGCCAGCATCGCGGAAGAAGTGCAGGTTGAATGCGGTGGATTGCAGCACGAACTCGTCGTTCAGGACCTTCGCCTGCAGGGGCTCGGAATTGAAGAAGAGCCACGAGCACCCGGTAATCAGTGCCGCGGCCTGACACGCCTCCCTCCAGTTCACCGCCGCTCCGGAGGCAGACCAAGCCGTCCGGACCCGGAACAGCGCGACGACAAACAACGCGAAAGCAGCGAGCATCACGTGATAGCCGTAATGCCGCACCACCATCTCCGCCTGCTTGACCGAAAGGCCGATGAACCCGATCCACACGGCCAAGGGCGCAGTCACCGCAAGGGCCAGCAGCCGTTGCTCGGTGTCCTTAAGCGGACGATTCAAGGTGTCGCGGAGCGCCCGGAAATTCATGGAGTCATCTCGTCCGGAATCGCCATTCAGCGGGCAAATTGCGGATGCCGTTTCTGACGCCCCCTGCCTTTATACCTGCGTCCGTCTGGGTGCATCTTTGGTTCAACTGCATGAGCCCAGCTACGGAAGGTTCTTGATGAAGTTGTCGAAGTAGTCGCGGCGGATCTTCTCCCGTTCGGCCGGCGTGAGCTTTTCTAGCCGGGTGGGTTCCGGTAACGGCGGCGTTTCAGCGGTCGGATGGATCGCGACCACCCGGCTGAGGCGCGAAACGCGCAGCGGCGCGAAGCGTTTTTCGGCCACGACCTCCAGCTTGTAGGCGGGCCCGAGATCGTCATTGCGATCCACCACAGCCTGGCTGGTTGCCGGGTCGATATCGAACCGCTGGTAGGCGTAGATCGCGGAAAAGCTGCGATTGCGCAGGTTGAATTCGATGACCTCGCTGCGCTTGCGCGCCTGCAGCACTGGCGTCGCGGAAACCTGATGGGTGATCCAGATGACGGTGTCCTGGTCAATGACCAGAAAGTCCCGCTCCGGGTGTGCGGCAATGAACTCCCGGCGCCATTCCACCTCCAGGCCGGGATTGTAGGCCATCGTGTAAGCATGACGGGCCATGACCGGAACCGAACGCGCCGCCAACGCCAGCACCAGCAACCCAAGAATCCAGCGCCAAGATCGGCCTGTCCGATCCAGTTGCCCGATCATGACCACCACCGCCAGCGCCATCCACAAGTGCAGCGGCAGGCTAAGACGGCGGATCACCGGGTCATCAAACCGGCCCCAAAAGTAACTAAGCATTATCCCGAGCCAGATCGCAAAGCCCAGGGCAAAAACGGCCATGACCACCGAGTGCGCTGGTTCCGCGGACGACCGGCGCAGGATCCGCACCACCCAAACGGCGAGGAACGGCAAGGCCAGCACCCCCACCACCGACAGCACCAGCGAATTTGACACATCGCCCGTCGCGTCGAAGAGGAAGTTCAGGGCGTGCCCGACGTTTGCACTGATGTAATCCAGCGAAAAGACCTTCGTGTAGCCGGGCTGGCTCGCCAGCTCCCAGGATGAATCGCGCACCGTAAAGACGCGGTGTTGTAACGGATACAGGATCAGCAGCAGGGGAGCCAGGACCAAGGGCCAGCTGAGCACGACTCGGCGCTCCCGCCACCAACCCCACAGGACCAGCAGCCCCACGGGCAGCAGGAAGACCACCGATTCATACCGCACCTGAGCCAACAGGACCCCGGAGTAGCAAAATGCGGTGAGGCTGTCTGCCTCACGGCGCTCCAACCAGCGGATGCCGAGCCACAGCGTCGCGGCCAGCATGGTCAGATTGAGCAACTCGAAACCAGCTCCAGTCGCATTCTGGGCCAGCAGGGGCAGGCCGGCCAGTAACAGCACCGCCACCAGACCACCGGAATCGCGTCCGACCAGCCTACGGCCGATCAGGTGCACCAGACCGAGAAAGACAAAGGTGAGCAGCGTGTTCAGCACCCAGGGATTTTCCGGACGGTACCCGGTCGTATCGTGCAGCAACGACACCAGAAAAGGGAAAAAGAGCGGCCGCTTGTCGAGTTGGCCGTCCAGCAACTGGAAGTAGCCCATGATGTCATGGGCGCGCATTGGCACGAGCGCCTTCTTTTCCAGGTGCATGGTCATCGAGGTACCGAGCAGCATGGCCTCGTCCATCAGCACCTTGAACCCGTAGGCCTCGTGCACCAGCAGCAGCAGTGCCGCCCCAGCCACGGTCAGCCAGACCAAACGATCACGCCCCAACTCCGACAGTCTGACCGGCTCGGTGGCGAGACTGCGCCAGACCGCCCAGAAAAAAACCGCAGCGGTCGCAAAGATCACCCAATAGCCGCCGTAGATGACGAGCCGGAGGCCCAAATCGTCCGGGATCACCACAAATCCCAGCAGGAGGGACAGGAGAGCCGTCAGTCCTAAGGCAGCGAATTTCCGGTCTTTCACTGCATTATAGGGAAATGCCATGGGGAAAATGATTGGGAGCAGAAATGACTTTGGCTACCGGGAAAATACAGCGCAAAAAAAAGCCGCCCATGCAATGCATGGGCGGCTCGAAGATTAAACCTGCAACCGGTTAGGGAGCGTAGGTGATCGTACGAGCGCCAGCGACGCCCGCGATCGTGATGGCCTCACCTTGGGTGAAGCCAACGGGATAGGTCTCGCCGGCGACCGTGTTGACGGCCTTCACATAAGCGCCCGGGCCAACGAGGTTGGAAGAGGCGACGGAGGAAACACCGTTCTCGAGGAAGTACTGGTCAGCACCAGCGGAGAGCTGACGAGCATTGTTGAGGACGGCCTTGTCCTGGGAGGACTGACGAACCTTCTGGAACGCCGGAATCGCCATGGCGGCCAGGAGGCCGATGATGACGACGACGATCATGATTTCGACTAGGGTGAAGCCCTTGGAGGTATTATTTTTCATGGATGATCTATTTATGATTAACGTTTGCTCAGATGTGAGCAGTGGTGCAAATAAGCCTCATTAGGTCAGGCGGGACAAGGTCAAAAATCTATGAATACCTGACGGTTTCCCACTGTCCGATGAAACATCGCCATCGCCGACCTGACACATCGCATTTTCCCAGATTTCCACTCGCAGTCCGGCCCGCACGCCAACACGGTTTCATCCGCCACGGCGTTCGGAACAGAACGGGAGGGCTCTTCGATCAAACTAACCTGAATCATTTTAGTCTTTGATATACAGATACTTGGCAATCATTTTTGCTCTCGGAGCCAGCGCGGTCCTCTCGGCCGCCGAGCTGCAGTTGTCCAACGGCGACCGGATCACCGGGGAGCTCATCCTGCGGGAGGAAGGCAAGATTCACTTCCGTTCACCGATTCTGGGCGACCTCATCATCGCTGAGACCGATGCGGTGGTGATCGAAACGCCGGACACCCCCGTCGAGAGTCTGGCGGGCCTGCCGCCGACCATCCAGCAGGTCAATCTACGCGACGCCGAGTCGATGCGCCCGGCAACCAAGGCAAAGCGGACGCCCTGGAAGGGAAAGTTCGAGTTCGGGTTCCAGAATCAGGGTGGTCGCCACGACTCGCTGAACTACTCGATGCGCGCCGAGCTGGAGCGAAAGTCGGAGCGCAACCAATACCGGTTCTCTGCCCGCTACTTGTATGGCGAGAGCAGCCAAGTCGTGAGCAGCGATCGGCAGGACGCGAGCTTCCGCTGGCGGCATGAGATCTCGGACCGCGTCTTCGGCCAGACGGTCTCCAGCTACTCCAGCGACCAGATCACCGACGTCGACCTGAATGCCGAGCAGAACGCCGGCTTCGGCTACGAGGTATTCCAAAGCGAAAAGCAGACCGGCTCCATCGGCGCCGGCCTCACGGCGCAGTACCGCAAGGCCGCGGGCGCCGATCCCGGCACCACCTATCTGGGCGAGGTGTTCCAGGACTATACCTTCAAGGTCAACGGCCGGCTCACCTTCCTGCAGAACCTGAACGTGCTCTATTCACCCGAAGGCCGCACCCGGACACTCATCAACGCGGCGACCAGCTCGCTGTACCGCGACGAGGCCGAGAACTACAAATTCCGCTTCAACAGCACCCTCCAGGGCAAGCTCAGCGAGCGGATCTCGATCAACCTGCGCTACGAGTACGAGTACGACAACGCCATCCTCGACGAGAACGGCCGTACCGACAAGCGGGTGACGAGCTCGGTCGGCTATTCGTTCTAGGCCTTCCGCTTCTTCGGCGCCGCCTTGCGCACCGGTTTGGCCGCCTTTTTCTTCGGAGCGGCCTTTTTCACCGCCGCCTTCTTGGGCGCGGCGAGCAGCGACGGCAGGGTGACCTCGACCGCGTCCTTCCACAGGCGCTCGAGCTGGTATTTCTCGCGCAGGTCCGGAAGGAAAAGGTGCACCATCACGTCAAAAGCATCGATCACGAGCCAGCCGCTTTCCTGGGCGAGCTCCATGCCGACGATCCGCGTGCCCGAGGCGTCGATGACCTTTTCCAGCTCGACGCGCAGGGCGCGGAGGTGGGGTTCCGACGTGCCGGTGGCCAGCACGAGGAAGTCGGTGATCGAGGACTGGGCGCTGACGTCGAGCACCCGCAGGTCGCCCGCCTTCTTGTCGTCCAGCGCTTTGACGCAGAGTTTGACCAGTTCGAGCGCGGCCGGGGAGCGGGAGGAGTGGTGGGATTTCATCCGTTGTTTTCCAGATAAAGGCGCTTTTCGCGGATATACACAATCGCCTTGTGCGGAACAAAGTAATCGAGCGACAAACCCCGCCGCACGCGGTCGCGGAGCTCCGTCGAGTTGATGGCGAGCAGGTGGCCGTCGCAACGCAGGAGGCGCAGCCCGGGGATGTCGGGGTGCTCGCGGACCGGGTGGCCCGGCCGCTCGAGGAAGATGAACTCGATCAGCTGCGCCAACTCGGTGATGTCCTTCCAGAGATGCAGCTTCGGCAGCTGGTCGCCGCCGATGATCAGGTACAGGTGATCGTTTGGGTAGAGCTTCTTGAAGTGCCGCACCGAATCGATGGTGTAGCTGATGCCGCCCTTGGTGAGCTCGTAATCGGAGATCTCGAAACGGTGGTCCCACTCCGTGGCCGCATGCAGCATGGCCAGGCGGTCCGCGGACGTGGACTGCACATCACTGGGCTTGAGCGGCGCCTGGGCAGCCGGGACGAGGATGACCTTGTCGAGACCATGCTGCTCGAAAGCATCCTGCGCGGCCATCAGGTGACCAAAATGCACGGGATCGAAACTCCCGCCGAGAAATCCGATTTTCACTGCGGCGCACCGTGGTCCGGGTGCCCTTCGCCCGCAAGGATCATTTGTGTCCTGCGATCCGACGCGGGATTGACGCTCCCGCCGCCCGGTCCGACAGTGCCCGCCGCGCGCCCGGGTGGCGAAATGGCAGACGCTGGGGACTTAAAATCCCCTTCCCGAAAGGGAGTGTGGGTTCGATCCCCACCCCGGGCACCACTTGGTTCACGGCACCGTCGGCAGATCGCCGACGCCATCCGCAACCTCATCCGGACGGATCGCGGCACCGCGCAACATCGCCCGCGTGGTGCTGCCACTCAGGACCAGCACGGCCCGCATGCCGAGCCGCTTGGCGCCGAGGATGTCGGTGTCAAGCCGGTCGCCCACCATCGTGAGGCGCGCCGGCGGGAGCCCGAGCGTTTCGACGCCGGTCCGGAAAAGATGCGGCGCCGGCTTGCCGATGATGAGGGGAACCTGCCCGGTCATGCGCTCCAGCGCAGCGAGGTAGAAGCCGCATTCCGGAGCGGGTCCGGCCTCGGTCGGATAGACGGGATCGGGATTGGTCCCCACGAAAACCGCCCCGCGCAGGATGTGCCGTGCCGCCATCGCCAACCGCTCGTAGGTCACGCGGCGATCCAGCGCGACGACGACGTGCGTCGGTCGCGCGCTGTCGCGCTCGATCCCGACCGCCGCAAGGGCAGCCTGAAACGGGCGCTCACCGATGGCAAAGACCCGCTTTGTCCCCTGCCCGCGCAGCCACGCCGCCGTGGCCAGCCCGGAAGTGAGGATGCGTGACGCCGGAACCGCGATGCCCATCCCGGCCAGGCGCTGGGCCAGGGCCCGCGGCGAATAGCAGGCGTGATTGGTGATGCAGAGATAGGGCGTGCCCGCGGCATTGACCCGGCGAATGAAATCCGCCGCCCCCGGCACGGCCCGCCGGCCGCGGTAGAGCACGCCGTCCATGTCCAGCAGGTAGCCGGCGGATCGGGAACCCGTCTGATCAGCCACGGATCAATACCCCAGCTCCACCATCTGGTGAGCGGTGAACTCCGGCACGGTGAACTCCACGCCGTCGGCGTGGGCGGTGAACGGGAGCTCGCCGCCATCAGGGACGAGGCGGACGGCCTTCACCTTGCGCGGGAGACGCAGGCGCACGCGGGTGTCGCGGAGCGGCACGAGATCCTCGATGATCTCGACGTTCTGGCCGCGGAAGGTGCCGCGGTTGCTGGTGACGGCGAAAAGCAGGTGGGCCACGTAGCGGCGCTCGGCCTTCTGCTCGAGCACGTTGATGCGGCCGGCCGCCGGCAGGTTGGTCTCGATCGGCAACGCCCCGCCCAGGAGGTGCCGCAACGCGGCGGCGAAGAAATCGCGGTACAGCGGCTGCCCGTACGTGCGGTAGGCGCTGAAGAGATTGTGCGCAAAATAGGCGATCTGCTTCCCGAGCACAGCCGCCGGCGAGACGCGGTCCGGGGCATCGGGTGCATGCTGGTGCGAGCAGTAGTGCTCCCAGGTGCGGTTGAAGTATGAGGCGCGGCGCTCGGCAAGCACGCGGGCGGTGGTCGGCTTGATCTCGAAGCAGCCGCCGGGGATCACGATCGCCGACTTCACGGCGACCTCCGGCGTGAGCGCGGTGGCCAGGAGGTAATCGGGATCGTTGGCCGAGCGCCCGAGCAACCTGGCGCCGGGATCAAGGGCGAACCGCTCCTGCTTCTCGTCGAGCAGCGCCGAGCCCGCCGCGATGATGCGGCCGCCGGCCGCGAGAAACTTTTTCGCCTTCGCGAGGTTGGCGGGCGTCATGACGTAGGTGTCGGGCAGGACAACAACGTCGAAGCCGGTCCAGGCCGCGTGCTCGTCGAGGATGACAAAGGGCTGGTGCAGCTCGAGCAGCATGCGACCGACACCCTCGTCGGCCACGACCGAGTGGGAGTGACCGCCGCGCCAGCGGTCCTGATTCTGCTCGCAGCTCACGAGCGCGATGCGCGCGACGGGCTTGACGTGATCGCACCACGGCTCCTTGCGCTCGACCTCGGCATAGGCCGCGCCGATGAGGCGGTAGGTGTCGAGATTCATCTCGCCGTTGGGGTGCAGCTGGTCGCCCACGCTGCACTTGGCGCCGTAGGCCAGCATGGCGCCGCACTCGTAGCGGAGGGCGGCCGGACGCTTGAAGCCGCCGAACTCGCCCCACGTGTTGTGGAACTTGCCGGTCATGCCCATGAAGTCCCACTTCTGCGTGATCGCGTAGCGGGCCGACATCGGGAAATGGTCGTAACCCCAGCCGCCCGTGGGCAGCGACTCGAGCTCGAGGTGCGTGTTGAACGCGAGCGCCTTCCGCGCACCCATGGAGATGTGACCGGAGTTGTGGAAGACCGGAGTGTCCTTGCGCACCGACTGCGCCGCGGCGGTGGTGGCGCGGAAGTAGCGGTAGAGCACCTCCTCGGCGTAGCGCTGCACGTCGGCGTCGTGCTCGGGATTGTAGCCGAGTTTTTTCATCTCCTTGAGCGCGTCGTCGCTGTAGTCGCGATGGCTGCCGATGATGTCGAGGAAGATGCCGTCGTTGTCCGGCCAGCGCTCGACGACCTCGCGGATCTGGTCGCAGAGGTAGTCGAGATACGGCGAGTTGAAGCGCAGGATGCGCACGAACCACTCGACCTCGAGCGGCTTGTACGTGGTGCCGTCCTTCTTCTTCACGACCCACGTGGGGTTCGCGAAGGCGGCGAGTTCGTCGAGGCCGGCGCTGAGGTAGATCGGGCAGCGCACGCCGATCTCGCGGCAGGCGTCGATCTGGCGCGCGAGCAGGTCGAACTTCAGGTGCGGATGCATCTTCCCCACCTTGGTCGGATGGTAGCTGTAGCCGTGGTGGCACTTCGAGAAGATCGTGATCGAATTCACGTGCCCCACCTTGAGCGCCTCCTGGAACTGGCGCTTGTTGAAGCTCGTCCCGATGCCCGGGATGAGACCGCTCGTGTGGAAGTCGAGGTGAACCTGGCGGAACCGTAGGTGATGCATGGGGAGAAAGGACAAGGAATGCGCATTAGCGCACGGGTCACCATGGGATAAGCGAGGGTTTTTCAGCAGGGCGCGAGGCAAAATTGGCTCGCTCGTCCCGCCCACCGCCGCCAGAAAAAGCGCCTGCTCTAAAACCCACAACTACCTATGATCACCCCTAAAAAGTGGCAACTGAGCGTGGCAACCGCATTGGCTGCTGCGCTGGCTCCATCCCTGCAGGCCGGCGAGGCCGACATCAAGATTCCGGACCTCTCGCAGGTCAGCTTCGACGCCCTCGGGGGCGTATCCGGCGTCACCCTCATGTACCTCGGCATCGTGATCTGCGCGATCGGCGCGGCCTTCGGCCTGGTCCAGTACCGCCAGACCAAGGCGCTGCCGGTCCACTCGTCGATGGGCAGCGTGTCCAACACGATCTGGGAAACCTGCAAGACTTACCTCTTCACGCAGGGCAAGTTCCTCGCGATCCTCTGGGTGCTCATCGGCGCGTGCATGATCTACTACTTCGGCGTGCTCTCGCACATGGGCGCCGGCCACGTGGTCGTCATCCTGCTCGCCTCCATCCTCGGCATCCTGGGCTCCTACGGCGTCGCCTGGTTCGGCATCCGCATCAACACCGTCGCCAACTCGCGCGCCGCGTTCTCCGCGCTGCAGGGCAACCCGCTCGCCACCCTCTTCATCCCGCTGCGCTCCGGCATGAGCGTCGGCCTGCTCCTCGTCTGCGTGGAGCTGTTCTTCATGATCTGCATCCTGGTGTTCCTGCCGCGCGACCTGGTCGGGCCCTGCTTCATCGGCTTCGCCATCGGCGAGTCCCTCGGCGCCTCGGTGCTCCGTATCTGCGGCGGCATCTTCACCAAGATCGCCGACATCGGCTCCGACCTGATGAAGATCGTCT
>CAZGJB010000143.1:0-9204 GCA_964526145.1 uncultured Opitutaceae bacterium
GATGGAGGCCACCCTCACGTCAGCACCCGACCCGCTTTGGCTGGTGGCGCGGGACGGCACGCCCGAGGTCGCCAATCCTGCCGCGGCGGCCCTGGCCGCCGGGCCCGAACTGGGCGGCGGCCTGCCGGACGCGCTGCGCCAGCCTTTGCAGGAGGTGCTGGCCACGGGCAACCACTACCTGCCGACCGACTACCATCGGGTGGTCACGCTGGGTGGGCGGCACTACCTGCCGCGCATTCTCGCGATCGGCGATCCGCTGGCGGACTTCCGCGGGGCGGCGATCGTGCTCCAGGATGTCACGAAGTTCCGGTTGCTCGACGACGCCAAGACCAACCTCGTCGGCACGGTCAGCCACGAGCTCAAGACCCCGCTGACCAGCCTGCGCTTGGCGGTTTACCTGCTGCTCGAGGCGCCGCCAGACGCACTGACGGCGCAGCAACGCGAATTGCTGGAGCAGGCCCGCGAGGATGCCGACCGACTGCTGCGGATCCTCGACACGCTGCTCGACCTCAGCCGCATCGAGGGCGGGGTGGCGGCGCCGCAGCTCGAGACCGTGCCGGTCGCCGGCCTGCTGGAGAGTGTAGCGCACGAGGCCCGGGTGCTTTTTGCGGCGTCGGGACACCGGTTGAAGGTCGAGGATGCTCTTGCCGACACGGCCGTGCAGGCAGACCCGGCCGGCATCCGCCATGTCTTCATGAACCTGCTGACCAACGCCGCGAAGTATTCGCCGCCGGGCAGCGAGATTCTGCTTTATGCGCGGCGCGCCGACGAGGGGTTCCTGCGCTTCGGCGTGCGCGATGGCGGACCGGGAATCGAGCCGGAGCACCGGCGGCGGATCTTCGAGAAATTTTACCGGGTGCCCGGTCAGTCGGCGAAAGGCGCCGGCCTCGGTCTGGCCATCTGCCGCGAAATCGTGGTCGCCCACGGCGGCAGCATCGCCTGCGACAGCGCGCCGGGCGCCGGCAGCGACTTCCATTTCCTGTTGCCCGCGGCGACCGCCTGAGTCGTCAGCCCTTGCGCAGGATCACCTGCGGCGCGGTCTCCATCTGACCGCGGGTCACGCCGAGCTGGTTCAGCAGCTTGAGTTCCCGCCAGAGCTCGGCCCCGGCGATCTCGCCGCGCAGCAACTGTCCGTAGCGCGCGAGCGTGCGCCCGACTTCGTCGGGGGATTCGTCGACAAACTCCACGCGGAAGCTGCGCGCGCCCAGCTCGAGCAGGCGCGCGACGTACTCGGCGCCCGTCTGGGCCCGGTTGTTGAACACGGTGTTGCGGCAGCCGGCGTCGGCCCGCAGCGGCAGATCGGCCCCGACGCGATCGCGCAGCGCGACTTTGTGATGGTCGCAGGGTCGGCCGCAGTCACGGTAATCGCGCCCCGTGGAGAGGAAGGCGCAGAACACGCAATGCTCCATGTGAAACATCGGCATGTGCTGGTGGATCGTGATGTCGAACCAGGTGCCCGGCGCCCCGTGGAGCAGGGCCTCGAGTTGCGCGATGTTCAGGTCGTAGCTGGCCGTGACCCGCTCCAGGCCATAACGGGCGAGGAAGTAGTCGGCCGTCAGGGGATTGGCGACGTTCAGAGAGAAATCGCCCCGGCGACGTTCGCCCGCGAAATAAGTCAGGTGTTCGTGATTGCGGACGAGGTAGCCGTCGGCGGCGCTGGACCGCACCTGTTCCAGGATCCACGTCTCACCCGGCTTGAAAATGCGCGGTGGCGCGACCCAGATCGAAGACGTTGCCTCCGGTGGTGCGTGCCCGGCGGCAGCGGCTTGGAGTTCGCGGAAGCGGGCGACGGCGGTGCGGTAGTGCTTGGGGTTTTCGAACTCGCAATAGACCGTGCGGACGCCGGCGGACCACGCGGCATCGAGCTGCGGCAGGTCCCGGATGACGGCGATCAGCTCGGCCGTCCGAGGTTCGGCGGTTCGCGGCGCCGGGGGTGGCAGGCGGTAATCGGTCAAGGCCCAGCGCTTGGGCGCCGTGCGGCGGGCGTCGAGTTCGGTGGCGATTTCCCGGCGCAGGCGATTGAGTTCGCTGACGGGGACAATGACGTCGCCCTCGAGATGCGAGTGGAGATGGCCCAACCGGTAAGGCGTGCCGCCGAGGCGGCCGAGCTGCTCCTCGAGCCGGGCGGGTGTGAGCGGCTGCTTCTCGGCCGGAGCCAGCGGCACGGTGGAGTCCAGGCGGACCACGTGGCCTTCGCCGTCGTTGGCGACAAGGGTGAGCGGCGTTCCGGCGCGACCGTGGACCTCGAGATCAATCGGACGCTGGAAGCGGATCTTGTCGCCCGCAAAGGTCGCGCGCAGCTCGCGGTCCAGTGCCGGGTCGTTGGTTTTCCACACGCGATCGCCGGCGTGGACCCGGCGAAAATCGATGTCGCCCTCGCCGAAGCGCAGGACCGTCTCGCTCCCGTGGGCTTCGACCTGGTAGATGCGGCCGCCTTCCTCGCCCTTGTCGGGCGCGCCGGCGTCGAAGACGATCCCGTCACCCGGCTTCACTGGTGCGACCGGGTGCAGGTGGACGCCGAGGCTGCGGCCGGAGCCGCTGACGCGGATCACCTCACCGAGAAAGACGCCGCGCTTGGTCCCAAAGCGACCGTGGGCCAGCGTCTGGTTGTCGATGCCGCGGAACCAACCGGTGTAAAGACCGCGGGAGAAGCTCATCTCCAGTTCGTAACGGGCGACCTTCGGCGCGAAGGGCGGAACGGGCGCTCCCGTCAACTCGGCCATCACTTGGTCGAGGGCTTGGCGATAAACGCGGGTGATGCTCGCGACATATTCCGGCGACTTGAGTCGGCCCTCGATCTTCAGTGAGGCGACGCCTGCCCGCACGAGCTCCGGCAGCACTTCGAGGCCCGAGAGATCCTGGGGGCTGAGCAGGTAGCGGCGGTCGCCGAGTTCCACCTTGCGACCGTCGGCGATAAGGTCGTACGGCAGGCGGCAGGCCTGGGCGCACTCGCCGCGGTTGGCGGAGCGACCACCGAGCGCCTCGCTGGTGAGGCACTGGCCGGAGTAGGCGACGCACAAGGCGCCATGCACGAACACCTCGAGCGGCAGGTTCGCGCCGGCGGCCTGCAGCACGCCCTGCATCGCATGGATTTCCTTGAGGGTGTTTTCGCGGGCGAGGACGACGAGCTGGGCTTCGAGGTCCTTCACAAATTGCACGCCGGCCGCGCTGGTCACGGTCATCTGCGTGGAGGCGTGGATGGGAAAGTCGGGCGACAGTTGCCGGATGAGGCGGCAGATGCCGACGTCCTGCACGATCGCAGCGTCGACGCCGCTTGCGATGATCGTGCGCAGGTAGTCGGCGGCGTCCTCGAGCTCATTGGTGAAGACGAGCGTGTTGAACGTCACGTAACCCTTCACGCCGCGACGGTGGAGGAACGCCATCAGGGCCGGCAGGTCGGCCTGCGTGATGTTTTTCGCCCGCATACGCGCGTTGAAACGCTCGAGCCCGAAGTAGATCGCGTCGGCTCCGTTCTCGACGGCGGCGCGGGCGCATTCCCAGTCGCCCGCGGGCGCCAGCAGCTCCGGCCGGCGGAGGGCCGGGGCGTCGGACGGTGCTGCAGGCTGGGTGGCGGTTTGCATCCTGAAGATGATGCCCATGCGGGATGATATCCCAAACAACGTAAAGCCCCAAGAGGGCGTTGTCAGGCGTTGCCGGCCAGAGGCGGGGTCGGATTGCGGGCGGCGTGGGGGGCGCCGGCTCGCAGCCATGCGGCCAGGGCCACGGTCAGGAGGAATGCCGCCAGGGAGACGTAACCGGCCGTGGCGTAGCCGACGAGGTGGCCGGCTTGGTCGCGGTGAACCATCAGACCCGCGGTGACGTTCGCCAGGGCACCGGCCGCCTGCTGCAGGGCGGAATTCACACTCATGAATCCGCCGCGGTAGCGGGCTTCGACCGCATTTGTCACCATCGCCATCGCCGGGGCAAAGCGCCCGGCCATCGCGACAAAGAACAGCGTCGTGACGACGAGGGTGACCGGCAGCGGCGTCACGCCGAGGTTCGTCACGATCGGGGCCACGATCACGGCGGCGACCGAGAGGCCGATCAGGACGTACAGCTTGTCATGGCGATCCGTCAGGCGCCCGATCCACGGCGTCGTGAAGAACGTGCAGGCGCCGCCGAAAAAGTAGATGAGGGGCAGCTGGCTTTCGCTGAGGCCGACATTGGCGACCATCGAAGGGGCCATGAAAGGGATGATGACTGCGCCGGCAAAGACCAGGACCACGCTCAGGAGGAAGGCGCGGAGGTGGATGCGGTGGGTCAGGATCTCGTACATCTGTCGAAGCGGGTGATTTTCACTCCGCTGGGTGGACACGTGGGGCAAAATGCGAATCGCGACCGTCAGGATGATGGCGCTCAGGGCGGCGAGGAGAAAAAACGCCGCATGCCATTCGATCCAGGTGGCGAGCGCGAGGCCCAGGGGAACGCCGAGCACCGAGGCCAGCGGAAAGGCGGTCATGACGGTGCCCATGGCGCGACCCCGGCGCTCGGGCGGGATGGCGTCGCCGACCATGGCCGGCACCAACGAGCCGGCAACCCCGCCAAACGCGCCCGCGGCGAGGCGGGCAGCCATCAGGAAGGCGTAGCTCGGGGCCAGGGCGCAGGCGAGGGTGGCCAGGCCGAAACCGGTGTAGAGGGTCAGCAGGGCGGTGCGCCGCTCGAAACGGTCGAGCACAAAGCCGCCGAGAAATCCCGTGACCGACGCGGCGAGGCCGTAGGCGGCAACCAGCAGGCTGAACTGCCCGGGCGTGATGTCGAAGACCCGCATGAGGCTCGCCCCCAGCGGCATCATGATCATGAAATCCAGGATGTGCGTGAACTGGATGGCCGCGAGGGTCATGAGCAGCGTGCGCTCATGCTGGGCGGATAGTGCGGCGCGTGATCCGGACGGCATGCGGGCCTCACGATTCAGCCGAACCGGCAAAGGGCAACCCTGCCGGACGGAATTCAGGGCAACAAGTGTTGCTGCACGCTTTCGTGCAGGAGTTTGAGAAACTGCTCGGCGCCCCGGCTTTGGTAGCGTTGCAGGTGCCGGATGACCACGAGCTCGCGGGTCGGCGAGCCATCCGCAAGTTCGATGTAGGCCAGGGTCCCGGCGTCTTCCCGAGCCCGGGTCACCCGCGGCAGGATCGAGATGCCGGCACCGATGGCGACCAGGGACTTCACGGTGGCCACCTGCGCGCAGCGGAACCCAACCCGCGGCTCGATGTGATGATCGCCGCAGAAATTCTGCACCTGCTCCGCGACCGAGCTGGCATTGCCCAGCAGGACGAAGGTCTCGTGGCCGAGATCGGCGGATGTGACGTGTTTTTGCTGGGCCAGCCGATGCTGGCAGCCGACCACGAGCAGCAACGGTTCGCTCATCAGGCTATCGACCGAGACCTGGCGATTGGTCACCGGCTGGGCAGTGATCGCGAGGTCCAGTTCGCCTTCGAGCACGCCGCGCACGAGCTGCGGCCGGAAATCCTCGCGCACGCTGATCTGCAGGTTGGGATGACGCTCCCGACAAAGGGCGATCAGGGACGGCAACAGGTAGGGGGCAACCGTGGGGATGGCCCCGATGTTGATCCGGCGTTCGAGCCCGGGGTCGTCCTGGAGTTCCTTGGCGGCATTGTCTGCTTCGAACAGGATGCGACGGGCGCGCTCGAGGAAGATGTTGCCGGCCTCCGTGAGGACCGCCTTGCGGCCCAGGCGATGGAACAGCTTGTGACCGAGCTCCCGTTCCAAGTTTATTATCTGTTGGCTCAGCGTGGGTTGAGTGACGAACAACTTCTCGGCCGCTCGGGTGAAATTGCCGGTATCCGCGACGGCGAGCAAGTAACGGAGTTGGTATAATTCCATAGGAAAATCTGATGATATGAATAGAGAATGACTATTTTTATTATTGTAAAGATCGGTTATCCTAGCGGCCGTCGAAAACACACCAAACGACATTAAAGCTATGAATAACAAATACATCCTTACCTTGGCCATTACCGTCAGCATGATCGTGGCCGGATTCCTCTTTAACAACGTGCGCCTTCCGATCTCAGCCGACAGCCTGATCGGTTTTGCGGCGGTTCTCACGATCGCCGGAGTCGGTGCCATCGAGTACCGCCTCCACGGGCGCCGTCGGTTGAGCGAATAAGCCTCTCAGTGTAGTAATAGGGGATACCAAGCCCGGGGTCGCGAGACTCCGGGCTTTTTTGTCGGCGGATATTCGCGTCAATGCCGGCTGGGAAACTTTTCCGCACCAATTTAGACAAAAAGGGACCCCGATGGCGCTTCCATGGCAAACGTCCCGCACCCCGCCACGAATGGAGGCAGTCAGCCATGATGAACCTTGGAAGAGTTGGTTTCGGCAAAACGGTCCGAAGCTGTTGCTTTGCGCCCGGCAATGGACCCGTTCGCTGGCCGACGCTGAAGACGTGGTCCAGGATGCCTTCGTGCGCTATTGGCGATGCCAACGTTCCCTTGGCGGCGACCCCCAGGCGCTGCTGCTCACGTCGATTCGCCGCGCCGCGTTCGACCTTGCCCGGCGAAACCGTCGTCGGACGGACCGCGAGGAGCGCGCTGAGCACGACGGGGCGGAGACTGAGGGCCTCTTTGAACCGTTGGCCGAGGCCGATGACCGGCGCCGCGCAATCGAGTCCGCCCTGCAACGGCTTCCGATCGAGCAGCGCGAGGTCCTTGTGCTCAAGATCTGGGGCGAGCTCACCTTCGACGAGATCGCCCGCCAGTTGGACATCCCCCTCAACACCGCAGCCTCGCGGTACCGTTACGCGCTCGCGGCCCTGCGCCGCGAACTGAGCGCCGCCGATTGCCATGGATGACGAAAGCCTGCAACTCGAAGCCGAACTGAAGCGCCTGCGGCCGCGTCGCCTCGCGCCGGACCTGGAAGGGCGTGTGGCTGCCAGTCTGGCCCACCGCCGGCGTGTCACCGCCGCTTGGTGGGTGGCGCTGCCCTTGGCCGCGGCCCTTGCCGTTGCCCTGGCACCCTGGCGACAGGCGCCGGCGCCGGCGCCTGAGGCCGCGCCCGCTGTCGCGACCGCCACGCCCATTTCCGTGCCCGAGGCGACATCGGACGAATACAAGCCGGTGGCAGCCGACAACCTCCTCTACGCCGCGCGCGATGAAGGCGTCATCACGCTGGCCGACGGCGGGCAGGCCCGCCGCGTGCGCCGGTCGTACGTGGACACGATCACCTGGCGCAATCCGCGGACGAACGCGTCGCTGAAATGGTCCGTGCCTCGCGACGAGGTGCGTGTCGTCCCGGTCAATTTCCAGTAAACCATCCAACCCTGCAGCAATCCCATGAAATCCACCCTGAGTCAGATCATTCCCATCGCCGGCTTCGTGCTGGCCATGCCGGTCCTGCCGCTCGAAGCGAGCGAAGCCGAAGCGCCGAATAAAGAGGTCAAGCGCGAGATCCGTGTCGTCACCAAGGACGCGGCTGACGCGCCAGGCATGCCCGAAACGCATCGCCGCATGAAATTCATCCACGCAGGCGCCCCCCTCGACCTCGAGAAGGTGGCGTTCCTGGGCGTGCAGACGGCCCCCGCCGATCCGGCGCTGGCCGCGCAACTCGGCTTGCCGCGCAGCACAGGCCTGGTCGTGACCGACGTGGTGCCCGACAGCCCGGCCGCAAGCGTGCTCAAGGTGCACGATGTCCTGATCAAGCTCGACGACCAACTGCTCATCGATCCGCATCAGCTCAGCGTGCTGGTGCGCAACCACAAGGAAGGCGACGACGTCGCGCTGACCTACCTGCGCGCCGGCAAGGAGGCCACCGCCAAGGTCAAACTGGGCCAGCACGAGGTCCCGAAGATGGCGGCGCTCAACCTGCGGGGCGTCCCGTCTGCAGGCGGTTCGATGGCCTGGACCTCGAGCCACGCTCCGGTGGCCCGCGAGGAAGTCGATCGGGTTCTCGGCCTCATCGACCTCGGAAAGGACGGGGCTCCGCACATCGTCCGACACAATCAGCTGGCGGGCGACCGTGTGATCTCGGTCACGGTCAACACCGGCGACAGCAACATGAGCTTCAGCGATGACAAGGGATCGCTGGATCTGACGATCAAGGACGGGAGGAAGGAGCTCGTTGCCAAGGACCCCAAGGGCGCGACGATTTTCTCCGGCCCGATCAACACAGAAGAGGAACGCAAGGGTCTGCCGGCCGATGTCGCGGAGCGCCTCAAGAAGATCGAGAACATGCAGGGCTTTTCGTTCAAGACCGGTGAGGAATTCGAGGGCGGCGAAGTGAGAGTCGTCCGCCCGCTGGGCCAAGGCATCTCGATGCCCATGCCTGCGCCGGCCCCCAAGGCCAAACCTTCGCTGCGCGCCCTCTGATCCGCGGCGTATTGGAAGAATCCGAAAAACAAAATGCGGCGCCGGGATGGCGCCGCTTTTTTGTCTGCCGTCAGCTTGGTTCAGGCCGAGGCGACGGGCGGGACGGAGGTGGCGGTGTCCGGCCGGGTCTTCACAAACGCGGCGACGATCAGCGAAATCACCAGATTCCAGATGAACGCCATGACGGCGCCCGTCGCGGTCATCGCCCCGGGGCTCAGCCACGGACGGATGTACGGTTCAGCCTGTTCGATCTGGGCGGGCGAGAGGTTCTTGGCCTCGAGGCCGGCGATCTGGGCCTGCAGGACGACTTCCTGAAAATTGGGATCGATGAACGCGAAATAGCAGTAGTTGTAGACCGCGCCGAAGATGGTCGCGAACAGGCCGATCATGACGCCGGTGCCCAAGGCGGAGCCATAGCCCCACGGCTTGTCGGCCGGCGTGTTCGCGCGCTTCTCGCGCATGCCGAGGAGTGTGCAGGCCACGCTGATGACGACTCCCAGCACCAGGCCGATGGTCTGGGCCAGCTTGAGCTTGTCAGGGTCGGAGTGGAGCCCGGCGAAAAAAAGCCCGAGGCCGACGAACGCCCCGCAGAGCGTCATGATGAAACCGTAGGTGAGGGGGATCTTCATTGCCGCGAGCATGCGGGTCTCGGGCCAAAAAACAATCGCACAGTGATCGACGGTGCCGGACCTTGAGCAGCGGCCCCAACCCGGCCGCGAAAGGGCTCGATCAGGAATTGTCGCCGTCGACCAGGCGACCCAAGCCGCCGAGCACGGAGCCTTCTTCGCGCCCGCCCCGCCCCGTCTTTGGCGCCGCGGCCACGATGCGGCCGGCCAGGCGGGAGAAAGGCAGGGATTGGAGCCAGATGCGGCCCGGGCC
>CAZGJB010000144.1:0-9126 GCA_964526145.1 uncultured Opitutaceae bacterium
AGATCGCCCGCTGCTTCCGCGACGAGGACCTGCGCGCCGACCGCCAGATGGAGTTCACCCAGGTCGACGTCGAGGCCTCGTTCATCGACCGCGAGGGGATCTACGCGCTCTTCGAGGGCATGCTGAAGAAGGTCTGGAAGGACGTGCTCAACCACGACCTCCCGACGCCGTTCCCGCGCATGGCCTTCCACGACGCGATGAACCGGTATGGCGTGGACAAGCCCGATGTCCGTTTCGGCCTCGAGCTGCAGGACTTCACCGAGCTCTTCAAGACCTCGGCCTTCAAGGTCTTCGCCTCGACCGCCACCGGCGGCGGCAGCGTCAAGGCGCTCAACGCCAAGGGCCTCGCCGACCTCACGCAGGGCGAGATCAAGAACCTCGAGGAAATCGCGAAGTCGCTCGGCGCCAAGGGCCTCGCCTTCATCAAGGTCGAGGGCGGCGAATGGAAGTCGCCGATCGTCAAGTTCTTCACCGACGCCGAGAAGGCCGCGCTCACGCAGCGCCTCGGCATCGCCGACGGCGACATGATCTTCTTCGCCGCCGCCCCGTGGGAGCAGGCCTGCGCGATCCTCGGCCGCATCCGCCTCGAGGCGGCGCAGCTGCTGGTCAAGCGCGGCAAGCTCACGCTCCGGCCGGACGACTGGAAGTTCCTGTGGGTCGTTGATTTCCCGCTCATGTCGTACGACGAGGAGCGCGGTGGCTACGCGGCCACGCACCATCCCTTCACGGCCCCGGTGCCGGAGGACGCGGCCCTGCTCGACAGCGACCCCAAGAAGGTCCGCGGCCAGCACTACGACGTCGTCCTCAACGGCATGGAACTCGGCGGCGGCTCGATCCGGATCCACCAGCCCGCGCTGCAGAAGAAGGTCTTCGAGGACGTGCTCAAGATCCCGGCCGACGTGGTCGAGAGCCGCTTCGGGTACATGCTCAAGGCCTTCACCTACGGCGCGCCCCCGCATGGCGGCATCGCCTTCGGCCTGGACCGCATGTGCGCGCTGCTCTGCGGCACCACGAGCATCCGCGATGTCATCGCCTTCCCGAAGACGCAGAAGGGGCAGTGCCTGATGACCCAGAGCCCGACGCCCGTGACGGAGAAGCAGCTCAAGGAGCTGCACATCCGGACCGTGCTGCCGGAGTGATGAAGTTCGCACGGCGGCTTATCGTGCCGCCGGGCAAACTCATAATTCAAGGCGTCCGCCGACTCGGCGCTTGCGCCCCGGCGGCGCGTGAACTTACCCTCCGGGCAACAAAGCCATACATATCCCCATTCGCATGAAACTCATCATCGCAATCATCAAGCCGTTCAAACTCGAGGAAGTGAAGCAGGGCCTCGCCGAGATCGGCGTCGAGGGCATGACGGTCACCGAGGTCAAGGGCTTCGGGCGCCAGAAGGGCCACACGGAGATTTACCGCGGCAGTGAGTACACCGTTGATTTCCTCCCCAAGGTCAAAGTCGAGGTGGTCGTGGCCGACGATGTCGCCGGCAAGACCGTCGATGCCATCGTCAAGGCGGCCAAGACCGGCAAGATCGGCGACGGCAAGGTCTTCGTGATGCCGATCGAGGAGGCTGTCCGCATCCGTACCGACGAGCGCGGCGAGGCCGCGGTCTGATCGCTGCGGCAACGCGCGATTTCCGCCATTTCGGGCGGTCCCGGACTTCGGGACCGCCTTTTTAGTGTCCGCAAGTCGCTGGATTGTCGGGTGATCGGAATATTTTCTGGAAATCTCAGAATTTTTTCCTGCGTGGCCCCGCACCTGCTTAACGGCAGGTGCCCATGAACAAACTGCTCACCCTCAACCTGCGAATCCTCGCGCTGGTCGGCCTCGGCTGCCTGACGGCGCTTACCAGTCTGGCCCAGGAGGCAGCCTCCGCGCCGCCTGAGCCGACCGTCGAACAACGCCTCGCCGACCTCGAGGCCTACGTCAACAACACCGCCCGCACGCCGGACGTGACCTCGAAGATCCCGGGGCCCGGTCCCGGCCACAACGCCTGGCAGATGGTCAGCACCGCGCTGGTCATCTTCATGACGCTGCCCGGCCTGGCCCTGTTCTACGGCGGCCTCGTGCGGCGGAAGAACGTGCTCTCCGTGCTCGCGCAGTGCATGGGCATCGCGGGCCTGGTCACGATCCTCTGGTGGGCGATCGGCTACAGCCTGGCCTTCGGCGCCGGCAACGCGTTCATCGGCGACACGGCCTACAAATTCTTCCAGGGCGTCCTCCCCGGCAACACGGGCGCGGGCTACTACTGGATCAGCGACACGATGTGGGCGATGTTCCAGCTGAGCTTCGCCATCATCACCCCGGCCCTGATCCTCGGCGCCATCGCCGAGCGCATGAAGTTCGCCGCGGTGCTGGTCTTCGTCGCGCTGTGGATGTTCGCCGTCTACTTCCCCTTCGCCCACATGGTCTGGTCCACGACCGGGTTCATGTGCGGTCCGCTCAATCCCAACGCCGGCATCAAGGCGATCGACTTCGCCGGCGGCACCGTGGTGCACATGACCTCGGGCTGGTCCGCCCTCGTCCTCTGCCTCATCCTCGGGCCGCGTCTCGGCTTCGGCAAGGAGTCGATGCCGCCGCACTCGATGGTGCTCTGTATGGTCGGCACGGGCCTGCTCTGGGTGGGTTGGTACGGCTTCAACGCCGGCTCCGCTCTCGGCGCCGATGCGATCGCATCCAACGCTTTCGCCACCACCACCGTCGCGGCCGCCGTCGCCGGTTTCGCGTGGGCCGTGGCCGAGTGGGTGCTCCGCGGCAAGCCGAGCGTCCTGGGCTTCTGCTCGGGCATCGTCGCCGGCCTCGTGGTGGTCACCCCGGGCGCGGGTTTCGTCACCGTCTCCTCGGCCGTCATCATGGGCGTGCTCGCGGGCGTGATCCCCTTCCTCGCCGTCTCCTACCTGAAGCGCATGCTCGGGTATGACGACGCCCTCGACACGTTCGGCGTGCACGGCGTCGGCGGCACCCTCGGCGCGATCCTCACCGGCGTCTTCGCCGACGAGAGCGTCAACTCCGTGGTCGGCCCGCTCAAGGACGGCCTCGTGATGGCGCAGCTCAAGGCGGTCGTCGTCACGATCGTCTGGAGCGTGGTCGCCACCACCATCATCGCCCTCGCCCTCAAGGCCATCATGGGCCTGCGGCCCTCACCGGAAGTCGAACGCCAGGGTCTCGACATCAACGAACACGGTGAAGAGGGCTACGTTTCCTAACCTCAACCCAGCCATTCCATGAAACTCATCATCGCAATCATCAAGCCGTTCAAGCTCGAGGAAGTGAAGCAGGGCCTCGCCGAGATCGGTGTCGAAGGCATGACGGTCACCGAGGTCAAGGGCTTCGGTCGCCAGAAGGGCCACACCGAGATCTACCGCGGCAGCGAATACACGGTCGACTTCCTCCCCAAGGTGAAGATCGAGATCGTCGTCGCCGACGAGATCGCCGGCAAGACGATCGACGCCGTCGTGAAGGCGGCCAAGACCGGCAAGATCGGCGACGGCAAGGTCTTCGTCGTGCCGATCGAGGAGGCCGTCCGCATCCGTACCGACGAGCGCGGCGACGCCGCCGTGTAAGGTTTCCCACACCAGTCAGGCACACACACAACTGACACCACAACGGCCGGGCCCGCCACACCGCGGGTCCGGCTTTTTTTTTATAGTTTGCCGGCGTAGAACCTAATCGCCCGCTGGTAGGCCGTGAGGCCGGGGTCCTCGCTGGTGTCGGCGATGACGGTGAGCAGCAGCTTGGTCGACTCGGCGTGGCGGCCGAGGCCGTGGAGGGTCAGGGCGAGGAAGACGTCGAACTCGCGGTTGTCGGGGAACTGCGCCTGACCCGACCGCAGGACCTCGGCCGAGCGCTCCAGTTGCCCGAGGTTGCGCAGCGTCGAGCCCAGCCCCAGCAGCGCGCCGGCGAGTTCGTTGGCCGGCAGGCCGAGGGCGACGGCCTTCTCGTAATAGGGCAGGGCCTCGGCCTCGCGGCCGAGCACGTCGCAGGTCCAGGCGATCTGGTAATTGACCTCGGCGACGTTCGGAAACTGGGCGTCGAGCTCCTTCAGCTGGCGCAACACCTGCACCACCTGCCCGCCGTGGCGGGCGCCGGTGATGGCGGCTAGTTGGGATTTCCAATCCATGTTTACAGGAGGCCGCAGAGGGAAACGGAGCCGGACAGCGGATGCCCTGCTCGCTCCGTTCCCTCCGGTGAAGATCAGGCCTTCTTCGCCGGCAGCGCCCGGGTGGCGATCTCGGCCTTCACCTTGGCGATGAAAGCGTCGGCCGGTTGCACGCCCTCGTCGCCGCGGGCGCGGCTGCGGACGGACACGCTGTTGGCCTCGGCCTCCTTCTGGCCGACGACCAGGGCGTAGGGGACCTTGTCGAGTTCGGCGCGACGGATCTTGGCGCCCAGCTTGTCGCTGTGCTCGTCGAGCGTGGCGCGGATGCCCTCGGCCTTGAGCTGCGCGAGCAGCTTGTGGCAATGGTCGGCGACCTTGTCGCTGATGGGCACGAGGCGCACCTGCTCCGGCGCGAGCCAGGCGGGGAAGTCGCCGGCGAAGTGCTCGATGAGCACGCCGCAGAAACGTTCCATCGAACCGAAGGGGGCGCGGTGGATCATCACCGGGATGTGCGGCTGGTTGTCGGCACCGATGTAGCTCAGGCCGAAGCGCACGGGGAGCACGTAGTCCACCTGCACGGTGCCGAGCTGCCATTCGCGGCCGATGACGTCCTTGACCACGAAGTCGATCTTCGGGCCGTAGAACGCGGCTTCGCCGGGCTCCTCGGTGAAGGGCACCCCGAGGGTCTGGGCGGCCGCGCGGCAGGCGGCCTCGGCGACGTCCCACTTGGCGGGATCGCCGGCGAATTTCTTGCCGTCCGGGTCGCGCAGGCCGACGCGCACGCGGTAGTCGGACATTCCGAGCGTGGTGAGGACGGTCTTCACCAGCGAGAGGCAGCCGAGCACCTCCTGGGCGACCTGTTCCTCGGTGCAGAAGAGGTGGGCGTCGTCCTGGGTGAAGCCGCGGACGCGGGTCATGCCGTTGAGCTCACCGGACTGTTCCCAGCGGTACACGGTGCCGAACTCGGCGAGCCGCACCGGCAGGTCGCGGTAGGAGTGCGGCTGCGAGGCGAAGATCTTGATGTGGTGCGGGCAGTTCATCGGCTTCAGCATGAAGCCGTTGAGGAGCTGGTCGTCGGGCTTGATGCGGTCGGGGCCGATGGTCTCCTTGCCGGTGCGCGCGTTGATCTGGCTCGCGAGCTGGCCGGAGACGGCCTCGAGGCGGGCGTAAACCTCGGCGCAGGAGCAGCCTTCCTTGAGCACCTGGGCGAGGGATTCGTTCTCGATGACGGGGGAGAACTGCGAGTCCTTGTAGTACGGGAAGTGGCCGGAGGTCTTGTAGAGCTCGAGCTTGCCGATGTGCGGGGTGAAGACCTGGGCGTAGCCCTGCTTGCGCAGTTCGTCGCTGATGAAGGTCTGCAGCTCCTGGCGGACGATCGAGCCGTTGGGGGTCCAGAGGATCAGGCCCTGGCCGACCTCCTCGTCGATGTGGAACAGCTTCAGGTCGCGGCCGAGCTTGCGGTGGTCGCGGGCCTTGGCCTGTTCGAGGCGCTCGAGGTGCTGGGCGAGTTCCTCCTTGGTCGGGAAGGCGGTGCCGTAGATGCGCTGAAGCTGCTTGTTCTTCTCGTCGCCGCGATGGTAGGCGCCGGCGATGGAGAGCAGCTTGAAAGCCTTGACCTTCGAGGTGTAGCGCACGTGGGTGCCGGCGCAGAGGTCCATGAACTCGCCGTTCTGGTAGAACGAGATCTTCTCGCCCTCGGGAATGTCGGCGAGGCGGCCCAGCTTGTAGCGCTCCTGGCCGCGTTCCTTGATGATGGCGACGGCCTCCTCGCGGGAGACTTCCTTGCGGTAGAAGGGCTGGTTCTCGTCCACGACCTTCTTCATCTCGGCCTCGATCTTCGCGAGGTCCTCGGCGGTCAGCTTGTGGTCGAGGTCGATGTCGTAATAGAAGCCGGTGTCCGTCGGCGGGCCGATGTCGAGTTTCGCGTCGGGAAAGAGGCGAAGGATGGCAGTCGCAAGGATATGCGAGCCGGAGTGGCGGAGTTCTTCGAGCGGGGACATGGACATGGCGAAAAGGGGTTGGGAGATATTGGGAATGTGGAAATCAGGAAATCAGGGAAAAACCATGGGTATGGATTCGGTTCCCAGTGTTCCTGAGTTCCACATTCAACACGGTTTGGGTCTCAAGGCTTCTTGGCGGGTTCGAGGGAGTAGCCGTCCTTGCGGTCGAGCATGGACCAGCCGGCGGCGGTGAGGTCTTTGCGGAGCGCGTCGGCGGCGGCGAAGTCCTTGGCCTGCTTCGCGGCCCAGCGCTTGGCGGCGAGGTCGGCAATGGCGGCGGGGATGTCGGCCTTGGGCGCGGCGGGCGCGTCGAGCTTGAGGCCGAGGACGAAGAGGACGCGTTCGAACGCGACGCGACTGATACCGGCCGGGCCTCGGTTCACGATGGTGAACAACGCACCGAGGGCGCCGGGCAGGTTGAGGTCGTCGTGCAGCGCGGCGAAGACCGGGGCGAACACCGCCTCGTCGCCGCCGGCCGGGGCCAGGGCGGCGTGGAAGGCGCGCAGGTGCTTCAGCGCACTCTCGGCCGCGTGGAGCGAGTCGAGGGTGAAGTTGAGCTGCTTGCGCGGGTGGCCGGAGAGCAGGGCGTAGCGGACCGCCATGGGGCTGTAGCCCTTGTCGGTGAGGTCGGAGAGGGTGTAGTAGTTGCCTTTGCTCTTGCTCATCGTGGTGCCGTCGACGAGCAGGTGCTCGCTGTGGTACCAGTGGTTCGCGAAGGTCGTGCCGTTGCAGCACTGGCTCTGGGCGATCTCGTTCTCGTGGTGCGGGAACAGGAGGTCGACGCCGCCGGTGTGGAGGTCGATGGTCTCGCCGAGGTGCTTCTTGATCATGGCCGAGCATTCGATGTGCCAGCCGGGGCGGCCCTCGGACGCTCCCTTGGGGCCGGGCCATTTCACGTCGCCGTCCTCCTCGGGCTTGTAGGCTTTCCAGAGCGCGAAGTCGGAGACCGAGTCCTTGTGGTCGGCATCGGCCACGGCGTTGGTGACCTTGAGCTCGCGCTCCTTGATGCGCGAGAGGGCGCCGTAGCCGGGGAAGGTGTTGAGCTTGAAATAGACGGAGCCGTCGGCGGCGCGGTACGCGTTGCCCTTCTGCATCAGGCACTCGATCATGTCCACCTGCTCGCGGATGTGGCCCGTGGCGGTGGGCTCGACGTGCGGGCGCAGGCAGTTGAGCGCGTCGCAGTCGGCGTGGAACTTGTCGGTCCACTTCTGGGTGATCTCGGCGAGCGGCCGCTTTTCCTTCTGGGTCTGGCCGATGGTGCGGTCGTCGACGTCGGTCAGGTTGCGGACGTGCTTCACCTTGGCCGCGCCGAACTCGAGCTCGAGCAGGCGGCGGAGGACGTCGTTGACGGTGAAGGTGCGGAAATTGCCGATGTGCGCGGGTGCGTAGACCGTTGGGCCGCAATTATAAAAGCGGAAGACGCCGTCGGCGTGCGACGGCTTGAGCGGCTGCAGGGAGCGGGAAAGGGAATCGAAAAGCTGAATGGCCATGAAAACGGAGGGTTGAGGGCTAACAGGTTTTCCGCCGGGGCGGAAAGGTGTTTTTCCCGCCTTCGCCAAGGCTACGGCGGGCGAGACAGTCTGTTGTGCGCTTAGCGCAGACAACAGCAGCTCGGCGTTCGCTCGGACGTCGTAGTCCGGCGAGTGGGATTGCAAAAACGTGTGGCGGCCAGCAGCATGGCAGTTCTAGTTTTTCCAAATCACCGCTTATGGCTTCCGACTTCAAGCTCGATCTGCCCATCCGTCCCCGGCGCCTCCGGCGCACCGCCAGCCTGCGCGCCATGGTCGAGGAGACCGTGCTGCGGCCGGCCGACTTCATCGCGCCGCTGTTCGTGGTAGACGGCAAGGGCCGGCCGGACCCGATCGCGTCAATGCCTGGGGTCAACCGACTGTGCATCCGCGACCTGGTGAAGGAATGCCGCGAGCTGCACGCCGCCGGCGTGCCCGCGGTGGCGCTGTTCCCCAAGCTCGATCCCAGGCTCAAGGACGACACCGGCACGCAGGCGCTCAACCCCGACACCCTCGTCCTCCGCGCGGTGCGCGCCGTCAAGGATGCCTTGCCTGAGCTCACGGTCATCACCGACGTCGCCCTCGATCCTTACACGAGCCACGGCCATGACGGCGTGCTCAACTCCGTCCGCGACAACGTCGAGAACGACCGCACGGTCGGTCTCCTTTGCCAGATGGCGCTCCTCCAGGCGGAGGCGGGCGTGGACCTCGTCGCCCCGTCCGACATGATGGACGGCCGCGTCGGCGCGATCCGCAAGGCGCTCGACGGCGCCGGCTACACCGACACCGGTATCCTGGCCTATTCCGCGAAATACAACTCCGCCTACTACGGCCCGTTCCGCGACGCCGTGGGCAGTGCGCAGGCCGCGGGCACCAAGCTTCTCAGCAAGGCCACCTACCAGATGAACCCCGCCAACCGCCGCGAGGCGGTCGAGGAGGTGCTCCTCGATGTGGCCGAGGGGGCCGACATGGTCATGGTCAAGCCGGCCGGCATGTACCTCGACATCATCCGCGAGGTGCGCAATGCCACCAAGCGCCCGGTCGCGGCCTACCAGATCTCCGGCGAATACGCCCAGATCCACGCCGCCGCGAAGCTCGGCTGGCTCGACCTCGCCCGCTGCCGCCACGAGTCGCTTCTCGCGATCAAGCGCGCCGGCGCCGATCTGATCCTGACATATTTCGCGAAGGACATGGCCCGCGTGCTGCAGGGCTAGTTTTCGCTCCGCGGTTCAACGGCCTTACCGCTCGTCGCGGAGACGGGTGATCGTCCAGCCGGTCCAGCCGTAGAGCGCTGACACCAGCGGATTGATCAGGTTGAAGAACGCGTAGGGCAGGTAGGCGAAGGGGAACACGCCCAGCGTCGCGAACATATAGGCGCCGCATGAGTTCCACGGGATCAGTGGCGAGGTGATCGTGCCGGCGTCCTCCAGGCAGCGGGACAGGTTCTTCGGATGCAGCCCGGCGTGGCGGTACGCGTCGCGGTACATGCGGCCCGGGACGACGATCGAGAGATACTGGTCGG
>CAZGJB010000145.1:0-9095 GCA_964526145.1 uncultured Opitutaceae bacterium
CACCGTTTCCCTGGCGCTGCGCAACGACCGCAGCATCGCGGCCACCACGCGCAGCCGGATCTACGCGGTGGCCGAGCAGCTCGGCTACAAGACCAACCCGCTCGTCGCGGCGCTGATGTCGTCCATCCACGCGCGGCGCCTGAGCCAGAAGCACACGGTGCTGGCCTATGTGACGACCGACCCGCAGTTCGCCCCGTGGCGAACCTGGCGCATGTTCATCGAGATGCACGAGGGCGCCAAGGCCCGGGCCGAGGAGCTGGGCTACCGCCTCGAGGAATTCCCGCTGCGCGCGCCGGGCATGACCCCGCGGCGCTTCGTGCAGATGCTGCAGGCCCGCGGCATCCTCGGCCTCCTCATCGCGCCGCTGCCGCACGGCGAACGGGTGATCGAGCTCGATTTTCAGGACTTCGCCGTCGTGGGCATCGACATGAGCGTCGCCTCGCCGCTGATCGAGCGCGTCTCGAACGACCATTACCAGTCCGCTCTCCTCGCCGTGCGGAAATGCCGTGAGCTGGGCTACCGCCGCATCGGCTTCGTCCTCAGCCGCATGCTCAGCAAGCGCCTCGAGCACCGCTGGCTGGCGGGGCTGCGGATGGCGGACGAGGATGTGCGCCCCGCCCAGCGCGTGCGGCTGCTCATGCCCGAGACGGGCGACGACATCCCGGCGGCCTTGCCGGGCTGGGTCGCGCTGGAGAAGCCCGACGTGATCATCATGAGCGAGCTCAATCCGGTCACCTACTACGGCCTGCCACCCCGCATCGGCATCGTGAGCCTCTCGCTCGAGGAACCGGTGGGCAACATCACGGGCATCTTTCAGGACAACCGCCGCATGGGCGCGATCGCCATCGAGCACCTCGTCGCGCGCCTCGAGCGCTGCGAGTTCGGCCCCGACGACCGCGGCCGCCTCCACCTTGTCGCCGGCCAATGGGTGCCCGGCAAGACCGCGCTCGGCCCCGGCCTCCCCCGGGGGACTTGAGGCTCCCGGCCGGGACCATTTCCGGCCGCGGCGGCGCAGTAATTGAACGATGTTAGTTACGGCCCAATTGAACGCCCGGCCAAAAAACGGTTCTGCAGTCGCCCATCGGTACGACCCCCTTCCAACCCGTCGGTCCGACACCAACCCCATGAAGCAAACACCCGTTGTTACGTTCAGCCGTCGGCTGTGGACGCTCAGTTTGTTGACCGCCGTCCCCGCCCTCTTCGCCCAGCAAGCCCCGGCCCCCGCGGCCCAGGCCGGCGACGCCGCCAAGGAGGGTGACGAGGTCGTCGCCCTCAGTCCGTTCACCGTCAGCGTCGAGCAGGACAAGGGCTACCGCGCCACCAACTCCATCTCCGGCACGCGCCTCGACACGCCGATCAAGGACCTGCCGATGCCCATCGAAGTCATCACCGAGCAGTTCCTCCGCGACACCGGCGCCAACAACCTCCGCGAGTCGCTGCGCTACAGCTCCGGCATCCTGCTGCAGACCCAGAACGACTACTCGGCCCCGGCCGGCAGCTTCTCGATCTCCCCCGGCAAGATCAACAACCCCGAGGGCATGACCGCGAGCGCCACGCAGACCAACATGAAGATCCGCGGCTTCCAGACCGAGTCGGTCCTGCGCGACGGCTTCCGCCGCCAGAACGCCACCGACTCCGTCAACATCGCCCGCGTCGAGATCGCCCGCGGCCCCGCCTCGCTCCTCTACGGCGTCGGCAACTTCGGCGGCGTGGTGAACTACCTCGTCAAGATGCCCGAGACCAAGGCCGCCCACGAGGTCACGGCCAGCTACGGCAGCTACGACTTCATGCGCGCCACGGTGGACTCCACCGGCGCCATCAATGCCAACGGCACCGCGGCCTACCGCATCACCGCCGCCTGGCAGGACACCGGGTCCCACGAGGACTTCAACACCGAGCACCACTACTTCGTGTCGCCCGTCATCACCTTCCGGCCCTTCGCCAACACCGAGGTCCTGCTCGACCTCGAGTACGGCAAGCAGAAGAACGAGGGCATGGGCTGGAAGACCCTGCGCGCCGCCGTCTCCGGCTTCGTCAACGACAGCTCCGGCTACAACGGCAGCTTTTACCAGGTTCCTGGCCGCGACGTGCGCGAGTTCCGCTGGAGCGGTCCCGACACCTACCGCGACAGCACCGCCAGCAACTTTGTCCTCAAAGTCACGCAGAAGCTCACCGAGGACCTGCACCTCCTCGCCGGCGTCAGCCGCTCGTCCTTCAAGTACGACCAGCTCGATAACATGGCCGCCTTCCGCCAGAACGCCGGCCCCGCCTGGGCCCTCGCCCCGGTGACCTTCGCCGGCCTGACCAACACCCAGTCCGGCGTGCCGGTCGGCCCGCAGCCCACCTCCATCGCCTATCAGTGGGAACTCGCCAACCAGGACGACATCCACGACCAGCTCCGCGTCGAGCTGAACTACGCCTTCGACACCTTCAAGGACAGTTCCAAGTGGCTGCAGATGCGGCACTCGCTCCTCGCCGGTCTCAGCTACACCGAGGAGACCTATGAATCCCACACCCGGCAGACGCCCGGCGACGTGGCCAACTACCACAATCCGTCCGACTACAGCTACTTCCGCTTTGGCAAGCAGGGTGACGGTTCGGCCGATTATTCCATGGTCGAGTGGACCAACCGGAAGTCCACCACCTCCAATCCCGCTCTCTACGCCGTCTACCAAGGCCGTCTCGCCGACGACCGCGTGACGTTCATCGCCGGCGCCCGCCGCGACCGCAGCTGGAACTACGTCTGGAAATACAATCCCGAGTATCGCTCCAACGGCACCAAGGGCGCCGACCAGGCCCCCTCCGAGGCCAAGAGCCTCGTCAACAAGGACACCACCTACCAGTACGGCGTCAGCGTCGCCGTCACCCCCGAGCGCGACTTCTCCCTCTACGCCACGAGCTCCGAGGGCGTGCAGCCCAACTACCAGGGCGCGCTCGACCTCAACGGCAAGCCCCTGCAGGCCGCCCTCGCCAAGAACAAGGAGTACGGCGTGAAGTTCGACCTCCTGAAGGGCCGCCTCTCCGGCTCGATCGGCAAGTTTGAGATCACCCGCGAGCGCGCGCAGGTCGGCAGCTCCAGCCTCGTCTGGTTCGCACCGGTTGTCTCCGGCAACCTCAAGTTCAACCCGAACAAGGACATCGTCTATCGCGTCGACGACCTCAATCCCGGCCCCAACAGCTGGAACGGCGCCGTCGTCGCCTCGACCCCGCAGTGGAACGCCGCCGTCGCCGCGGGCGCGGTCTACCAGGCCACCAACTCCGCTGGTGAGACCCACTGGTACGCCAATGCCTCCAAGGCCACCGGCGCGGCGTTCATGGACGCGATCTTCGCCAACGTCCACGCCCTGAAGCAGTATGGCTGGTGGGGCTGGATCTACGGCGGCGCCGACCCGGGCAGCCTGCCGTTCGACAACCTCGTCAACAACGCCACCATGGACGACAACGGCGCGCAGCGCTCGGTCGCCACCGGCACGGACCGCTCCAAGGGCTGGGACGCGCAGATCATCGTCTCGCCGACCGACAACCTCCAGATCGTCGCCACGTGGTCGCACATCGAAAAGGTCGTGCTCAACGCGCAGGCCTGGCCGAAGTACCCGTACCCGCAGGACCGCTGGGCCATCTGGTACGCGCCCATCTCCTGGTCCGCCACCGCCGGCCGCCCGCTCAGCGAGGTCTACAGCGACCCGAACGACACCTCGACCTTCAAGGCCTTCGGCACCGGTCTCGCCCTCGACGACACGCCCAAGAACCACTCCACGTTCTGGGTGAACTACCAGATGCCCAAGGACTCGAGCCTCAAGGGCCTCTCGTTCGGCGCCGGCGGCTACTGGGAGGACAAGCGCTCCATCTACCCGGCCTACGGCCAGAACGCCCTCGATAACAACGGCAAGACGATCTTCCTGAGCACGCCGAGCCGCACGCAGATCAACGCCATGATCAAGTACGACTTCCTGTTCCGCGATCGCGAGACCAGCGTGCAACTCAACGTCGATAACGTCGCCAACGACCGGAAGCTCTACGGCTTCATCTACGCCGCCCCGCGCCGCTGGCAGCTCACGTTCTCGCACAAGCTCTGATACTGACTGGGGGTAGTCTTGGGTAAGGCGCGCAGCCGTGACCGCACGGCTGCGCGCTCCTACATCCGGCATTGAATTCGATGAAAAAGCCCGCCCACCGCTGGACCATCCACGAAACCGCCCGCGACAACGGTCGCCGCGTCGCCCGGGTCTCGCCACCCGCCGGCGGCCTCAAGCCCGCCGCGCGCGCCACGCTCGCGCTCGACCCGGCGCGGCGATTCCAGGAGATCGTCGGCTTCGGCGGCGCATTGACCGAATCCTCCGCCTGGGTGCTCGCCCAACTCCCCGCCGCCAAGCGCCGCGAGGTCATCCGGCGGTATTTCCATCCGACCGAGGGCATCGGTTACACGCTCGCCCGCACCCACATCAATTCCTGCGACTTCTCGCTGAATATCTGGTCGCTCGACGACGTCCCGGGCGACTACGACCTGCACCACTTCACCCTCGATCCCATGCGGCGCTGGCTCCTGCCGCTCCTGCACGACGCGCAGAAGGCGGCCGGGGCCGACCGCTTCCGGCTCCTCGCCTCGCCGTGGAGTCCGCCGGCGTGGATGAAGACCAACTTCCGCATGGATGACGGCGGATCCCTGCGGCGCGAGTACGCGCCCGCCTGGGCCGCGTTCTACGTCCGCTTCGTCCAGGCCATGCGCCGCGAAGGCCTGCCCATCTGGGGCCTCACCGTGCAGAACGAGCCCGAGGCGCACCAGACCTGGGAATCCTGCCTCTACACACCCGAACAGGAACGCGACTTCGTCCGTCAGCACCTTGGCCCCGCCCTCGAGCGCGCCGGCCTGCTCGGCGACGTGAAGCTCCTCGGCTGGGACCACAACCGCGACCGGCTCGAGGCCCGCGCCGCCGCGCTGCTCAACGACCCCGCCGCCGCGAAGTATTTCTGGGGCCTCGGCCTGCACTGGTACGTGAGCAACGATTTCGCCGCCTCGGCCCGCGTGCACGCGCTCCATCCCGACAAGCCCATCCTCTTCACCGAAGGCTGCTGGGAGGGCGGCAAGGCCCTCGGCGCCTGGGAGCACGGCGAGGGCTACGCCACGCAGATGATCGGCGACTTCAACCACTGGGTCGTCGGTTACATCGACTGGAATATCGCCCTCGACCAGCGCGGCGGACCCAACCACGTCGGCAACTTCTGCGACGCCCCCGTGATCGTCGACACAAACACCCGCGAGGTGCGCTACGGTCCATCGTTCCACTACATCTCCCACTTCAGCCGCTTCGTGCAGCCCGGCGCGCATCGCATCAGTGCGTCCGGCGGACCTGAAGACCTGCAGTCGGTCGCCTTCCGGAACCCCGACGGTTCGATCATCGCCGTCGTGCTCAACCGCTCGGACGCGTCCGTCGATTTCGCCCTCACCGCCGGCGGCAAGCCGCTCGCCTGCCGCATCCCCGCGCGGGGCATCCAGACGTATATCCAAGCAACCTAAATCATGCGTCCCCGCCAATTCCTCCAACGCCTCGGCCTCGGCGGCCTCCTCGCGGCCTTCGGCACCGTGACTCCGGCACTCGCGACCAAGGTCACACTGGCGCAGGACGCCAACGGTCGCTGGCAGTGGCTCCGCAACGGCGCGCCCTACGCCGTCCGCGGCGTGAGCGGTCACCAGTTCCTCGAGCAGGCAGCCGCCCTCGGCGCGACCACCATCCGCACCTGGGGCGCCGAGAGTCTCGATGACGAGGTGAACGGCAAAAACCTCCTCGACCGCGCCCACGCGCTTGGCCTGACCGTGCTCGCCGGGCTCTGGGTGCAGCATCCGGCGCACGGTTTCGACTACGGCGACGCCGCCAAGGTGGAAAAACAGCGTGAGGAGTTCCGCGCCGCGGTCCGCAAGCACCGTGGCCATCCAGCCTTGCTGGCCTGGGGCGTGGGCAACGAGACCGAACTCGGCGCCGATGTCGCCGACGGCCGTCTTTGGCGGGAACTGGAACACCTCCTGCGTATCGTCAAGGCGGAGGACCCCAACCATCCCGTGCTGACGGTGTTGGCCGGCGGGGGCATCGACACCATCAAACAGCTCAGGGAGCTTTGCCCCAGCCTCGATCTCCTCGGCATCAATGTCTATGGCTGGGCGCCGGTCGTGAACACGCTGCTCAACGACTCGGGCTGGGACCGGCCCTATCTCCTCACCGAGTTCGGTCCGCGTGGCCAATGGGAGGTGCCCCACACCCCGTGGAATGCCCCCATCGAGCCGACCAGCGTCGAAAAGGTGCTCGCCTACGTCGGTTCGCACCGTGCCGCGATCTCCGATCCGCGCTGCGTCGGCACCTTCTGTTTCACCTGGGGCCACAAGCAGGAGGCGACGGCCACCTGGTTCGGCATGTTCCTCGACACCGGCGAGAAGACGCCGGTTGTCGATGCCATGGCCTATGAGTTCACCGGTCGTTGGCCGGCGAACCGCAGTCCGCAGATTTATGGGTTGAAGACGGCCTTGGCCCTCGACCGCGTGCCGGCGGGAACCGAGCACTCGGCCGAGGTGAATGCCGGCGATGCGGAGAATGATCCGCTCACCTACGAGTGGCGCGTCGTGGCTGAAAGCACCGACCGCAAGACCGGCGGGGCGGCCGAAGCGGCGCCACCCGTCATCGCCGACTGCATCGTCGGTCCGATGGCGGCCAAGGTCACCGTACGCACCCCCCGGCAGCCCGGTGCCTACCGCCTGTTTGTCTACGTGCGCGACGGACAGGGCGGCGCCTGCACCGAAAACGTGCCCTTCTTCGTGCAACCGTAAGCCGGGGCCTCGCCTTTTGTCCGGCGCCTCCGCAAACTGTCATCGCGCGTCATGAACCGCCGGACCTTCCTGCAACGCTCAGGTCTCCCCGCCCTGGGTCTCGCACTGACTCCGCTGGCGAAGGCTGAGCACCCCGGGCGCAAGCGCCTGCTGCGCGTGGCCCACCTGACCGACATCCACGTGCAACCCGGCCTCGGCGCGGCCGACGGCATGCGGGCGGCGCTGCGGCATGCACAGGGCCTCGCGGATCCGGTGGACTGCATCCTCTTCGGCGGCGACTGCATCGGTGACGCCCTCGAATCCGATCGCGCGCGCGTGCTGGAGCAATGGGCGGTCTGGGACGAGGTCCTGCGTTCCGAACTCAAGCTTCCGGCCTACCAGTGCCTCGGCAACCATGACATCTATGGCTGGAAACTCCGCCACCAGTCCGGCATCGAGCAGGATCCGCTTTTCGGCAAGCCCGCGGCCCTGGCACGACTGGGCCTGGCCTCGGCCTACTATTCGTTCGACCTGCGCGGCTGGCACTTCGTGGTCCTCGACAGCATGGTCGCGGTGAACGACGAGCATGGGTACGCCGGGCGGTTGGATGAAGATCAGTTCTCCTGGCTGGCCGGCGACCTCGCACGCACTCCGGCTGCGACGCCGATCTGCGTGCTCTCGCACATTCCCATCCTGAGCGCCGCCGCCTTCCTCGACGGCAATCTCGCCACCTCCGGCATCTGGCGGGTGCCCGGGGCCTGGATGCACCTCGATGCCGTGCGCCTGAAGAATCTCTTTCAGCAGCACCCGAACGTGAAGGTCTGTCTCAGCGGCCATCTGCACCTCGTGGATGACGTGAGTTACCTCGGGGTGCGTTATCTCTGCAACGGCGCCGTCTGCGGTGCCTGGTGGAAGGGGCCGTATCAGGAGTTCGGCCCCGCCTACGCCACGCTGGACCTTTACGCCGACGGCACGGTGACGCGCACGATGGTGGATTATCTCGCCAAATGACATTGGCCCGCCACCGGCTCCTCCTAAGATCGCTGGCAGGCCTGCTGGCACCAGGCTTGGTCATGTTCGCCGACATTCCCGCATTCGGTCAGCCTCCCGCACTGCGAGTCCTGCAGGCGGGTCGACCGGTGGTCATCGCCCATCGGGGCGATTCCGCGGTTGCGCCGGAGAACACCCTGCCGGCCTTTGCGAGCGCGTTGCGCCTTGGGGCGGACTTGATCGAACTCGACTACTACCACAGCCGCGACGGTGTGCCGATCGTGATGCACGATCACACGCTCGACCGCACGACCGATGCTGTGGCGCGGTGGGGACGAAAAGATGTCCGCATCGAGCAGACTGCGGCGGCCGACCTTCAGACCCTCGATGCCGGCGCCTGGTTCAGCGCCGCTTTCGCCGGAACGCGGGTGCCGTTGCTCACCGAGGCGCTCGCCACGATCCAGCGCGGCAGCGTGACCCTCATCGAGCGCAAGGCCGGCGATGCCGACACTTGTGCCAAACTTCTGCGTGAACGCGGCCTGATCAACCGGGTCGTCGTGCAGTCTTTCGATTGGGAGTTCCTGCGCGCCTTGCATGCACTCGAGCCCGAGCAGGCGCTGGGTGCGCTTGGGCCGACTGGGCAGGAAAAGGCCATGAATCCGGCCCACGTCGCCGCCGTGAAGGAGCTGGGCGCCAGCGTCATCGTCTGGAACGAAGCCGTCACTCCCGAAGGTATTCGGGCGGCGCATGACGACGGCCTGAGGGTCTGGGTCTACACCATCGACGATCCCGAGAAGGCCCGCGCGCTGGTGGCGCTGGGTGTGGACGGGATCATCACGAATAAACCGGCGTTGATTCGCCAAACCCTATTTATGTAGCGCTATGAACTCTCGCGGAGCCGCGGAGACCGCGGAGATCAAATCAACCTCTCCGCGCCCTCTGCGTCTCCGCGATGTTTCTGGATAATTCAAACCGTCTCCTCCCCCGAAGGGGCGTTCGTAACATTGAGAATTCAATAGCTCCCGATTTCGGGGAATCGAAACATCACTGGGGGATAATTCAATCGCTCCATCGTGCCGCATCGACGCCTTTCAACCAAAGCATCGTTTCATTTTCTCGGCTCACAGCATCGCTACTTAATTTATATGAATAGGTTGTGTCTCTGTTCGGACTGAAAGCATCGTTTCATAAGCACAGCCAAGCGGACGGTTGCGGCTCGACGTGAAGCCCGCATGAGTAGCCGGAAATGGCTATTCGAGTGCGTTCCGGCGAGATTTAATGATCCGTCCGAGTGGCGTGATGAGCGGCGCTT
>CAZGJB010000146.1:0-3040 GCA_964526145.1 uncultured Opitutaceae bacterium
GCGTCCACCGCGCTGCACGGACGGTTCCGATCATCGGAAAGCGCCAGCAGTTCGCGTACCTGATCCAGCGTAAAGCCGAGATCACGCGCCCGGCGGACGAATGAGAGCCGCGCCAGATGCCCGGACCCATAGTCGCGATAGTTGCCCGCCGTGCGCGCCGGCGCGGCAAGCGGTCCGATCTTCTCGTAGAAGCGAATGGTCTCGACCTTCGTAGAGGTCGCCCGCGCGAGTTCGCCGATCTGCACGAGGACATTCGCGCGCGTCGCCGCGCTCGGGATCCCGATCGCGGCCGCCGCCCGCAGATGCCTGAGTGCGGGTTCGCGCCGATCGCCGTGAAAAATGTAAGCCTCACCCATCGCGAGGTGATAGTCAGAGCGCAGGGCGAGTTGCGTGATGGTTGGGGCGAGTTCCTCACCGGAGCGAAGACGATCCTCAGCCGACTCGGGGCCGTCGGAATAAAGCCGACGCAGCAGGACCTTCAGTCCCGCCAACTGCGCCAGGGGATGCCCCGGGTGCTGGGTGCGGAGGGCCTGAAACTCCGGTGGATCGATCTCGCCATTCTCAAGTTGCTTCAGCCGACCCAACAGATAGCGCGCGGCGAGCGCGTCGGCGGATTTCTCGTCATCTGCGATGACCGCTGCCAGCTCCGTCTTGGCCCGGCGACTGTCGTCGACCGAGACGGCCGGCGCACCCAGCAAGGCGACGGCACGCTCGAAGCGCGTGGACGGACGCGATTCCTCAGCAGCCGCCGAAGCCAAGGCACCCAGGAGCAGGCAGAGCACCGAGCATCGAATCCCGTTCATGCCTGCGGCGCAGTCCCGAGCTTGGCGTCCGGATCGTTCGCCTTGCTGTACCGATCCAGCTTCGCCGGATCGCGTGGCCAGTCGGGCCGCAGGCGCACGTCCTTTTGGCCGGCCACGGAGCCAACCGGGGCGTGGCCGCCGGTCGCGGACGCCGGACGCATCTCCCACCAGCACTGGCCGCGGTGGTTGTGCTCATGGTCGATGACGTAGCCCGCCTCCTGGAGCATGGGCCCTGTCCAGCCCATGCAATGGTCACAGTAATCGCTGTAGTTCTTCAGCCCGTTCCGCAGGAGGAAGCCGCGCGACGGACAGTCGTGAAAATCAATCCTGAACACATCCTCGCGATGCGAGATGTGGAAGCCGAGGTCCGGCGACTCCTCGAGCAGCGTGTGCCCCCAGTACTTGAGCATGCCCGGGATGCCCTCATTGCGGATCAGGTCGCGGGCATGCCGCTGGCTGTCGTGGTTGATCGCCTCGTTCCAGTACTCGCGCACCAGCGCGTGGCCGCCCACGCGCTCGAGCCAGCCGAAGGTCCATTCGTAGTGACCGCAGAAATCGTAGCAGCCGATCATGACGTTGCCTCCTTGATATCCGCCGGCGCCTGCGGCGGCAGCGCGGCGGCGGCCGTCGCAAACGTGTGCCGGCAGGTGCCGTTGCCGCCGTGGAGCCGCATGGTCAGGCCCGCCGCCTCAGCCCGGGCCGCGCCGAGGAAGTAACAATGCTGGCAATACTCGCGCACGATCTCGCGACCACCGGCGCGCAGATGCTTGATCGCCGGACACTCGTGCACGCACACCTCGACCCGGTCCGGCAATTCGCGCACCTCCACCCGCGAACCCGGCTCGGCGGCGAAAAACGCCCGCCAGTAGCGCGCCACCGCCGGCAGTCCTCCCGCGCGCCACCGTTCGTTGACCGGTGCGAAATAGCCGCGTCCCAACTCCTGCAGGTAGCCAATCCAACCCTCACGGCCGAGACGGCGGAGCAGGAAACGGAACGTGGCGTTGGTCGCGTAATAGAAATCCGCCGACCCCTGCGGCTTGGTGTCGACGTAGGGCAGATCGCCCGCCTGCACTGAATGGTTCATCGGGAAATCAACCCGCCGCCTCACCAAACAGGTCCGCCCGGTATCCCAGCCCGTCCGAACCGTCGACGGCCGCCTGGATCTGGGCGCGGCACGATTCGGTCAGCGGGTAATCGAGTGTGTTCACATTCGTCGCGAAGACGCCCATCTGCACGAGCAGTTCCTTGAGGCCGGTGAGCCAGCATTCGATCTTCGGTCCGCCGTAGACGCGCAGCATGAGGTCGTTCATCCGCGCCTGCAGGCGTTCAGCCTCGGCCAGGTTGCCGGCGCGGGCCGCCGCGATGAGCCGGTTGGCGATCGCGCCATTGAAGATGCCGCCACCGAGGAGCAGCCCGCTGTAGCCAGCGCGGATGTAGCTGACGCAGTTGAACTCGTCGCCATCAAGCACCACCAGGTCGGGCCGCGCCTTCATCGCGGCGACATAGATGTCCCGCCGGGTATCGGTCTGCGAGCTGTCCTTGACCATCACGAGATTCGGCTCGTTCAGGATTTCGGGCAGCATCGCCTCGGGCAGGGCATTCGGGCTGTGCTTGCCGCGGTCGTATAGGCCCATCGGCAGCACGCTGTGCCGCGCGATCTCCCGGTAATGGGCGAGCTTTCGCTCCGGCGTGCCATTTAGGAAAAACCACGGTGCATCGACCACGGCAATCTCCGCACCCCACGCGGCCGCCTGCTCGATGTTTGCCAGCACACGGCCGGCGGAATTGTCGGTGACCTGCAGCGCCACCCGCAGGCGTCCGCGCGCTGCGGCGACCGCCGCCTTGGTGAGCGCGGCCCGGTCATCAGCCCGCAGCCAGGGACCCTCGCCACAGGTGCCCCCCAGCATCATCCCGGCCACGCCGAGGCGAAGGTGCTGCTCCACCAGCCGGGGCACGGAGTCCGCGTCGAGACGACGCGCGGCGTTCAAGGGAGTGGGCGTGGCTGACCAGACGCCACCAGGAAAGGCAGGCTTGCTCATGCGAGGCTTTATTCCGGGCAATCGCGGCGGTATTGCAACGCTGGTTCGCGGTGCGGCAACTGCACCGCCCGTAGGTCAGGCTTTCGGGACCGCGATGCACTCGACCTCGAAGTGCAGCACCTCGGGCAGGCAATGGGTCAGCGTCGTGGGGGGGGGGGGGGGGGGGGGGGCGGGGGAGGGGGGGGGGGGGGGGGGGGT
>CAZGJB010000146.1:3050-9025 GCA_964526145.1 uncultured Opitutaceae bacterium
CGTGCGCGCCGGATAGGGCGCGCTGAAATACTCGCGGTAGAGTTGGTTGTACAAATCCACGTTCGCCGGATCGCGCACGTAGCTGCGCACCTGGACGACGTGCTGGAGATCGCTGCCGGCGGAGACCAGCACCTTCCGCATATTCTCCATGGATCGCCGAAACTCACCCTCAAAGGTGTCGCGGATGATGTTGCCCTTCTCGTCCACCGACGCCTGGCCGGAGACGAAGATCAAGTCACCGACGCGGGTGGCCGGGCTGAAGGGCCGATGGGAAACGGGAGTATTCTGGTCGCGGGGATACTGGATGGTCGTGCTCATGGAGGCCGCCAGCATTCCGGTGCACGCATTTCTCCGCAACACAAAGGCGAATCAATTCCCTCGTCTCCCCGCGAACCCGCCGCTTACCTGTGGCGTTCCCTGCCCCATGAAACGGTCCCGCCGCCCGGCGCCACTGACCTCCGACGTCGCCAAGTGTCCCAACTCCTGCCGCCCCCTGCAGATGGTGCACGGGCTAGACCAATGGCCGTCGACCACGCCCGCCGGACTGCGCGATCGGCTGCGGGCACTGAAATCGGCCGGGCTCGGCGGCATCGTGGTAAGTGTCAGCACCAAGAATTATCTCCGCGATCCAGCGGCGTGGACCCTGCTTCGGCAGGGCGTCCGGCTGGCGCGCTCCGAGGGGCTGCGGGTGTGGGTGTACGACGAGGCCGGCTATCCGAGCGGGGCCGCGGGGGACGCGTGTTCGACCGCGCGCCCGACGTCGAGGCGAAGGGGCTGGTCCGTACCGCGGGGCCGGGGCGCAAGGGGCGCTACGCGGTGACGCGCCTGTACGAGGGCACGCACGCGACCGAGAACTTTTTCGAAAAGCGCCCCTACATCAACCTGCTCGACCCCCGGGCCGTGCGCGAATTCATCGCCGTCACGCACCGGCAGTACGCGCAGGTGCTGCGCCCGATTGCCCGTTACGTTGAGGCGTTCTTCACCGACGAGCCTTCGCTGATCGCCGCCTACATCCCGAAGGGGCGCAGGTATCCGCTCACCCTGCCGTGGCATGAGCGCCTGCCGGCCGAGTTCAAGCGGCGCACCGGCTACGAGTTGCAGCCGCACCTCGAGAGCCTGTTTGTCGACACCGGCCCGCACGACCGGAAGATCCGCTGCGATTTCTGGTCCGTGATCGCCGCGATGTGCGCCGAGACCTACTTCGGCACGCTGCGCCGCTGGTGCCGGCGGCACGGAGTGGTCTCGAGCGGACACCTGCTGGGCGAGGAGACGATGTACTGGCAGACGATGTTCAACGGCGAGCCCTTCGCCTGTTACCGCCAATTGGACATTCCTGGCATCGACATGATCACGTCGAGTCCGGCGAAGATCATGGCCGAGGGGTATTTCATGGTACCCAAGGTGGCCGGCTCCGCCTGCCGCGTGTTGGGTCGCCGCCGGCTGATGTGCGAAATCAGTGACTTCTTCGGCATCATGGGCGGGCGCCACGCCACCCTCGCCGAGATGCAGTGCACCGCCGCCCTCCTCATCTCCGCCGGCGTGACCGACCTTTGCTCGTACTACAGCCTCAGCTTCAAGCCGAAGGCTGAGCGGAAGCCCCACGAGTTCCCACCCGCAGCCTACCGGAAATACACCGCCTATGTGACGCGCCTGAACACGTGGTTCAGCGCCGGCACGATCGCCGCGCGCGTGGCGGTGATTTACCCGATCACGTCCTTCCACGCCGACTTCACGCCCTCACCACGTTCGATGTACGAGCCACATCCCAAAGGCAGGCTGAACCGCCTCGACCGGGACTTCACTGGCCTGTGTCGCGACCTGCTGGAGCAGCGGATCGGGTACGACATCGTTGACGAGGCCAGCGTGGCAGCGGCGAAACTCGCCGGAAAGCGCCTCGTCGTCGGCGACCGAACCTACGAGACGGTAGTGCTGCCGCCGTTGGACACCATCCGCGCGCGCACGATGGCCACGCTGGCGAAGTTCGCCGCCGCTGGCGGTGCGATCATCGGGCATCGACAATTGCCGCGCCATGCGGCGGAGGGCGCCGATCGCGACGCGGAAGTCGTCGCCGCTGTCACGCGTCTAAGCGACCGGGGATCGCTCCGGATCGCCTGCCTGCCCAATACCCCTTCCCTCGTGACGGCCGTCACGGCCCCGGATTGCGAACTCGCGCCGGCCACGCGGCACATCCTCTGCACCCGCCTGGATATGCCGGGACGGACGGCTTGGTTCCTCATCAATCCGTCGCCGCAGCCTTACCGCGGCCGTTGCACGCTTCCTGCCTCCGGTCCGGTGCGCGCCTGCGATCCTGCGAGCGGCGCGCAACGCACGCCGCGGCAGACGAAGGCCGGAACCGCAGGACGAAGCGTTACGGTGGCGCTGGCACCCTTCAGCACCCGGATCCTGTTCACGGTCCGTTGACCGGTCGCATCCGAAAGGGTGAAAAAACAAAACCCGCTATACCTTGCGGCATAGCGGGTTCCAAAATGGTGGCTCAGCCCGGAATCGAACCGGGGACACAAGGATTTTCAGTCCTCTGCTCTACCAACTGAGCTACCGAGCCAAATCGGAAGAGTTGAGCAAACGGTGCGTCCGCGTTGCGTCAATGGGATTTTATCGTCGGTTCCCGACGGCCGCGGGGCAATCCTAGAGCAGCTCCGGCGGGAGCTTGGGCATCAGTTTCTTGATATCCTGCACCGCGTCGCGATGGCAGACGAGCAGGCCGTCGGGGGTTTCGACGACGACGAGGTTCTGCACGCCACACAGAGCGATGACGCGGCCGTTGCTGATCGCGATGTTGTTGCTCGCATCCTGCGTCACGACCGGGCCGCGGATCGTGTTGCCCTGGGCATCCATGGGCAGGTGGGTGGGCAATGCCGCCCACGTCCCGACATCGTCCCAGTCGAACTGCGCCAACTGCGTCGCGACCGCCGCGGCCTTCTCCATGATCGCGTAGTCCACCGAGATCTTCGGAAGCTTCGGAAAGTGCTCCGCGAGGTAGGCATCCACGCCTTCGCGCGGAAAGCCGCGGACAAAGTCCGCCAGCGCCGGCGCATTCCGCTCCGCCTCCGCCAGAAACGCCGAAACCCGCCAGATGAACATCCCGGCATTCCAGGCATGGTTGCCGCCGATCACGTAGCGGGCGGCCGTCTGCGGGTCGGGCTTCTCGACAAACCGCGCGACGCGCCGGAAACCGCCGCCCAATTCCTCCGCCATCTCGAGGTAACCGAACCCGGTCGCCGGATGGGTCGGCTTGACCGCAAAGGTCAGCAAAGTCGGGTCGCCGGACGCGCGTTGCAGCGCTCCCGCCAGTTGGCGGGCGAAGGTCGCTGCATCCTTGATCAACGAATCGGCCGGCAGCAGGGCCAGCACCGACTCGGGGTCGCGGGCGCGAACGAGGCCCGTCGCCAGCGCCGCGGCGGGTGCAGTGTCGCGTTTCGCCGGTTCGGCGATGATCTGGCTGGGCGCCAGAAACGGCAGCGCCGCCCGCGTGGCCGCCAACTGGCTCTCGTTGGTCAGGACAAAGACGTGGTCAAGCGGCACGACGCCATCGAGGCGACGCACGGTCTCCTCCACCAGCGTGCGGTCGGAGAACAGCTTCAGCAGGTGCTTGGGCGTGCGCTGGCGGCTCATGGGCCAGAAGCGCTCGCCGCTGCCGCCCGCCATGATGCACACGTATGCCTTGGGGTTGACTGCCATGCATCACCTCTCCCACCCCGGCGCCGGCGTGCAAGCGGAAATTCAGGCCACGCCCGCGCGAATCAACTCCGCCAGCCCGTCCGCGACCGACACCTGCGCGACAAATCCCAGCTCCGCCCGCGCCCGGTCCGGTCGACCCAGCGAATGGATGATGTCGCCCGCACGAGCCTCCGCATGGCGCGGCGGCGGCACCTTCGGGTAATGGCGGGCAAACTCCGCCACCACGTCCAGAAGCGAGGTCGCGCGCCCGGTGCAGATGTTGGCCGCGCCGGAGACGATGCCGGGCTTGGTCGCGGCAATCACGTTGGCCCGGGCCACGTCGTGGACGGAGATGAAATCACGCGTCTGAAGACCGTCCCCGTAGATGGTCACGCCCTGTCCTTCGCGGTAACGCCGTTCAAAGATCGAGATGACGCCCGAATACGGCGACGCCGGATCCTGCCGCGGCCCGAACACATTGAAATAGCGGTGGCACCGCGCCGTGATGCCGGCGCCGGCGGCGAGCAGGATGCCCTCGGACTGCAGCTTCGCCTCGCCGTACGGACTGATCGGGTGCTTGGTCGTTTCCTCGGAAATCGGGAGGTCGGAGGTGTCGCCGTAGATCGCCGCCGAGGACGCAAACACGATGCGACGCACGCCGTGCTCCCGGGCCGCCTCGACCACGAGCTCGGTGGCGGTGAAGTTCAGGCGGCGGTTGAGAGCCGGGTCTTGAATGCTCTCCTGCACGCTCACGAGCGCCGCCAGGTGGATGATAGCATCGGGCCGGAATTCGCCCACCGCCCGCGCCATCATGCCCGGTTCGGCCACATCGGCCTCGAGCAGTCGGAACGAGGCGGAGCCGCTGGCCTTCGCCAGGTTGGCTCGCCGGCCCGTGCGGAAGTTGTCCACACCGAGCACGACATGCCCGTCCTGCAAGAGTAGGTCGGCAGTGTGACTGCCGATAAATCCAGCTGCGCCGGTAATGAGGACCTTGGCCATGCCGCGACCGTAGGTCCGCTGTCCCGGCAATGACAAGCCCACCCTCGCCGCACATGAGCGCCACGCGTGATCCGCCATCAGCCGCCCAAATATCTCACCTGCCGCTGAATGTTCGCCACACCACCCTTGCCTGCCCGGGGCGCCCGGTTTTGGCTCGGGTGCGTCTGCCATGCCCTCATCCACTCGCCCGGTCCACCTGCGTTGCAACTATTTCGAGAACCCGCTCGCGATCCATGACGCGGCGCCTCGCCTGAGCTGGCGCCTCGCCACCGATGGACACCGCGGCGCCCGGCAGACCGCCTACCGCATCACAGTCTCCACGCGCCGCAACGGCCGGGCTGACTTGTGGAACAGCGGCAAAGTGGCGTCCGATCTCACCAGCCATGTCGCGTACGAAGGCACACCCCTCGCCTCGCGCCAGCGCGCGTGGTGGCAGGTCGAGGTCTGGGATGAAAAAGGCCGGCGCAGTGTCAGCGCACCCGCCTATTGGGAAGCCGGCCTCCTCAACGCCTCCGACTGGCACGGCGAATGGATCGGTTCCGCCCTCGCCGGCGGCCCCGAGGCATCCATGCCCTCGCCCTATGTGCGCACCATCTTCAATGTCGCCGCGAAACCCGTCAGTGCCCGTCTCTACGCCTCGGCGCTGGGTTGCTTCGAATTCGAGCTCAATGGCCGGCGCGTCGGCCAGGACGAGTTCACGCCCGGTTGGACCGACTACAACAAGCGCGTCCAGTACCTCGCCTACGATGTCACCAAACTGCTGAACCCTGGCGCCAATGCCGCGGGCGCCATCCTCGGCGACGGCTGGTACGCCGGGCGCGTCGGCTGGCGCACGCGCGGCTATTACGGCGACCGCCCGAAGCTGCGGGCGCAGCTCATCCTCACCTTTGCCGACGGCTCGACGCAGGTCGTCGCCACCGACGGCTCCTGGAAGGTATCCTTCGGACCCATCACCGAGAGCGACATCATGTTCGGGGAGACGTATGACGCCCGCCGCGAACTGACCGGCTGGAGCACCGCCGAATGCGACGACCGCGCCTGGCTACCCGTCACCACCTTTCCCGCCCCGGCGATCGAGCTATCGCCCGTGCTCGGGCCCTCCGTGCGCGCGACGCAGGAACTCAAGCCGATCACCCCGGCCAAGAAGCTCAACATCTGGCCCGAGCCCGTCTGGATCGTCGACCTCGGCCAGAACATGGTCGGCCGCGTCCGTCTCAAGGTGAAGGCCCCCGCCGGTCGGATCCTCAAGCTCCGCTTCGCCGAGGTGCTCAACCCCGACGGCACCCTGTACGTCGAGA
>CAZGJB010000147.1:0-8972 GCA_964526145.1 uncultured Opitutaceae bacterium
GAAGGCATTCATGGGGAAAGCACGGGCATGCTTTCCCCAAACCGCGGCCGGGGGCAAGGCGAGCTTTCGGGATCAGGCCTTCGCCGGCGCGTCGTCCTTGTACTTGCGGCCCTGGCCGCCCCACTTGTCGCAGCCGCCTTGGCCGCTCGGGCGGACGCTCGGGCGCTGGATGTCGGCAAGGCCCTTGAAGGCGTACGGGTCCTTGCCCGCCACGACGATGATGTCGCGGTAGTCGTAGTGCGCGTTGTGGTCGCCCTCCGGGGTCTTGCCCCAGGGCAGGCGCGACTCGCAGCTCATGTAGTGGTTCACGAGCGACCGGCGGTAGGTGCCTTCCGGCGCGCGGTTGGGCAGCGAACGGTGGAGGAGATAGCCGTTGAAGAGGACCACGGATCCCGCCTCGACCTCGACCGGCACGGCCTCCTCGTCGCGGTAGGGGAAGTCGTACGACTCCTCGGCGCAGTCGAAGCGGCGGTCGCCGTGCCAGCGCTGCTCCCACAGGATGCCGGGCTTGTGCGAACCCGGCAGCACCCACAGGCAGCCGTTCTCCTGCGTGGCGCGGTCGATGGCGATCCACGCGCCGGTGAGCGAACGGTCGCGCGTCGGGATGTAGTCCTCGTCCTGGTGCCAGGCCTGGCCGGGCTTGCCGGAGGACTTGATGAAGAGCATCGACTGCATGCACTTCACGTTCGGGCCGATCACGGTCGTCAGGGTCTGCACCGTGGGCGCATTGTGGATCGCGCGGCGCATCACGTCGGAGCACTTGTGCGGAAAATGGATGCAGAGGAAGCGCTGCAGCACGGAGTCATCCGGCTCGGCCGCGTCGGCCTTCGGGTGGTCGGGCAGCTCGCCGCGGTCGCCGCGGCAGATCTGCGTGGTCTCCTGTTTCAGTTCCTCGATCTCGGCGGGCGCGAAGGCGCTTTCGAGCACCAGGTAGCCGTTGGCCTCGAAGAACGCCTTCACCGCCGCTGGGTCGGCATCGGGGCTGAAGTAGCCCGGCGGCCGCTGCTTCGGGAACTGGCTGCGGCGGGTGCCGGCAAAGCCGGGCGTCGCGACGACGAGGTTGCGCGGTGTGGTTTCCAAGGTTGCGGAGCTCATGGGGTATATATCCAATAGCATACAAAAATGCCCAAGGATAGCCACACAGCGCTAAAAAACATACCCATTAAGATTCGGACCACGAATTCCGCCCGGGTGGCGTTCGGCGACGTGGTCTATGGTCCGGGCGGCACCTGCGGTCCGCGGGTGCAGGCGGATTATCAGCTCGTGGTGGTCGTGACGGGCAGCGCCCGCGTCGCGGTCAACGGCGAGGAACGCGTATTGGCGGCGGGGCAGGTCGGGCTGTTCCTGCCGGGCAGGCCTGAGGATTTCGCCTTCGCGCCGGACCGGCGCACGCATCACACGTGGTGCGCGCTGCATCCGGCGCTCGTGCCGGCGGAGGTGGCCGAGGCCTGCCGGCGCGCGGCGCCGGTGCTGCCGGTCACGCGGCGGCTCGAGCAGCTCATCGAGCTGGGGCTGGCGCTGCCGCTGACGGCCGGCACGCAGGCGCACGCGCTGATCGACGCGCTCGGGCTCGCGGCCTTGCAGGCGTACCTGTTCGCCGACACGCGCCAGGAGCGGCGCGACACCGACGAGCCCGACGCCCTGCGCCGGGCGCTGGCGTGGATCGGGGCCTCGGGTCATGAGGCCGTGGACTTGCCCGCGCTGGCGCGCGCGGCGGGCGTGTCGCCGGCCCAGCTGGTGAAGCTCTTCAAGCGCCACCTCGGCACGACGCCCCTGCGCTACGTCTGGGAAACCCGCACGCGCCGCGGGGTGCAGCTCCTGCGCGAGACCGGCCTCACCGTCGGCGAGGTCGCCCACCGCTGCGGCTTCCAGACGCCGTTCCACTTCTCACGCTGGTGCCGGGAGCTCCACGGGCAGCCCCCGCGCGCGCTGCGCGCGCAGGCCTGGGGCCGGATTCCCATTGCCGGCCGGGCGACGCCGGTTCATATCAGCCGCGAGCCCGCAACCTCCCCGCCATGAATTTCAAAGCCGTCCTCCGCACGATCGTGTTCCTCGCGCTGCTGTTCGTGATGCTCTACACGGGCATGAACAACACCCACGTGATCGACTTCCACTTCCCGATCGCCGGCACGACGGCGAAGGCGCCGATCCATGCCTCCGCGGCGCTGATTTACTTCGGGGTCTTCGCCATCGGCGTGTTTGCGGGCATGGCCCTGCACACGGGCGGCGGGAAGAAGAAGTCCAAGGAGTAAGGCGGGCCGCGCCGACGCCGGCGCGTCACCACCAGCCCAATCGCCGGCCGCGCCAGAAGGCCGCCGTGCACGCGGCGGGCACCTCGCTGCTGAGGACGTTGCGCACGTCGCTGAGGTCAGGGTCAATCTGCCGGCCGTCGGGGTCCACCTGCCAAAGCAGGCGAGTGCCGTCGAGGCGGTCAAAGATCCGCTGGGCGAGGGCGATGGCGTCCGGCGCGAGTGCGGGGTCGTGCTCCGCGGCGAACACCGAGGTCAGGACGAACCGCGCCAGCGGCTCGTTCCAACGCTTGCTGTTGATGTGTGACAGGTGCGGCTGGCTGAGAAACCACTGCTCGCGGGGCAGGCGCGGCGTGCGCGGCGCCGGACGCCAGGCGCCGGTCTCGAGATCGACGATGAAGAAGTAGTGGGGCAGGAGGTCGTCGCCGATGCCGAGCGGCCAGGTCTCCCACCAGCGCCGGATGCAGGCGGCCAGGGCGGGGCGGGTCACCAGGTCGGGCGCCACCTCGTGGATGAGGGAGCCGGCGATGGCGGTGAAAGCACAATGGATGGTCGTTTCCCAGCAGAGGAACTCGCCCGGCCGCAGGACCCCGGCCGCGAGGCGGTTGGGCTCCCAGTCGCTGGCTTCGCCCGCGCGGCGTTCGCGGCGCCAGGCGTCGACCTTCGTCTCGGTGAGCCAGCGGCCCTGGTCGAAGATCCGCCGCGCCTCGTCGCGAAACTCCGCCGCGCCGGTCAGGTGATGCGCGAGGCAGTTGAGGGCGGTGTAGATGGCGTTGTACGAATGCACCTCGCGCTTCTGGTCCCAGACGCGGTCGAGGTAGAAGATCTGGTAGTCCACGCGCCGCCAGTAGCGGGCGAAGTCCACGATCATCGTGCGCGCCTGTGCTGCGTGGGCGGGCGGCGCGACGGCAAGGTAACGCCAGAGCCCCCACATCGCGCCGAGGTACTGGTCGCCGCTGGTCTGGTCGGAGAGGCGGAAGCCGTAGGGCTTGCCCATCCAGCCGGGCTGGCCGTCCGCCACGCCGAGTTGGTAGATCGCCCAGAGCGAAGCAAAGGCCCGGCCGGCCAGCGCGAGGGCGTCGGGTTCACCGGTGGCCTGGTAACGCTCGACCTGGGCGGCGAGCCACAGGCCCGAGGTGATGATCGAGTTCTCGTTGTTCCGGTATTCCCACGGACCCTGGGGCGGGAAGCGCCAGCCCTTGAATGAGAAGGTCTCGATGCCGACGAAATCCGCCGGGCCGAAGGGGCGGATGCGCTCGCCGTCGACCTTCAGCAGCGAATAGAAAATGCCCGACGGGTGATCGTGCAGGGCAGGATAATGCTTCGAGATGCGCCGGACCTTGGCTTCTGGCGTCAGGCCGGCGAGATCGAGCAGGGGGTGCATGCGCCGTCAGCGGCCGGCCGCGCGCCGGAGGTTGTCGCAGACAATCGCAGCCGCGACCGCGGCGTTGAGCGACTCGGCCCGGCCGTGGCGCGGGATGGTGACGAAATCGGTCACGCACGCCTTCACGCCCGGCGAGAGGCCGCGGCCCTCGCTGCCGATGACGACGACGGCGTCGCGCAGTGGCGCCAGCGTGTGCACGTCGGCCCCGGCGAGATCGCAGCCGAGCACCGGCGTGCGGCCCCGCAGGCCGGCGAGGACCTCGGGCAGCGGGGTCGTGTGCACGGTGACCCGGGCAAACGAACCCATGCTCGCGTTGATGACCTTCTGCGAAAACAGGTCGGCGCAGTCGGGCGCGAGCACCACGCGGTCGAAGGCGAACCAGTCGGCGATACGCAGGAGGGTACCGACGTTGCCGGGGTCCTGCACGCCGTCGAGCGCCAGCGTCAACCCGCGGGCCAGGCCGGTGTCGGGCAGCGGTGTGCGGCGGATGCGGCCGACGGCCAGCACGCGCGCCGGGGTGGGGAAGTGGCTGGCGCGCTCCATCTCGGCCGGCGTGACGGCGACCGGCGCCGGCTGCGTGCCGGGGTGCGCCGCGATCCAGTCGGCGGTCGCGTAGATCTCGGCAAAGGGGAACTGCGCCGCGAGCAGCTCGCCGACGACCTTCTCGCCCTCCACGACGAACAGGCCGAGGGCCTCGCGGTGTTTCTTCTCGCGCAGGGAGCGCAGGCGCTGGAGGTCGGCCTTGGCGGGCATGGTCGGCAGTGTTGGGATCGCGCCCCGCGGTGCAATCCTGCGCGTGATTGCTTCCGGGCCAAAAATCCTCACCTATCGCCGGGTTATCCATGAGCACCAAACTCGGCTGGGGGATTCTGGCCACGGGCCGGATCGCGGGGATATTTGCGCAGGGCGTCGCCCGGTCGCAGCAAAGCCGGCTCGTCGCCGTCGGGAGCCGCTCCGTCGCGAGTGCCGCGCGCTTCGCCCAGGAGTTCGGCGTGCCGCGGGCTCACGCCTCCTATGAGGCGCTGCTGGCCGATCCGGAAGTGCAGGCGGTCTACATCGCGACCCCGCACCCGCAGCACGTGGAGTGGGCGGTGAAGGCGGCTGAGGCCGGCAAGCACATCCTCTGCGAGAAACCCATCGGCCTGAACCACGCCGAAGCGATGGTCATGGCCGAGGCCGCGCGGCGCCACGGCGTGCTCCTCATGGAGGCGTTCATGTACCGCTGCCACCCGCAGACGGCGAAGATCGTCGAGCTCGTCCGCAGCGGCGTGCTCGGCGAGATCCGCCTGATCCAGGCCTCGTTTGGCTTCAACGCCGGCTTCAACCCGACGTCCCGCCTCTGGGCCAACGCGGCCGGCGGTGGCGGCATCCTCGATGTCGGCTGCTATCCCGTCTCGATGGCGCGGCTCGTGGCCGGCGCCGCGGGCGGCCGGCCATTTGCCGACCCGGTGCTGGTGACGGGGACCGGGCAACTCCACCCCGAGACCGGCGTGGATGTCGTCGCAGCGGCCACGCTGAAATTCGCCAGCGGCCTCGTCGCGCAGGTGGCGACGAGCGTCGGCGTGCACCAGGACAACTCGCTGCGCATCTACGGCACCGCCGGCATGCTGCACGTGCCGTCGCCGTGGATTCCGCCGAGCGAAGGGGCGGCGGCGACGATGACGCTCACCGTCGGCGGCAAGGCCGAGGAGATCACCGTCGTCGCGCCCGGCGCCCTCTACGGCCTCGAGGCCGACGCCGTGGCCGCCGCGCTCGCCGCGGGGCAGCGTGAGGTGCCGGCGATGTCGGTGGCCGACACGCTGGGCAACCTGGCGACGCTCGACCAATGGCGCGCCGCGGTCGGCCTGACCTACGAGCAGGAAAATCCCGAGAACTTCACGCACACCCACGCGCGGCGGCCGCTCCGCCGCCAGCCGGATGCCGTGATCCCGTCGGCGACCATCGCCGGCCTGGCCAAGCCGGTCTCGCGCCTCGTGATGGGTTGCGACAACCAGACGACCATGCCGCACGCTGCGGCGGTCTGGGACGACTACTACGAGCGCGGCGGCCTCACGTTCGACACGGCCTACATCTACGGCAGCGGCCTCCAGGAAAAGCTGCTCGGCCATTGGTTGAAACACCGCGGCGTGCGCGGCGAGGTCAGCGTGATCGTGAAAGGCGCGCACACCCCGCACTGCAACCCCGTCGACCTCGCGCGCGAGCTGGAGGTCTCGCTCGGGCGCCTGCAGACGGATCACGCCGACATCTACGTCATGCACCGCGACAACCCCGACATCCCGGTGGGCGAGTTCGTGGATGTCCTCAACGCGCAGGTGCAGGCCGGCCGCGTGCGCATTTTCGGCGGCTCCAACTGGTCGCTCGCCCGCATCGCCGCCGCCAATCGCTACGCCAAGCGCAAGGGGCTGCAGGGCTTCAGCGTCGTGAGCAACAACTTCAGCCTCGCGCGCATGGTCAACGAGGTCTGGCCCGGTTGCGTCGCCGCCTCGGATCCGGACTCCCGCCGCTGGCTTCGCCGGCACCAGCTCCCGCTTCTCGCCTGGTCGAGCCAGGCCCGCGGCTTCTTCACGGAGCGCGCCGGGCCGGACAAACGCGACGACTGGCACCTGGCGCATTGCTGGTACAGCGACGACAACTTCGCCCGCCGCGAGCGCGCCATCGAGCTCGCGCGGCGCAAGGGCGTCACGCCCATCGCGATCGCGGCCGCTTACGTGCTGCACCAGCCGTTCCCGACCTTTGCGCTGATCGGGCCGCGATTCATCAGCGAGACGGTCAGTTCGCTGGAGTGCCTGCGGGTGACGCTCACGCCGCGGGAGCTGGCCTGGCTGAACCTGGAGCGGGATAAGCCGTAGGGCTCGCGCTCGCGCGAGGCCGCGAAGCACGGGAGTCATTCGCCAGGAAAACCGGCGTGCGAGCATCCAAGGCGGCCCTCCGCGAGCGGACGCCCTACGGACCGGGTGCTTCGCGGCCGCAAATCCAGTTGTGTCGCGTCGATGCCGGGCTTACTTCCCCATAATCCTGTCACCCCCATGAAACGACTCACGCCGCTCGTCCTCCTGGCCCTGTTCATCACCTTGATCATCTCGCCGCTGTGGGCCGCGTCGACCCCGACCGCCGCGCCCGCGGCGAAGGCGGACAAGTCGCCCGGCTCGGCGCTCGCCACCACGGTGACGGCCGTGACCGGCATGGCGATCTCCCCGCTGCTGGGCACCGGGGCCTATGGCGCCTACCAGTATGCGGTGGCGAAGAAGAACGGCACGCCGACCGCGCAGCTGCCGTGGTATGCGCAGTGGACCTTCTTCGTGCCCGCCTTGGTGCTCGTCGGCGCCTGCGCCGCGAAGGACTCGCTCGGCGCCGTGCTGCCGCCGGGCTGGAAGAAGCCGCTCGACGTGCTCGAGACCGTGGAGAACAAGGCCACGGGCCTTGTCGCCGCCGGTGCGATCATCCCCTTCACCATGGACAGCCTGAGCAAGATGCTCGTCGCCAGCGCCCCCGCGGCGCCCGATGCGGGGTTCGCCTCGACCGGTCTCGCCATGATCCACCTCGGCGCGATCGACCTCTCGTGGCTGCTCAACATCCTGACCGTGCCGTTCGGCATCGCGATCTTCGCCATCGTGTGGATGGCCTCGCACGCCATCAACGTGCTCATCCTCCTCAGCCCGTGGGGCGCCATCGACGCTGTCCTCAAGAGCGGTCGCACCGCGCTGCTCGGCCTCCTCACGCTCACCGCCACGCTCAACCCGTGGGTCAGCGCGGCGCTGTCGGTCGTCCTCATCATCGTCGCCTACTTCGTCGCCGGCTGGGCCTTCCGCCTCACGATCTACGGCAGCATCTTCTGCTGGGATTTCTTCACCTTGCGCCGTACGCGCTACAAGGTGCACCCCGACGAGAACAAGGTCTTCGCCGGCGGCAACCTGCCCGAGGTGCCCGTGCGCACGTATGGCCGCCTGCGGCAGACCGACACGGCGCTGGTCTTCACCTACAAGCCCTGGCTCGTGCTGCCGGAGCGCACTGTGACCATCGCCGAGAAGAACCTCGCGGTCGGCAAGGGCCTGTTCTTCTCGACCGTCATCACCGGCAAGGACGAGACCTATTTCATTCTGCCCCCGCGCTACCGCGGCCACGAGGAGGAGTTGGTGAAGGCCTACGGCTGGAGCGGCGTCCAACCCGCCGGCCTGCGCAAGGCCTGGAGCGTGCTCCGCGAACTCTTCGGCGGCTCCGCGGCGCAGACCCAGGTGGCCTGAGGCGGCGATTCCGGCAACTAATCCGGGCTAGCAGGCCAACGTCATTCCGCGACGGTGGGCCGCGGTGACGTTGTCACGGGTGGGCGGTCGGCGTAGGCGTCAGCCAGGAGGTTACCCCATGCGCATCCTAGCCATCGAATACGACCTGAATACCCCGACCTACGCCAATCTGGAGGAGATCCAGCGCGACGAGGCGCGGGCGGTCTGGCACCTGCAGCAGACCGACGTGATCCGGGGCATCTGGTTCACGGCGGCGGACCGCAATGCCGTCATCCTGCTCGAGTGCGTCGATGCCGACGCGGCCCGCCAGCACCTCGAGACGCTGCCGCGCGTGCGGCACGGCTACAGCAACTTCAAGCTGTACCCGCTCCACAGCTACGATGGTTTCGCCCGCCTGTTCGCCGTCGGCGCGACGACGAAGGTCGAGGAGCCGCCGGAGTACTGAACCCCGTCAGACGTCGCCAGGGTTCTTCGTCGCCGGCTTGGCCTCGGGCTTGGCCGGCTCCTGGTAGCGGGTCTGGTAAGTCTGGCGGTCGGCCGCGAGCTTGAGGAAGACATCGAGCGGCACGACCTCCACCTTTTCGCTGAGACGCTCGATGATCTGGCGGACCTTCTCGACGGTGTTGCTCTCGCGGACGTGGATGAGGAGGAAGTACGGTCGTTTGTCATTCAGGCGGATGAGCTCGTCGAGGTCGGCCGCGGCGTTGGCCACGGTGCAGTCCACGGCGAGGTAGTAGTCGTAGCTGATGAGCGGACGCCGGTCGCGGAGGTCGAAGGTCTGCGCGGCGCTGTAGCCGCTGATGAACCCGTGCACGTCGGGGAATTCGGTGTAGTAGCGGTCGCCGACCTCGCGCGAGAGGTTGGCGATGCCATTGCGACGGTGGCCCTCGGTGTGCTCCATGATCTCGAGCACGTTGAGGTCGAGCTTCGCCATGAGGGCGCGCATGTCGCGCATCAGGGCGGGGAATTTGTCGGCGGGGACGGACTGCGGGTACATATAGCCCGGGCCGCTGAGGCCGCCGATGAAGTAGTCGTTGGGCGTCTTGCTCTCGTAGAAGTACTGGAGCGCCGGCGGGTTCATCCACGACCAGTTCACGA
>CAZGJB010000148.1:0-7459 GCA_964526145.1 uncultured Opitutaceae bacterium
GCAGCGCTATCGCCAGGACGGCACGCGCGACCCGGCGTTTGCCGCCCCTGCGCTCACGGTCCGTGCGTCGGTGATGTTTACCGGGGCTTACGATTCGGCCGGTCGTTTCGTGATTTCCGGCCCGCAATTCGTCGATCCGGAGTTCCCCACTGCAGCAAGAACCACGGTGCGTCTCCGCGAGGACGGTTCAATCGACTCCCAGTTCGGCCTTCCATCGCCAGGACAGTTCTCGTCGGATTTCCTTTTCGGCGCCATTCGTCGCGGAGCGACTCCCGACGACGACCGCATTGTCGTGCTCGTCGGCGGCGCGCTGGCGGCCTACAAGCCCACCAACCGGCTGACACTGGGATCGGCAAGCGCCCTGCCTGCATCGCAGGCCGTGACCACCGGTAAAACCCTGTCCATCACCGCCCCTGCTGCCGGCTCCAATATCCGCTGGCAGATCTCGACCGACGGCGGGCTGACCTGGACGAACTTGAGCGACAACGGCACCTACCAAGGCACCGCCACCACCACCCTCGAGATCACCGGCGCGAACTCGGCGATCGACAACGCCCGCATTCGCTACGTGAGCACCACCGCCGGCGGCGCCGTCGCGAGCAACGCCACCACGATCAAGGTCGCGCCGCTGCTGTTCCCCTTCCCCGTGGCGATTGCCGCCGATGGTGCCGGCAACCTCTTCGTCAGCGACACCACCAAGCACACGATCCAAAAGATCGATCCCAGCTTGACCGTGTGGTCCCTCGCCGGTGCCAGCGCCCAAACCGGCACCGCAGATGGCCAGGGCGCCGCTGCCCGATTCAACCAACCGGGTGGATTGTGCGCCACCGCCGGCGGCGAACTGCTCGTGAGCGACACCGCCAACGGCACCCTTCGCCGCGTCACCATCGACGGCGTGGTTTCGACTGTGGCCGGCTCGAGCACGACCCGGGGTGGGACTGACGGTCCGGGCGATCAGGCCCGGTTTTCGGCCCCGACTGGCGTCGCCCGCAATGCGACTGGCGTCTATTACGTCGCCGACGCCAGCAACCACACCATTCGTTCCATCGCGTCAGACGGCACCGTCGGCACGCTTGCGGGCGCGGCCGGCGTGTCGGGCGCCTCAGACGGCCAGGGCGCGGCCGCGCGCTTCAGCTATCCCACCGGCGTCGCGGTCGCGAACGACGGGACTATCTATGTGACCGACACGGGCAACAACCTGATCCGCCGGATTTCTCCCGGCGGCGTCGTCACGACCGTGGCTGGCGTGCCGGCTATTGCCGGCCATCAAGACGGCACCGGCACCGCGGCCCTCTTCAACCAGCCGACCGGGCTGGGAATCGACAGCGCCGGCAATCTCTACGTCGCCGACACCGGCAACTCCGTCATCCGCAAGATCAGTCCCGCCGGCGCGGTGATCACGCTCGCCGGTCTGGCCACCGTCGGTGGGCAAAAGGACGGTTCCGGACCGGACGCCTGGTTCAACCAGCCCAAGGCGCTCGCGGTCACGAGCGGCGGCACGGTGTTCGTGGCCGACACGGGCAATTCGACCATCAGGCGCATCTCACCTGAAGGCGCGGTGACCACGTTGGAACTGAGGACCGGCGAGCCGCGGATTGTCACGCAGCCCGCCAACCAAACCGTCATTGCCGGCGGCAGCGTCATGCTGGTCGTCTCCGCGACCGGTGGCGGCACGATCACCTACCAGTGGTACAAGGACGGCGCCAGCATCCCCGGGGCCACGGCGCCAACCTTCGCGCTGGCCAGCGTGCGCGCAGCCGATGCGGGCAGCTACACCGTCGTCGTGCGCAACGATGTCGGCGCCGTCACCAGCATCCCGGCGACCCTAGCGGTGTCGGCGGGTCAGGGCACTACGAACCCTCCACCCACCGGCAGCACCGGGGGTGGTGGAGGGGGCGGTGGGGCGCCCAGTCTTCTCTTCCTGACCGTGATCGGCATCGCCGGTCTGCTCCGATTCCGCTCGCGCCGCCCGACCGCAGGATAACGAAAGACGTTGTGAATAACCGGTGAGCCGGATTGCTCCCAAGTTATTCACCGGTTCCGCCGGTGCAGAAGTTGTGCAGAACAACTGCTTTCCAATCCGGCGGCCATCCGCATGGTCGTGCCTGTTCCTTGATAGAACAGTCGCAGCGCGGCGGCCTGAAACGGTTCGCCGCGAGCACGGCTGGGATAATCCCGGGCGACCGGGGAAAGGCCGGTGGCAGCTGGTGCCACCCGCCCCTCTGACGCGGCAACGCGTTCGGCAGGCAGATATCACCAGCTCCTCTGGCCGGTGTCGTGACCGGTCCAGTTCAGCACGAATCAGGAGCTGAGCGGCAAGGAGCGATTAGAAACCGCGCCCGAGCCGAGTCAGGTCCCCAGGACGTTTCGACCTGCGGACTGACGCAGTTACCCAGAGGGTTATGGTTGCTACTGCGCAGACCAGAACGCAGTCGCGCATCCCGGCGGGCCAACCCCCGCCAAAAGGCCCGGCTTTGCAAGAAGCGGGGCGCGCAAGGGAGGCGTGGCGGCGCGGAGTGAGCGGGCCTGGCAAAGCCCGTCAACCTCCTCAATGGGGCGGTGTGAAAAACCGCATCACCCTGCTGCAAGGCGAACGCAACCTGAGAGTTAAGAGGTCAGACCCGTAACGCAGGGCCAACGGCCGGCTAACCGCCGGCGCCGTCCCTGCGGTTTAGGTGCCGACGCGAAGAAATCGACGGATTGCAGGCGTGTCTGCACCCCGTCCGGCGAGTTGACTCCGGCAGGAGCCGACCGAACCGGGCGAAGAGGCCTCACTCGAAAGATCCCAGCCGGCAACGGCCGGGACGGTCCCGCCATGAGACCGAGATCAGCGCATGCCGCGTTGAGTGGCGTCGGGGAGCACACAGCCCGCGAAAGCGAGAGCGCCCAATGTTGTGCCGCCGGGAAAGAGCGCGTGGCGAACGCCCACCCCCACTTTGAACCCGGGACCGCAAGGTCCCGGGTTCACTGTTTTTACGGGGCGAATCCTCAGCCCTTCACCACCACCGTCGCCGCGATCCGGTCCTCGACGGTCTGGCGGTTGGGATCCCACAGGATCTTCAGGAAACCGATCATGCCCATGGCCACGCCGGCAATATAGCCGCCCTGGCGGACGAAGGCATCGAAGAAGGTCAGCGGCTGGCCGTTGATCTTCACGACCCGCACGCGAAACAGGAACTTGCCCAGCGACCGGCCGTTCCAGGCGCCGACGATGAGCGTGAAATAGATGCCCGACCACCCGAAGGTCACCCCGAGCGCGCCCGTGAAGGCCTTGGCGCGGTAGAGCAAGGACGAACCCGCCGCCTGCTGCTCGCGGAACTCCTTTTTCAGGTCTTCAACCTGCTGCTGCAACCGGGCGTTGGCCGCCCGCAACTCCGCCGCCGAAGGATTGGGCGAGACAAAAACGGTCTCCTTCAGCGCCGCGCTCTCGGTCCGGCCGGTCAGGACGTCGAGGTTGAGCGCACGCGACTGCACCGACGACACGTGGCCGAGCGCCAGGACGGAGAGCAAGACGATCACCGCACCAAAACCGCGCAGGATCCAGCGCACCGCCTTCATCGCCACCGGCACCTCCCGGCGACTGCCGAGCAGCACCATGACCAGCGCGCCCGTGGCCAGGCCGAGGATCGGCGTCGCCAACAGCGAGAGCAGCGCCACGACCGTCACGTCCACCGCGATGGCCGCGAGCCGCCGCCACGGCTCCGCCAGCGGCAGGTTCAGCACCTCCGGCGCCACCGCGAGCGTCTCGGCAATAACCCGCCTGCCCGCAGGCTTTTCGGTCGTTTCCGGCACTTGCGCCATGCGCATCAGCCAGCCCCGATCCGCCACCGCCCGCAAGTCCCAAACCTCGGACCCGGCTTCGGCCTTGCAATCGGCTGGCCCGGTCCGCACTTTCTTCCCCTTTTTCACCCGCCAGAACCCGTCCGTGCCATGAACCAGAACATCCGTAATATCGCCATTATCGCCCACGTCGACCATGGGAAGACCACCCTCGTCGACAAATTGCTCAAGGAGGGCGGCGTGTTCCGCGCCAACCAGCAGGTCGAGGAGCGTGCCATGGATTCCATGGATCTCGAGAAGGAGAAGGGCATCACGATCAAGGCGAAGAACACCTCGGTCCACTGGAAGGACAAGATCATCAACATCGTCGACACCCCCGGCCACGCCGACTTCGGCGGCGAGGTCGAGCGCGCGCTCCGCATGGTCGACGGCGTCCTCCTCGTGGTCGACGCGTACGACGGTCCCCAGGCCCAGACCCGTTTCGTGCTCCGCAAGGCGCTGGGCCACGGCCTCAAGGTCGTCATCGTCATCAACAAGATCGACCGCGACAACGCCGAGCCGGCCAAGATGTACGACAAGGTGCTCGAACTCCTCATGGAGCTCAATGCCACCGAGGAGCAGTTCGACGCCCCCGTCGTGTACGGCTCCGGCCGCGACGGCTACATGATGTATCACCTCGGCGACGAGCGGAAGGACATGACCCCGCTGTTCGAGACGATCCTCGACCACGTCCCGCCCCCGTTCGCCAAGCCCAACGAGCCGTTCCACATGCTCGTCTCCAACATCGACTGGAGCGACTACGTCGGCCGTATCGCCATCGGCAAGATCCTCGGCGGCACCGTCAACGTCGGCGACCCCGTGTTCGTCGTCCGCCATTCCGACGGCAAACGCGCCCGCGCCAAGGTCACGAAGGTCTTCGAATACTCCGGCCTCGGCACCACCGAATCCGCCACCGGCGTCGCCGGCAACATTGTCGGCCTTTCCGGCTTCGAGGACATCGACATCGGCGACACCCTGACCGCCGAGGAGGCCGGCCACGCCCTGCCCTTCACCCAGATCGACCCGCCGACCCTCGAGATGCAGATCTGCGTCAACGACGGCCCGCTCGTCGGCACCGAGGGCAAGCTCGTCACCTCCCGCCAGCTCCGCGAGCGCCTCTTCCGCGAGATCAAGACCAACGTCTCCATCAGCGTCGAGGACTCGGAGCGCGCCGGCGTCTTCAATCTCAAGGCCCGCGGCGCCATGCAGGTCGCCGTGCTCGTCGAGACCATGCGCCGCGAGGGCTACGAACTCCTCGTCTCCCGCCCGACCGTGATCGAGAAGATCGTCGACGGCAAACGCCAGGAGCCCTACGAGACCGTCTGGATCGAGGTGCCCGACGAGTGCGTCGGCACGGTCATGCAGAACCTCGCCAACCGCAAGGCGCAGCTCACCAACATGGAGAAGCTGCCCCACTCCACCATGATGGAGGCGACCATCACGACCCGCGGCCTCATCGGCCTCGAGATCGACGTCGTCAACACCACCAGCGGCCGCGGCGTCACCAGCCATCTCTTCAAGGAATACGGTCCGTACGCGGGCGAAGTCCTCACCCGCCTCACCGGCACGCTCATCGCCACCGAGGCCGGTGAGACCACGACCTACGCCCTCCTCATGTGCCAGGAGCGCGGCAAGCTCTTCGTCGGCCCCGGCGAGCAGGTTTACGAGGGCATGATCGTCGGCGAGAACCCGCGCAACGAGGACATCGTGATCAACGCGGTCCGCGAGAAGAAGCTCACCAACTTCCGCTCCCAAGGCGAAGGCGTCTCCGCCGGTCTCACGCCGGCCACGAAGCTCTCGCTCGAGCGCGCGATCGAATACATTGCCGCCGACGAGTTCGTCGAGGTCACGCCCAAGAACCTGCGCCTCCGCAAGCGCATCCTCAGGCAGACCGAGCGCCGCAAGGCCGAGCGCGCCTCCAAGGTCGAATAAATCCGGCCAAGCCAGGTTCTCGCGGAGTCGCGGGGGACGCGGAGAGCATCTGGTTTGCTCCCCGCCCTCCGCGTCTCCGCGAGAGCCATTTTGCCATTCCGGCGCCGGTTGTTAGCAATCCCGCCCAGCGCGCGGTCACTTCGCCGCCACGGCCTCGCGCGTCTCGCGCTCGATCTCGTCCGCCTGGATGAGACCGTGGGCGCTCGACTTGCCGGTGAGGCGCACGCACATGCGGTCCATCAGCACGTAACAGATCGGCACGACGAAGAGGGTCAGGAACGTGGCGATGGACAGGCCGCCGACGATGACGATGCCCATCGGGTTGCGCGTCTCGGCGCCGGCGCCCGCCGCGAACGCGATCGGGGCGGCGCCGAGGATCGTCGAGATCGACGTCATGATGATCGGCCGGAACCGCAGCGTCGCAGCCTCGAAGGCCGCCTCGAACGCCACCTTGCCCGCCACCTGAAGCTGGTTGGCGAACTCCACGATCAAAATTCCGTTCTTGGCCACCATGCCGATCAGCATGATGAGTCCGAACCGCGAGAACAGGTTGTCGGTCATGGCCGTGCCCCAGAACCGCGTGCTGTAGAGCACGAACAGGCCGCCGGCCAGCGCGATGGCAACGCCGGTGAAGATCGTCAGCGGATGGATCCACGACTCGAACTGCGCCGCGAGAATCAGGAACGTGAAGAGCAGCGCGAGGCCGAACAGCATGTAGGTGTCGCTGCTGCTCTCGACAAACTCCCGCGACTCGCCGTCCCACGCGATCGTGTAGCCGGCGGGCAGGATCTCGGGCGCCTTGGCCTGCAGATAGGCGACCGCATCGCCAATCGTGACGTTGGGCCCGAGCTGCGCGGAGACCGTGGCGGACCGCAGGCGGTTGAAATGCGGGTAGTTTTCGGGGACCGCGTTCTCGTCGATCGTGACCAGATTGCCGAGCTGGATCAGGTGCCCGTCGGTTGACTTCACGTAGAGGCGCGTCAGGTCGCGCGGCGAGGTGCGGTCGGCATCCTCCACCTGGACGATGACGTCATACTGCTGGTTGCCGCGCTGGAACTCGGTCACGCGCCGGCTGCCGAGCAGGGTCTCGAGCGTCGAGGCGATGTCCGCCACGGGCACCTTCAGGTCCGCGGCGCGGGCCCGGTCGATGCGCACATCCAGCTGGGGCTTGGTCGGCGACGGGTCGACGCGCGGCAGGAGGAACAGGCTGCTCGTGCGCATCTCCGTGATGAACTTCTGGCCGAGGCGCTGCAGCTCCGCGAAGTCGCTGCCCTGCAGCACCATCTCGACGCCGCTGCCGCCGCGACGCCCGCCGAGGGGGCGGACCGGCGAGGCGAAGGCTTGTCCGCCGGTGCTGATCTTCTGCAGGCGCCCGCGGAGTTCCCCGACGATTTCCTGCGTCTTGCGCTCACGTTCCTCCCAGGGCTTGAGGGTGGCGAAGATGAAGGCGCGGCTGCCGTCGCCGGTGCGGTGGAAGGTGCGCTCCATTTCCGGGATCTTCAGCACCTCCTGCTCCAGTTCGTAGGAATACGTCTGCATGTACTTCGGCGTCGAGCCGACCGGCGGGATGAAATTGACCGTGAAGATGCCGCGATCCTCCAAGGGCGTCAGCTCGCGCTGCAGCCCGCCGTAAAGCCAGAAGCCGCCGACCGTGAGCAGCAGCGTGGCCCCCAGGACGATGACCTTGTGCCGGAACGACCACCCGAGC
>CAZGJB010000148.1:7469-8937 GCA_964526145.1 uncultured Opitutaceae bacterium
GAAGGGTTCGGTCTTCTCGTAGAACCAGCCGTGCTTGGCATGGCCGGCCACGATCTTGGCGCGCAGCAGGCGCGAGCACAGCATCGGCGTCAGCGTGAGCGCCACGAACGCGGAGACGATGACGGCAACCGAAAGCGTGATGCCGAACTCGAAGAACAGCCGTCCGGTCTGGCCCTTCTGGAAGGCCACCGGCAGGAAAACCGCCGCCAGGGTCAGCGTGGTCGCGATCACCGCAAACGCCACCTGCCGGGCGCCAAAGATTGCAGCGGGGATTGGCGCCTCGCCCTCCTCGATCCGCCGGTAGATGTTCTCGAGCATCACGATCGCGTCGTCGACGACCAGGCCGACCGCGAGCACGAGCGCCAGGAGCGTCAGCACATTGAGCGAGAAACCCAGCCAGTTCATCACCGCAAAGGCGCCGATCAGCGAGACCGGGATCGCCAGCAGCGGGATCAGCGTCGCCCGCCAGTCGCGCAGGAAGAGGAAGATCATCAGGATGACCAGAATCGACGCTTCCCAGAGCGTCTTGTAGACCTCACGCACGGACCGATCGACGAACACGCTCGTGTCATAGCCCACCTCGACGTTCACGCCGTCGGGCATCTCCGCCTGGATCACGGGCAGCAGCGCCTTGATGCCGTTGGCCACGTCCAGCAGGTTGGCCTGCGCCTGGCGCAACACCTGCACGCCCACCGTCGGGCGGCCCTTGAAGAACGACTCACCCCGGTAGTCCCTCTGCCCGAGCTCCACGCGGCCGACGTCGGCGAACTTCACCTGGTAATCTCCGACCGTCGCGAGCACGAGGTTCTCATACTCCACGGCCTCGCCCATGTTGCCCTGGACCTTGATGGGGAACTCGCGCGAGACCGACTCGATGCGGCCGCCCGGGATCTCAACGTTCTGCTGCCGCAGCGCTCGTTCGACGTCGGCGACAGTGAGGTTATAGGCCGCTAGGCGGTCAGCGTTGACCCAAAGCCGCATCGCATAGCGGGGCCCGCGGATGTTCACCGCGCCGACGCCGGGAACCGTCTGCAGGCGTTGCAGCGCGATGCGCTCGACGATCTCGTAAAGCTCGGTGCGGGTGTGCCGCGTGGAGTTGAACGAGATCGACATGATGGGGCTCGAGTCCGACTCGGTCTTGGAAACCCGGACGTTGTCGACCTCGGGCGGCAGTCGACCCTGGGCGCGGCTCACGCGGTCGCGCACATCGTTGGCGGCCTCGTCAATGTTGCGGCTCAGGTTAAATTCGACCGAGATCTGGGAATACTCCTCGGCCGAGGTGGAGCGGATGACGCGGATGCCGTCGATCGAGGCAATTTCCTTCTCGAGCGGCTCGGTGATCTTGCTCTCCACGACTTCCGCGGAAGCACCGGGATAGCCGGCATCGACCGAGATGACGGGAGAATCGATGCTCGGGTACTCGCGCACCGGCAGTTCGACAAACGCGAGGAAGCCGATGATCACAACC
>CAZGJB010000149.1:0-8829 GCA_964526145.1 uncultured Opitutaceae bacterium
CCCGACGTCTTCTACACCAACAACGCCGTGCGCGACCGGCTCGCCGCCGAGGGGCGGCTGCTCGACCTGCGCCCCTACGCCGAAAAGGACCCCGTATGGGCCAAACTCCGCCCCGAGGTAAAGGCGGCCGCCGTCTCCGCCGATGGCGGGATCTACAGCCTCGGCAACTGGACCCACACCTGCGGCGTCTACTACGACCGCGCCGCCTTCGCCGCCGCCGGGCTCAAGCCGCCGGCGGCCGACTGGACCTGGGCCGACTTCCGCGCCGCGGCCAAGGCGCTGACCCGCGACGACAACGGCGACGGCAAGCCCGAGCGCTATGGCGTCTTCATCCCCGCGCACTTCATCGAGGTGCTGGAGCAGATGAACCACGCGCCCATCGCGCACGATGCGCTCTTCCTCGCCATCCCGCCGGAAGCACGCGAGGTGCATGAGGAATACCTCAGCCTCATCCGCGCGGGCGTCATGCCCGACATCCGCCGTGTGCAGGCGCTCGGCATGCAGGCCGCGCAGATGCTGCAGTCCGGCCGCGTGGCCATGCTCTTCGAGGCCGTGCCCCACACCGGGCTCATCGAGACGCTCGCCAACGACTGGGCCGTCGCGCCGCTCCCGCGTTTCGGGGTGAAGGCGCCGCGCTATTTCCGCTCCGCGAGCGGCGGCCTTTCGCTCAGCGCCACGGTCAAGAATCCCGCCGACGCCTGGCGCACGCTCGTCTGGCTCATCAGCGAGGCCGAGCCTTATCAACCGAGCCCGGTGCTGGCGGCCGTGCCCTTCGTCACCGCGTGGGAGGAAAAATATCCGCGCCTGCGCGGGCGCGGCTTCCGCGAGGTCTGGGAGCTCAGTGAACAGCACCCCGGCGGCGACCCGCGGTATTTTGTGCGCTTCGCCAGTTGGTCCATGGGGCCGGTGATGACCCGCTTCCAGCCCTGGCTCGATCGCCTCTGGTCGGGCGACGCCACGATCGACGAGGTCACCGCTGCCGTCCCCGGCATCAACGCCGACGTGCGCCGCGACCTCGAACGCCAACTGCAGTCCTCCGCGCTGCGCCCGGCGTGGAAGGCCTCATTGGAACGCGCCCTCGCGGAGGCCCAGCCATGAGCGATACCGGACGACCGCGCTTCTCCTTTGTCCGCACGTCGCGGGATGGCGGGCGCATCCGCCTCGGGCGCGCGGCGGTCGCGGAGGTTCGCCGGCTGGAGTTGATCAATTTCCGTCCCGTGGCCGGCGCGGGCCTGCTGGTCGGCGCCGATGTCGGCGTGCCGTTGTTCTGGCGGCAGTACGGCAATCACCAGGACCCGGAGCGCAGCGCGCATTCGCATCGACGCCTTGCGGTGGTCGCCGCCAGCGCGGACGCGATCACGCTGCTCGCCACGGGGCATACGCGGTCGCGCAGCCTGCGCAGCGATTTCGTTGTGACGCTGCGCGCCGAACGCGGCAGCATCACCGTGGCCGTGCAGGCGCGGCTCGAGGTAGGGCCGGGACCGGGCTGGCTGGTCACGCCGCATCCCCACCACGGCGAGGTTACCTTCTGCACGCTTTGGCCCGCGGGAGTTTTCGCCCCCGACGGCCGGGCCCCGAAACGCTTTCAAGCCTGCGTCGCGCAGCACGGCGGCCGTCGCGAACGAATCGCGCACCATCATCTCGGGAGTCCGGACAAGCGCCGCATCCTCCTGGGCCCGGGCGACCGGTTCGCGTGGGTCCTCGAGGATTGGAACCCGGTCATCACCCTCGGGCCGGGCACCCGGGCCGAGGCGGGCGTGTGCGCCTACATGTGGGACACCCATTTCGGGCTGAAGATCTGCCGCGCGGGTCGCAACGTGCGCCTCAAACCCGGGACGGTGCTGCACGCGGCCTACGCCCTGACGGCGGAATCGCGGTCGCGCTGGCAAGCGGCGGCGCGACACGCCCGGTTGCGCCCGGCCGGCGCGGCGGTGGACACGCCCGTGTGGGCCGGTGGGCGGCATACCTTCGCCGAGACCTTCCGGAGCCCAAAGATCGACGGCAACACGGCGTGGCCGTGGGAGACGGCGGTGACGAGCGGTCCGGCGTCCGGGGTCCAGTTTGCGCGTGACACGCGGGTGGGCTGCACGGACCGCTATTCGCTGCGCCTGTGCAGCGTGCGGGCGATGCAGGCCGCCTGGCAGGCGACGACGCTCGGGCCGGCCTTCGGTGAGCGGGCCTTCCACCGCGGCGGACGCCTGCGACTGACCGCGTGGGTGCGGACGCGAGATCTCCGCGGCGAGGTTTCCGTGGCGTTGCGCGTGCACCGGACGGGACGGGGCAGCGTGTTCGACGTGGGCAATTACGAGGTATTCCCCAGCGCTGCCGTCCGGAGCGCGGCGACGGAATGGACCGAACTGAAGGTGACGACGCCGGCGCTCGCTCCTGCGCCTGACCGCGTGCACGTGTTGCTGCGCCTCGGGGGCCGGGGCACGGTGTGGTTCGACGACGTGGTGTTCGAGCGCCTGAAACTATGAACCTCAAATTTCGCACCGCGCGACCTGGTGTGGCCCGCGCCCGGGTGAGCCGGCGTATTGCCCGGCCGGTCTTGGTCGAGGTCGGGCTGACGCTGCCGGCGGGGTACCTGGAGAAGCACTGCCGCTATGCGCGGCTCAAGGATCCGGCGGGGCTGCCGACCTTTCTGAACACCGAGTATGCGGTCACGCCGCCGGGCGTGCGCGTCGGTCCATGGCCGGGTTGGCGCGGAATTCCGGACCTGCCCGCGCTGACGCTGCGGTGCGGCGCGGCGGTGGTGGCCGGCAAATACTACTTTCTCGGCGACGAGGAAGTGGCGGGCGAACTGCGGGTGATGTTCCCCTGCGAGGCGGGGATCGCCGGCACGCTGGAGCTGGTATCGCCGGATCCGGCATTGCGACCGGTGCGCGCGCAAGTCGTGGCGAACCTGCCGGCCTATGCGCCGCCCCAGCCGGTGGCGTTGCGCCCCGAGCTGCGCGGGCAGCATCCGCGCCTCGTGGTCGACGCGGCGCAGGTGGCGGTGCTGCGACGCGAGATCCGCGGAGTGCGGGCGCCGCATTGGCGGCGGCTGCAGGGGCTGGTCCGTGCGTCATGGTCGCTGCCGTACGTCACGACGCCCGAGGGCAAGGTGTTGCCCGGGCGCGAGCGCCTGACCGGTGCGGACCGCACGCTCATCGCGGCGCTGACCGCCCTGTTGAGACCCGACGCGAGGACGACCGCGTGGGCGAAACGGACTTATTTTACCTATCTGCGCGAGACGGCGCGGCCTGACTTTGGTCCTCTGGGCATCGACACGCAGAGCGGCGAGATCCTCTACCTCCTCTGCGTCGGCTATGATTGGCTGCACGGCGCGATGACTCCGGCCGAGCGGGCGCGGGCGCGGCGGCGGCTTTGGGAGGTCGCGGCCATTTGCCGCCGGCACCTCGATCCGGCGCGGCGTGACTATGCGCAGGCGCATTACGTGGGTTGCGGGCTGGGGCTGTTGGCCTTTGCGTTCCTTTTCTGGGACCAACACCCCGAGGCCTTCGCCTGGACGGCGGAACTGCGCGGGGCGTTCGCCCGTGTGCTCGCGATGCTGCCGGCGGATGGATTTTTCCCGCACGGGCTCAACCTTTGGATCTACGAGCACGGCTTCCTGCTGCGCTGGCTGGAGCTGTTCCGGCAGTGCACGGGGGAAGATCTCTGGCGAGCGACGCCGTACTTCGCCGCGGCGTCGCGTTTCCGCGCGGCGGCGACCTCGCCGGACTGGAAGTATGGCGTGACCTTCGGCGACCCGCAGTACCGAGTGACCGGCGACAGCTGGTGCCACCTGCTCATCGCCAACCGCACGGGCGCCCGCGAGGGCCAGGCCCTGGGTGAGGCGCTGCTCGACCAGCCGCCAACCGGGACCGACCACCGCCATGCGCCGCCGCGTCGCCGCGTCTATGAACTGCTTTGGCACGCGGTCAGCGGTCCGAAGGCGGCGGCCGCGCCACCGGTGGCGTCGTTCCCCGACGGCGGTCAGGTCTTCGTGCGGCGCGGCGACACGCTCGTGACACTGCGGGCGGGTGCGCCGCTCGGCCGGCAGCGGCGGGCGGCGGGCGAGGTCGGCGGCTACGGACATTCCGATCCCTGCAACGGTGCCGTGCTGGTCTGGCGTGGCGGCACTTTCGTGGGCAGCGGACCGGGCCCGCTCTATCGCCGCGACACCGCGTTGCACAATCTGGTGACGATCGGCGGACGCGGGCAGATCGGCGACAGCTGCGTTTGGTTTCCAGATTTCATCGCGGATGCGGCGATCCCGCCGGCTCCGCGGATCGCGCGCCGGGGCGGCAACACCGTGCTCCGCTGCGAACTGGCTTCGGCCTACCTCCCGCATCTCGGCGTGCGGCGGCACACGCGCACGGTGACCATCGCGGTCGACGGTTCGCTGCACGGCGAGGACGTCGTCGAGTTGCGCGCGGCGGACGAAATCGCCTGGCACTGGCACACGTGGGCCGACGTGCGCGAACGCGATGGCGCCTTTTGCTTGGCCGGCCCGGGTTGCCGGGCGCGCCTGAGTGTCGAGGCGGTGGCCGGCACCCAACTCCGCGTGCAGCCCGAGCGGTTTGTCGCGGCGTATCCCCATGAAGGCACGGTCGGTACAGAGATTGCCGCCACGCGCCACGCCGCGCGCACGGTCTTTCGCTGGCGGCTGGACTGGCGGTAGCGGGTCAATTTCCGCGGGGCCTTGGCCAAGGGATGCGGTGTCGGCGGGATCGGGCCGGGTGTAGAGTGCACACGCCGGAATCCGCCAGCACGGGGGATTCCGAGGTGAACTCTTTTCACCGCCAATCCAACTCCCATGAAAAGTCGCCGCGATTTTCTGAAGACCGGCCTTGCGCTCGGGGCCGTGATTTCCACCCCGGGTTTGAACGGACTGCTGGCTGAGACGAAGGCCACGTCCACGTCCGCTCCCGTCGGCCCCAGGCCCGTGCTCGTGGCCGTGCGTGAGGGCGAGCGCGTGCCGATGCTCGAGCGCGCGTTGGCGGAGCTGGGCGGCATCGGCGCCTTCGTCCGGCCGGGGCAGACCGTGCTCATCAAACCCAACATCGGCTGGGACGTGCCGCCGGAGCGCGGGGGCAACACGCATCCCGAGATCGTGGCGCGGCTCGTGACGCTCTGCCGCGAGGCCGGGGCCAAGTCGGTCAGCATCTTCGACAACACCTGCGACCAGTGGCAGCGCTGCTATGCCAACAGCGGCATCGCCCCGGCGGCCGAGGCGGCGGGGGCGCAGTTGGTCAACGGCAAGGACGAGAGCCTCTACCGCGAGATCGAGATCCCGCAGGGCGTGAAGCTGCGCCGCGCCAAGGTGCACCAGCTCGTGCTCGACAGCGACGTCTTCATCAATGTGCCCGTGCTCAAGCACCACAGCGGCGCCCTCATGACCGCCGCGATGAAGAACCTCATGGGCGTCGTCTGGGACCGCCGCTATTACCATACCAACGACATGCCGCAGTGCATCGCCGACTTCGTGACCGTGGTGAAGCCGGCGCTGAACATCATCGACGCCTACCATCCGATGGTGCGAAACGGTCCGCGCGGGCGCAGTGCCGACGACGTCGTCCTCATGCGCACGCTGCTCGCCTCGACCGACATCGTGGCGATCGACGCCGCCGCGGCGCGGCTGCTCGGGCATGCGCCGACGGACGTGCGTCACGTACAGGTGGCGGGACAGATGGGACTCGGCACGATTGACCTCGGGGCGGTGGACATCCGCCGCCTCTCGCTCGCCTGACGCCATGCGGTGGCCGCGCCTCAAGCCGGTGCGGGTGGCCGGGGCCGTGCTGGTCGGCGCCGGTTTTGCGGTGGCGTTGCTGGACTTCCGCGACGCCGTACCGTCCGCGCTGGGGCACTGGCTCGGGTCGGTGCAGTTCGTGCCGGCGGCGATCCGGGTGCTGCTGGGCTTTACGTTGGCGGCGGTGCTCGCGCTTGCGGGAGTCGTGCTGCTCACGCTGATGTTCGGCCGCGTGTACTGCTCGGTGCTCTGTCCGCTGGGCATTCTCCAGGACGTGATGGCCCGAGTCGGGCGTTGGCTGCGCGGCCGCGAGCGCGTGCTGCCCTACGCCAAGCCCATGAACCCCCTGCGCTACGGCATCCTCGGCCTGACGCTGGTCGGCCTCGTCGCCGGTGTCGGTGGGCTCACGCTCTTGCTTGTCGATCCCTACAGCAACTTCGGCCGCATCGTGGTGGGTTTTGCGCGACCCGTGGTGGTGGCGGTCAACAATCTGGCCGTGGGTGCGGTCGATGGGCTCGGGTGGACGTGGCTCTACCGGGTCGAGCCACCCTGGCTGGGTTGGTCCACGGCGCTTTGGCCGCTCGCGGTGCTGGCGCTGGTCGGCGGCCTCGTGTGGTGGCGCGACCGTCTGTTCTGCAACACCGTGTGTCCGGTGGGAACGGTGCTTGGCCTGCTGGCGCGGCGTGCCGCCTGGCGGCTCCGGATCAACCAGAGTGCCTGCGTCAAATGCGGCGACTGCCTGCGCGCGTGCAAGGCGCAGTGCATCGACGTGCGAACCGGCACCATCGACGCGTCACGGTGCGTTGCCTGCTTCAACTGCATCGGCGCCTGCGATGAGCAGGGCATCGGTCACGAGTGGACGTGGCGTCGCGGTGCGGCGCCCGCTCCCGGTCGGCGTGAATTCCTGGCCGGGGCGGTCGTGGTGGCGTCGGCGCGGGCCCTGCCTGAGGGTGCGACCTCGCCGGCTGCACCTCCGCCGGAGGATCCCAACGCGTGCACGGCGGTGTGTCCGCCAGGGGCGCAGAGCCTCGACCGGTATCTGGAGCGCTGCACGGCGTGCCACTTGTGCGTGAGTGTGTGTCCGACCCACGTCCTGCGGCCGGCACGCCTGGACTTCGGTTTCGCCGGGTGGCTGCGGCCGCGGCTGGATTTCACGCAGGCCTTCTGCAATTTCGACTGCACGCGTTGCGGTGAGGTATGTCCGACGGGAGCGATCGAGCTGCTGGCGCTGGCGGACAAGCAGCTCACGCGGGTGGGGCGGGCGGAGCTGAAGATCGACCTCTGCGTGGTGAAGCGCGACGGCACCGAGTGCGCGGCCTGCTCGGAGCATTGTCCGACCAAGGCGGTGGAGACCGTGCCCTACCGCGACAACCTGCGGCTGCCGGAGGTGAAGACGGAGTTGTGCATCGGCTGCGGCGCCTGCGAGTTCGCGTGTCCGGTCGTGCCGGAGAAGGCAATCAAGGTCACCGGTCGCCGGCGCCACGAGCGCGCGGAGAAGGCGGTCGAGGCCAAGCCGGTCGCGCCGGCCGCGGGTGATTTCCCGTTCTAGCGGCGGCGCCGGAAAATGCCGTTGAACGCGCCGCGGCGCGAAGCAAAGTCGGCGCATGCCCTCGCTCCGCCCCGCCGTCGGCCTCGGCCTCGTGCTTGCCCTCAGTGTCTTTGCGGCTGAGCCGGAGAAATTCGCCCCGCGGGCGCTGCTGCGGGAACCGGCGGCGCCGCTGCAGGCGGGCCCGCTGGCGGGCGATGTGCTGGCCGATGCGGTGGTGACAGCCTCGCATCACGAGGCGGGGCAGATCCCGGAGTTCGCCAACAACGGCAACGTCGACGACAACATCCTCCACTGGGCGAGCAAGACGCTGCCGGCGTGGATCCGCTTCGATCTGCCGGAGGCGCGGCCGGTGCAGGAATTGCGCTGGTGGTTCTTCGCGTCGGGCGGGAAGACAGTATCCTATCTCGTCGAGGGTTCGGCGGACGGCGAAAGCTGGCGACCGCTCGTGGACCGACGCGAGAACCCGGCGCCCGTGAATCTCCGCGGAGAGCGGGTGGTTTTTCCCGAACCGGTCACGCTCAAGGCGCTGCGCCTGACCGTGACGGGTACATCGAAACCCGAGGAGGGCGTGCAGGTGCTGGAGATCGATGCCTACGCGCGGCCGGTGGCGCCCGCGCTGGCTGGCGCGGTTTTCGATGCGCACCGGCGGGTGGGCCCGGCGGAGCTGGCAGCCGCGACCAAAGCGCGGACGTGGTCGGCCACGGCCTGGCGCGGCGAACGGGTTTCCGGCCAGTTTGCGGTGTGGACGGATGCCCCGCGCGAGGGTCTCCGGGCGGAAGTGTCGGGCCTGCCGCTGCCGGCGCAGGTGCGCTTCGTGAAGCAGGTGCGCGCGGACGGCGCCTTGGCGGGCGACCTCCTCGACGAAGCCGGGCGCCTCGGCATGCCGGCGGGTTCCTACCGCGTGCTCTGGCTGACGGTCGAGACGCCACGCGACGCGCAGCCGGGCAAATATCAGGGAACGATCACCGTGCGCGCGGACGACACGGAGCCGTTCGCATTTCCGCTCGAGCTCGAGGTCCTGCCGGCGACGCTGCCGGCGCCGGCGGACTGGAAATTCCACCTCGACCTCTGGCAGCACCCGTGGGCGATCGCGCGTTGGCACGATGTTGAACCGTGGAGCGAGGAGCACTTCCGCGTCATGCGGCCGTACCTCGAGGAGCTGGCCCGCGGTGGGCAGAAGATCATCACCGCGACGATCACCGACCGGCCGTGGGGACGGCGGGATTACGATGACTATCGCTCCATGGTGGAGCATGTGCGGGAGGCCGACGGCGCCTGGCGCTTCGATTACACGGTGTTCGACCGCTACGTGGAGTTTGCGATGAGCTGCGGCATCACCGGGCAGATCAACTGGTCGAACTATTCTCCGATCACTCCGCTCGCGGCGGCCTATGCGCCGGAGCCGGGTTCTTGGAACATCGGTGGATGGACGCTGGTGCTCGGCGGCATGTTCATCGCCGCATGGTCAACTTACGCGTTCGAAACGGCGATCTGCTACACGAGCGAGTTCCGCAACCCGAAGACCGACACCTTCAAGGCGATCTTCTTC
>CAZGJB010000150.1:0-8779 GCA_964526145.1 uncultured Opitutaceae bacterium
CGACTGGCTGCTGCGCATCTTCGGCGGCAACCTGCAGCGCATGGACCGGGCGAACTCGCTCGATCTCATGCTCGCCGACCTCGAGGACCTCTGTCTGCCGCCGCCCGGCGCGGCGGCGCATCCCCTGCCGGCATGAGCGACGCGCCGCTTCCGCCCCTGTTCGGTCGCGCGGTGCGCCGGATCCACTGCGCGGGTGTCGGCGGCACGGGCCTCGGCCCGCTGGCCATCTACCTCGCCGCGCTGGGCTACACCGTCACCGGCGAGGACCGCGACCTCTCACCCGAGATGCGGCGGCACCTCGCCCGCGCCGGGGTGCAGACCGGCCCGATGCCGGCCGACGCGGATCTGCTCGTGCATTCCTCGGCGGTGCCGGCGTCACACCCGGCGCGCACGGCCGCGGCGACGCGTGGCGTCCCGCAGGTTCGCCGCGGCGAACTCCTCGCGGAGGCCGTGCGCGGCCGAAAGCTCGTCGCCGTCTGCGGCTCTCACGGCAAGACCACGACGACGGCGATGCTGGTCACCGCGTTGCGCGCGGCAGGGTTTCCTGCGGGCTATGTGCTCGGGGGGCTTTTGGCGGACGACACCTGGCCGCCGGCGGCAGCGGGGACCGGCGACTGGGTGGTGGCGGAGATCGACGAGAGCGACGGCACCATCGGCGCCTTCGCCCCCGAGGTGACGGTGATCGTCAATCTCGACTGGGACCACCCCGACCACTACCGCGATCCCGCCGCGCTCGAACAGGCTTTCGTTGCCTTGGCTGGCCGCACCCGCGGGCCGGTGCTCGTCAGTGCCGACTGCGTGCGCTCGCGGCAATTGCTGCCCGCGGCGCTGATCTTTGGTCCGGCGGGCGCGTTCTCCAGTTTGCTCGTGCAGGAATCCGAGGGCCGCATGCGCCTGCAGCTTGGCGGTCAGTTCCGCCTCGCTGAGGCGCAGGTCCGGGCGCGGGCGCGGTTCAATGCCGCCAACGCCACCGCTGCGCTGGCGGCGGCGCAGGTGATGGGTGCCACTTTGAGGTCCGATCTGCTGGCCGACTTCGCTGGCGTGCGCCGGCGGCAGGGTGTGCTGCACGACCGGGAAGGACTGACCGTCATCGAGGATTACGCGCATCATCCGGCCGAGATCCAGGCCCTGCTCGCGGGCCTGCGAGGCCGCGTGGGGGAAGGGCGGCTCGTCGCGGTGTTCCAGCCGCACCGGTTCAGCCGCACCGCCCAGTTCAAGGCGGCTTTCGCGACGGCCCTGGCCCTGGCCGACCGCGTGCACCTGCTGGAAGTCTACGCTGCCGGTGAGGCCCCTGTGCCCGGTGGCACCACGGCCGACCTCTTGGCGGCGGTGCCGGCCGCTGAGCGCTTCAGTCATCATCGCGACGACGCGGCACTCTTCCAATCCCTCGACGCCGAGCGGCAGGCCGGCGACCTCGTCGTTTTCGTCGGGGCCGGCGACATCGACCGGAAGGCGCGGGCCTGGTTGGCGGCGGTGGTGTGGAACGCCCACGCCGCGGCGTTGGGCGCGGGGCTCAGTGCGGGCGCGAAATTGCGGCGCGAGGAAATGCTTGGGCCGCGGACGACCATGAAGGTGGGCGGCGCGGCGCGGCTCTATGCCGAACCCGCGACGGTGGCCGACCTGCAAACCCTTCTCCGCGGAGCCAAGGCGCGCGGCGTGCCGGTTTATTTCCTCGGTCGGGGTTCAAACCTGCTGGTGCCTGACGAGGGTGTGGACGGCCTGGTCATCCATCTCGGTCACGAAAGCTGGGCCAGATTCGAGCGGCGCCCGGGTGGCAAGGTCTGGGTTGGCGCCGGCCTGCGCCTGAAGAACCTGTGCGGCCTCGCGGCCAAGGTGGGTCTCACGGGTTTTGAGTTTCTCGAGGGCATTCCCGGCAACGTTGGCGGCGCGCTCCGCATGAACGCCGGGGCCATGGGCGGCTGGATGTTCGACGTGGTGGAGGAGGTGCAGCTCATGACCTTCGACGGCGAGATGCAGACGCTGCCGAAATCCGCCATGCACGTGGACTACCGGCATTGCGGCGAACTGCATGAGGCTGTGGCGCTGGGGGCGCTGCTGAAGCCGGCGGCCGCGGCGGCGTCCGAGGACGTCGCCCGCCAGATCGACGTTTACCGGCGCAAACGCCAGGAAAGCCAGCCCCGTGAGCCGAGTGCCGGCTGCATCTTCAAGAACCCGCCGGGTTCGTCGGCGGGAAAGCTCATCGACCAGTGCGGGCTCAAGGGCGAGCGGGTGGGGGACGCGGAGGTTTCGCCGGTCCACGCCAACTTCATCGTCAACCGCGGCCAGGCATCGGCGGGCGACGTCCTCGAACTCATCCGCCGCGTCCGCGCCCGCGTCCACGCCGCCACCGGCATTCACCTCGAACCGGAAGTGCTGCTGTACGGGAAAAACTGGGAGGACGTGCTTTGAATTTCTACCCATGACGACACCCATCATCGCTGTCCTGGCCGGTGGCACCTCCTCCGAGCGCGACGTTTCGCTGGGCTCCGGGCGGGCCTGCGCCGCGGCGCTGGCGCGGTCGTTTTCGACTTGCTTCATAGACATCACGGCCGAGGCCCTGCCGGCCGGGCTTGATCCGCGGCGGCATGTGGTGTTCTCGACCCTGCACGGCACCTTCGGCGAGGACGGACGCATGCAGCGGCTGCTGGATGCGGCCGGGATCCATTACGCCGGGTGCGACGCGGCGAGCAGCGAGGTCACCATAGACAAGGCCCGCACCAAGCAGGCGGCCGCCGCCCGGGGTGTGCGCGTGGCCCGGGACATGAAGTTCAACGGCAGTCAGGTGCCGGCGGCCGACGCCGTGATTGCCCAACTCGGCGACCAGGTGGTCGTGAAGCCCAACGACGAGGGCAGCAGCGTGGGCCTGAGCATCGTCTCCAACCGCGCCGAGCTGGCCGCCGCCCTCGCCGGCATCAAGCGCGGCAATTGGCTCGTCGAGGAGCGCCTGCGCGGCCGCGAACTCTCGATCGGCGTGCTCGGCGGTCGCGCCATGGGGGTCGTGGAGATCCGACCGAAGTCGGGCGTGTACGACTACGCGAGCAAGTACACGAAGGGTGCGACCGAGTACTTTGCGCCGGCGCCGCTGGACGATGCGGTCACCGCTGAAGTGCAGCGCGCGGCGGAGACCGCCTTCGCGGCCTGCGGGTGTCGGGATTACGCGCGCGTGGACTTCATCCTGGCGGACAAAAACCTGCTTTATTTGCTGGAAATCAACACACTGCCCGGCATGAAGGAAACCAGTCTGCTGCCGATGAGTGCACGCTGCGCGGGGCTGGATTTCACGGCACTGGTCAGGGAGATGGTCCGGCCTGCGTTGCAGCGTTTCGCCTCCTCCAGCCGCCCCCTTTCTCCGTGAGCCGCACCCAGGAAAACCTTCCGCATGCCCGCAACTGGCGCGACATCCCGCAGCAGTTGAAGCCGCGTGCCATGTCGGCGGGCGGGCGGCGCCGGGTCTGGCGCCATTCGCTGCGTTCGGTGATGGTGGTCCTCGCCATCGTGTTCGTCGGCGTCGTGGCCTGGGGCGTGAGCGAGGCGCTGCAGGATCAGGGCCCGGGCAGCGCGGCCCGCGCCGCCGATGCCACCCCGGTGAAGGATATCGCCCTTGCGACCGACGGCGTGCTCGACCGGGCCTGGATCACCCGCACGCTGGCGCTCCCCAAGGCGGCGACCTTGATGGAGCTGGATCTCGAGCAGCTGCGTGAGCGCCTCCTCGCCAGCGGCCAGGTGCGCAGTGCCACGGTCGCCCGCAAGTTTCCCTCGACCCTGGCCGTGACGCTCGCCGAGCGCATGCCGGTGGCCCGGATCATGGCCCAGCTCGCGGATGGCTCGACCCGCGAGGTGCTCGTGGCCCGCGACGGCGTCGTTTACGAGGGCGCCGGCTACGATCCCGCCATCGCCGACTCGCTCGTCTGGCTCGACGGCGTGAAACTCATCCGCAGCCGCGACCGTTTCCAGCCGATCGTCGGCATGGAGCCCGTGGCCGACCTGCTCGCCAAAGCCCGCAACGAGGCGCCGCACCTCTACGCCACGTGGAAGTCCGTCTCGCTCGCCCGGCTCGCATCCGACAACGAGCTGGTCGTGGCCTCGACCGTCGTCGAAAAGGTCACCTTCAGCGTGCAGGTGGACTTCTTCCGGCAGCTGGCGCTCCTCGACGTGCTCGTGGACACCGGCCAGCCGCTGAAGGATGTGAACCTTGCGATCGGCCGTGGCAGCGATGCCGACGGCAGTTACCAGGTCCCCGTCACCCTCGCCACGCCCCCGGCTCCCGGCACGGGCAGCGCGCCGGCGAAGCCGCCGGCGGCTGCACCCAAGTCCGGCGCGACCGACCAACCCACGCCCTTTTTCATCCCCTTCAACCCACCGCAGAAAAAGAATCCGCGTGAGCTCTAGTCCCACTTTCATCGGCGCCGTCGAGATCGGCACCTCCAAGATCACCGTCCTCATCGGCGAGTACAACGGCCGCGAACTCGCCATCATCGGCCGCGGCGAATGCCAGTCCCGCGGCATCATCAAGGGCACCGTCGTCGACTACAAGGCGGCCAGCGAATGCACCCACAGCGCCCTCGAGCTCGCTGAGCGTGAGGCGGGCGAACGCATCGATCTGGTCTATCTCGCCCAGACCGGCGGGCACCTGGAGGGTTTCTACAACGAGGCCGCGGTGAGCGTGAAGGCCGCCGACAACATGATCGGCGCCGAGGATATCCGCACCGTCTGCGAACTGGCCCGCGCCAAGGAATTGCCCGCCGGACGCCTCGTCGTGCATCACATCCGCCGGCCTTTCCGCGTGGACGGTCGGCTCGTGCCGAATCCCGAGCACCTCGTCGGCCAGCGTCTCGAGGTCGGCTACTGGACCGTGCACGGGCAGGAGAACAAGCTCGCCGACTTCATCCACGTCATCCGCGGTTTCAACCTGGAGGTCCGCGAGCTCGTCCTCTCCAGCCTCGCCACCGGCCACATGATCACGACGCCGGAGGAGCGGCAGCACGGCGTGCTCGCGATCGACATCGGCGCCGGCACGACGGATTTCGCCCTTTACCGCGACGGCGTGCCGCACACGACCGGCGTCGTCCCGGTCGGCGGCACCCACATCACCAACGACCTCAGCATCGGCCTGCGCCTCGCCGAGGGTAAGGCCGAGAAGCTCAAGCACCGCTTCGGCCGCGCCGCGGTGGTCACGCGCGACAAGGCGGAGAAGGTCTGGCTCGACGGCAATTTCGCCATCGGCGACCGCCAGTTCTCGCGCCACGCGATCGAGCAGATCTGCGCCGCGCGCACCTGGGAGATCCTCGAGATCGTGAAAAAGAAACTCGGCGGCACGTTCACCCCCGAGACCTGTTCCGCCGGCGTCGTCCTGAGCGGTGGCACCGCCAAGCTCGCCGGCATCGCCGAGACCGCCGCCCGCGTCTTCGGCGTCCCGGCCCACCTCGGCGAGACCCCGGCCTGGGTGGCCGAGAACCTCCGCGATCCCGGCTACAACACCGCCCTCGGGGTCCTCTACTACGGCGTCAGCTCCCGCGCCGAGCGCGCCGACGCTCCCCGCCGCAAGGGCGGCTTCCTCGCCTCCTTCTCCCGGCTCTTCGCCGCCAACTGAGCCCCATGAATCTCAACGAACTTCCCCTCGAGCACGAGCTGCTCACCGACCGCAACATCGCCATCAAGCTCGTCGGCGTCGGCGGCGCCGGGTCCAACGCGGTCGACCGGCTCAAGATGGAGAATCTTGAGCGCCTGCAGCTCGCGGTGATCAACACCGATTACCAGGCCCTCTCCAGTTCGCCCGTCCAGGACAAGATCCTGATCGGCATGGGCGTTACGCGCGGCCTCGGCGCCGGCGGCGACCCCGACCTCGGCCGTGAGGCGGCGGAAGCCGACCGCGAGAAGATCGCCGCGGTCGTGAAGGACTGCGACCTCGTCTTCCTGATCGGCGGCATGGGCGGCGGCACGGGCAGCGGCGCGCTCCCCGTCGTGGCCGAGGCCGCCTCCGAGGCCGGCGCGCTCGTCATCGCCTTCGTCACCCTGCCGTTCAGCTTCGAGGGCGGACGCCGCCTGAAGCAGGCGGAGGAAGGTCTCCTCGCGCTGCGCAAGGTCTGCGATGCCGTGATCCCGCTGCCGAACGACATCCTGCTGCAGGAGGGCGCCGAAGATACGTCCGTGCTCGATTCCTTCGCCCGCGCCGACGAGTGGATCGGCCGCGGCGTGAAGTCCATCTGGGCCATGCTCTTCAAGACCGGCCTCATCAATCTCGACTTCTCGGCCCTGCGGCAGCTCTTCCAGCAGCGCGGCGGCAAGACCCTGTTCGGGCTCGGCGCGGGCGAGGGTGATACGTGCGTGGCCGACGCGATCGCGAGCCTGAAGCTCTGTCCGCTGCTGCACACCCCGGAGTTCTCCCGCAAGGCCGACCGCCTGCTCGTGAATATCATCGGCGGCACCGACCTCACCCTGCCCAAGGTCAACGAGCTCATGACGGCGATCACCGACCAGTTCGGTCGCGAGTCGCACGTCATCATGGGCGCCGTGATCGACGAGAGCATGCAGAACCGCGTGGAGGTCTGCGTCCTCGGCGCCAGCGACATGGGCGGCCGCGTCACTGCCCGCCGGCCGGCGCCGCTGCCGCAGCATCGGGCCCGTCCAACGACACCCGCGAGCGGACTCTTTCCCGAGACCGCTGCCCCCGAACCTGCGCCGACGGCCGCGGCGGCGACTGCTGCCAGCCTGAAAGCCGCGGCGGCGGACAAGGCGGCCCAGGATGAGTTCGGCTTTGGCGAGATCGAGAGCCGCGGCTATTTCGAGAAGACCGACCGCAACCTCTTCGACGGCCAGGACCTCGACGTCCCGACTTACCTGCGCAAGGGAATCAAGGTCACGCTCTAGTTAAGGTGATCGCGTTTCCGCGATGAAATTTCTTCGCGATTTCGCGGTCGCGGCCGAATTTGCATCGCGCCAGCGAACGCCGGTTTCTACCCTCGGCGTTTCACCATGATCGACGCCAGCGAGCACTTCTACCACGACGATCCCAACGCCGGACCCGAGGATGTCCGGACCAAGCTGAAGGACGTGGAGTACTTCTTTCTCGGCAACGGCCTGATCCAGGCCGCCGTGCAATGGGCGCCGGCCGGGGAGGGGACGCCCGTCGGCCTGCTGGTCATGAATCCCGACCGCCTGCGCAAGAAGCGCGAGGCGCTCACGCTCGATCCCGAGACGGGCCTCGCCCCGACCCAGCTCGCGCTCAAGGTCGCCGGCGTCGTGCACACGGCCAAGGCCGGGCGTTGCCGCGTGGCGTGGGACGCCAAGGCCGCGGTGCCCACGGTCGTCGCGACCTGGTCGGGCGGCGGCTTGAGAGTGGCGGAGCGCTTCTCCTGTCCGACGTGGTCGAAACCGGTGCTTGTCCGCGAGATCACGGTCACCAATCCCCGCCGTGCCCGGGTCGCCTGCGAGCTCGCCACTGGCGCCGGCCGGCAGGTGATCCGCCGTCGCCTGATGCTCGCGCCCAATGCCTCCCGCTCGGTCGTCGTCGGCTGCACGCTCTTGGCGACGGCCGACCGCGTGAAGCTCGCCTTTCTGCCCCGCGTGCCGGTGGATGCGGCCGGTCGTGATTTCTGGTCCGGACTCGCCCGCGTCCAGTTCGGCGACGCGCGCCTCGACCACTTCTTCCGTGCTTCCTGCGCGCAGCTGCCCGTCGCCGTGTCCCGGCAGGGCTGCATCGACGGCAGCATCTGGCAGTACAACCTCGAGTGGCTGCGCGACCAGTCCATCATCGCCCTCGCGCTCACGCTCATCGGCGCCACCGGCCCCGCCACCACCGTCTTCGATCGCCTCCTGCGGAAGTTCGTCACGCCCGAGGGCGACACCCTCGACTCGAGCGAGAAACGGAACCCCGCCGACGTCGAACTCGACCAGAACGGCCTGCTCCTCTGCACGCTCAAGGATTACGTGCTCTGGACCGGCAACGTGGACCTCGTGCGCCGGCACTGGGCGAAGATCGCGGCCGCCGCGGAATTCCCGCTGCAGAAGGTCTTTCGCCACCCCAGTGGCCTGCTGATGAACTGCCGTGAGTTCTGGGAGCGGAGCCGCATGCACGGCATCCAGCCGGGCGCGGAGATGATCTACCAGTGCTACGTGGCCCACGGCCTCGCCGCCGGCGCCGTGCTCGCGCGGCTCACCGGCCATGAGGCCGAGGCGGTCCGCTGGGAGGCCGAGGGCGCGAAGCTCAAGGACGCCTTCCTCAACCATCCGCGTTACCGCATGCACGACCGCCGCGGCTTCGTGAAGCGCCGGCGGCTTGACGGCCGCGTGCTCGAGACCGTCACGGCCAGTCCCGCTGCCCAGCTGCCCCGCGAGGTGCCACTCGGCGGCCGCGGGCCGCACCTCATCAACCCCGACGCCTCCTCGGCGCTGCCGATCGCCCTCGGTGTGATCCCGCCGCGGTCGCCGCTGGCGCGCCGCACGCTCAAGTCGCTCGAGGTCCTGTGGAATCAGGACTGGAAGCACGGCGGCTACGGCCGCTACCACGTGACCTCGGAGCCGGATTCCCCCGGCTCGTGGCCGTTCGCCTCGCTGTTCATCGCCCGCGCCGCCTTCGAGGCCGGCGACGACGCGAAGGTCATGCGCGTGCTGCGCTGGCTCGACGCCGTCAACGGCGCCCAGGCCGGCACCTGGTTCGAATTCTATGGCCAGCGCCTCGCGCCGCCGTTCCCGCAGGTCGGCATCGTCGTTTGGAACTGGGCGGAGCTCATCATCCTGTACGTCCAGCACATCCTCGGCGTCCGCCCCGGCGAACACGGCC
>CAZGJB010000151.1:0-8770 GCA_964526145.1 uncultured Opitutaceae bacterium
ACAACCCGAACTCAAGCCGCGCGTCGACCAGGTGACCGATCTTGTCCGGGCTACCACCATCCAGGTCGGCCACGCCAAGATCCACACGGTCGAACACGTCCTCAGCGCCCTCCATGGCAGCGGGATCGACAATCTCATCGTCGAAATGAACGCCAGCGAACCGCCTATCATGGACGGTTCCGCTAGACCCTTCGTACAGATGATACTTCAGGGCGAACCGGTAGAACAGGACGCGGAGCGGGAATATTTCACCCTGGCCGATACGGTTTCGGTGGCGCGCGGGAACTCGTCGATCATCGCCCTGCCGTTCGACGGTCTGAAAATCACCTGCACCTCGGCCGACGACCGCGGCATCCACACCCAGCACCTCACGCTGTCGATCGACCCCGACGTCTACATGACGCAGGTCGCCGCCGCGCGCACGTTCACGATCTACGAGGACATCGAGGAGCTCCTGAAGCTCGGCAAGATCAAGGGCGGCTCGCTCGACTGCGCCGTCGTCATCAAGGGCGACAAGATCATTTCCAAGGAGCCGCTGCGGTTCAAAGACGAGTTCGTCCGCCACAAGATCCTCGACATCATCGGCGACGTCCTCCTCCTCGGCCTCCCGCTCAAGGCGCACATCATCGCCACGCGCCCCGGCCACGCGATCAACGCCGAGCTGACGAAGATCCTCTTCGAGAAGCTGCAGGAGCGGAAGAAGGGCCCGAAGAAGAAGTCCGCCGCCCCGGCCACCAAGACGCCGCAGCCCGGCGAGACCTCCCTCGACATCAAGCGCGTGCTCGAGATGCTCCCGCACCGCTACCCGTTCCTGATGATCGACCGGGTGCTGGAGTTCATCGGCGACACGGAGCTCGTCGCGATCAAGAACGTCACCATCAACGAGCCCTATTTCCAGGGCCACTACCCGGGCGAACCCGTCATGCCCGGCGTCCTCCAGATCGAGGCGATGGCCCAGGCGTCCGGCATTCTGCTGCTTCGGAACGCCAACACCGAGGGCAAGACCGCCCTTTTCATGAGCGCCGACAAGGTGAAGTTCCGCCGCGCCGTGCGTCCGGGTGACCAGCTCGTCATCAACGCCAAGCTCACCAAGTCCCGCGGCGGCAAGATCGGCGTCGCCGAGGCCACGTGCACGGTTGGCGGCAACGTCGTTTCCTCCGCCGAGCTCATGTTCGGCTTCGTCGACATCGAGGCCGCGCCCTGAGGCCATGGCCGCGCGCATCCATCCTTCCGCCGTCGTCGAATCCGGAGCGCAGCTCGGGGCCGACGTCGAGGTCGGGCCGTTCGCGTATGTCGGGGCCGACGTGACCCTCGGCGCCGGCACCCGACTGCATCACCACGCCGCGGTCGAGGGCTTCACGACCCTCGGCGCGGGCTGCGAGGTCTTCCCTTACGCCTGCATCGGCGGCAAGACCCAGGACCTCAAGTACAAGGGCGGCCGCCCCGGTCTGCGGGTCGGCGACCGCAACGTCTTCCGCGAGTACGTCACGATCCATGCGGCCACGTTCGACGGCGAATTCACCGTGCTCGGTTCCGACAACACCGTCCTCGCCTACAGCCACATCGCCCACGACTGCGTGCTCGGGAGCCATATCGTGATGAGCAACGCGGTTTCCATGGCCGGCCACGTCACGGTCGAGGACCATGTCGTCATCGGCGGTGCCGCCGGCATCCACCAGTTCTGCCGCATCGGCGCCCACGCCATGCTTTCCGCCATGGCCAAGCTCGTGCAGGACCTGCCGCCGTATTTCATCGCCGACGGCACGCCGGCCGAGATCCGCGCCCTCAACAAGGTCGGCCTCGAGCGCCGCGGCTTCACGCCCGAGCAGATGGACCGCGTGAAGCAGATCTTCCGCATCCTTTACCGCGACGGCCTCAACCGCACCCAGGCCCTCGACAAGCTCGGGGCCCACCCGCAGGCCGACAGTGTCGAGTTCCAGCGCGTCCTCACCTTTGCCAAGACCAGCGAGCGGGGTTTGGCCCCCGGCGCGAGTTGAGCAAGTGGGGCAGGGCAGAGGCCCGCCCGCCTTGCCACCCACCTCGTCGTTTCGTCCGTTCTTCCCTTATGCCCGCAATCTTCCTGCCCGGACTGACGCGCCTGCTGTCGGTCCTGACCCTCATGACCAGTCTCACCACCGCCGCCGCCGGCAAAACTTCCGCTCCGTTTCTCCTCTCCGCCGAGGGCAGCGGCCGGGCCTCGGCCTATCTCGAATCGGGCAAGATCATCACTTACCAAGGCAAGACCCACGCCACCTGGCTCGACACGCCCGCCGAGGGCTTTCGCATCCGCGTCCGCACCCTCGATCACGCCAGCGGCACCTGGTCGCCGACCTGGACCATCGGCGAGGCGGCTGACAACCATGGCGGGCCGGCGCTGGCCGTCGATGCCGAGGGCTATCTGCATGTCGTGTATTTTTCGCACCACCATCCGTTCCGCTATCACCGGTCGGTGCGCCCCAACGACGCCTCGGCGTGGGGGCCGATGGAGGAGTTCGGCCTCCATCTGACGTATCCGACGCTCCTTTGTGCATCCGACGGCACGCTTATCCTCACCGCGCGCCACAGCTACGACGACAAGCCCTGGGAGCTGGAGCTTTGGACCAAGGCTCCCGGAGCCGCCTGGGCCCGGCAGGCGCCCATCCTGGGCAGCCGCAAGCCGGGTTATTCGCAGTTCGCGGCGTCGATGGCCTGGGCGCCGGACCACCGGCGCCTGTTCCTGTCGTTCCGCATCTACGAGATGCCCGGGTATGACGCCGGCAACAACGACGCGATCACCCGCGTCGGCTGCATCACCAGTCCCGACGCCGGCCGGACCTGGACGCGCCTGGACGGCACCCCGCTCGTCCTGCCGGCCACCATCGATAACCTGGACGCCATCGTCACCTGCGACTCCCGCGAGGGCCGCATCGCCGACACCGGTTCGATGGCGGTGAGCCCCGAGGGCATCCCGTTCGTGACCTACAGTATCCGCACGCAGGAGGCCGCCACGGCCTACCTCGCGTCGCCGCTGCCAGGAGGCAAGGGCTGGCGCCATCTGGAACTGAACCGGTTCCTGCCCGCCGACATGCGCAACCAGGCGATGGTCATGCAGGGTGGCGTCGTCTTCAACCGCGCCGGCCAGCCCACCGTGGTCTGCACGGTGCTGGACTATGCCTTTGGGGAGGAATCCTGGGGACACCCGACCAACACCCTCGTGCAGTTCAATTCCACCGACGGCGGCCGCACCTTCACCGCCAAGTGCCTCACGCCCGCCGACCGCAAGACCCCGCGCTGGCTGCCCAACCTCGAGAAGCTCGGCGGGTTCAACGAATCCGCGGCCCAGCCCGGCCTGATCTACACCGAGGGTGGTGCCGGGGCCGGTCTTGGTGACATCCTGCGCAACAAAGTCTGGTGGCTGACGCTGGAGTGAGCCGGTTAGGATCGGTGTAATACGTTACAACCCGGTGACATTGCGCAGCTTGGCCCGGGGGCGGCTTGATCCCTCCCGGGATATCGGCAATGTCATGCAAAAGCCGCATTGCCGGCCGTTCATCATGCCCACGAATCCCCCTTTGGATCCTGAAGCCGGTTCCGCCAACCCGACCGCCTCGCCGTCCGCCTCCGCCGCCGCGCAGGAAGCGCAACTCATGCGGCGCGTGCACCGCGAACTCATCGACGACTACGACGAGGAACTCGAGATGGAGCGCGAGGACTGGGAACAGCACGATCCCGAATTCCCTGACCGCAAGCTCGAGCAGCACGCCGACCGGGACGAGCGCAACCGCTACTTCAAGGAGCTCTTCCGGCTCCAGGGCGAGCTCGTGAAGATGCACGACTGGATCGTGGCCACCGGCCACCGCATCGTGATCGTCTTCGAGGGCCGCGACGCCGCCGGCAAGGGTGGCGTCATCAAGCGCATCACCCAGCGCCTCAACCCCCGCGTCGCCCGTGTGGCCGCGCTGCCCGCCCCGACCGACCGTGAAAAGACGCAGTGGTACTTCCAGCGCTACGTCGCGCACCTGCCGGCCGCGGGCGAGATGGTGCTCTTCGATCGCAGCTGGTACAACCGCGCCGGCGTCGAGCGCGTCATGGGCTTTTGCACCGACGAGCAGTACGAGGAGTTCTTCCGCTCCGTGCCCGAGTTCGAGAAGATGCTCGTGCGCTCCGGCATCCAGGTGATCAAGTACTGGTTCTCGATCTCCGACGAGGAGCAGGAATTTCGGTTCCGCTGCCGCATCAACGATCCGCTCAAGCAGTGGAAGCTGAGCCCGATGGACCTCGAGTCGCGCAAGCGCTGGGAAGCGTACACCAAGGCCAAGGAGATCATGCTCCAGCGCACCCACATCCCGGAGGCCCCGTGGTGGGTCGTGCCCGGCGTCGACAAGAAAAAGGCGCGCCTCAACTGCATCCACCACCTGCTGACCCAGGTGAAATACAGCGAGGTCAAGCACCCCACGATCCGCCTCCCGAAGCGCGTCTATCACCCGGACTACACCCGCGCCCCGATCCCCGAGGAGATTTTCATCCCGCAGGTGTACTAGGGCTATTGCAGGATTCGTCCGACCGGCTGCCGCAGCGCCGCGGCTATCGGCAACACGCCCAGCGCACCGCCGAGCAACAGCCAACGCGCCGCGGGCCACACCGTTTCCCACGCGTAGGGGTCGATCACCGTCCGGTCCAGGAGCCCGCGCTCGAAGCCGGCGGCGCTGAAGAGCGGCGCGTGCGCCAGGGCGAGACCGGTCCGCGCCAGAAGCACTGCCGCGCCGGCGATCACCAGCGCCTCGCCGGCGTAGCGCAGCAGCAGCAGCACCGCGGGCGCGCCAAAACTCCGCAGGAGGGCGACGATGTAGCGGTTCTGCCGGTACTCGAGGATCGCGATCGAACCGAAGACGAGAGCGACCACGAGGCCGGCGGCCAGGCCGGCGCCGGTCTGGGCATGGTTCTGCAGGGCCCGCAGATCGTCGAGTTCGTCGAGCAGGGCCTCCGGACTCTGGAGCTGTGCGGTCGGCCGATCCTCGAGCGCGAGGAGGGTGCGAAGCGCGGCGGCCAGGCGCCGCAGGACCGCGGGGCCGGGTTCGCGGGTGATGACGAGCGTCGTCTCGAAGTAGCCGGCGTTCAGCCAGTCGGTCGCCAGTTCGACCGGCACCAGCGCCACCGCCCGGTCGGCGGCGAAGCGCCGGAGCCAGGCTGGCGGCGTCAGCGTGGTCGCGGGGTAGTCGGCGCCGGCAATGTGCACGGAGACCGGCAAGCCGGCCGGCAGCCGTGCTGCGAGCAGGTGCACGGCATGGTTGCGGCTGCCTTCGAGCAGCGGGGCGAGGGCGGGAAGGCTTTCGGGACCGTAGACCAGCACGAGCGCCTCGCCCCCGAACTCGTCCTGGGCGACCCAGGGCACCTGCCGCAGGGCGACCAGGTCGGCGCGATCGCCGAGCGGAGCCAGCAGCGTCCCCAAGGGCGGGCGGCGGCCGGGTTCGCCGGTGACCGCCTCGGTCACGAAAAGATTCTGCGCGCCCAGCCGCAGGATGCGCGCCTCGAGCGAGCGTTCGCCAAGCTGGAAGGCGGCTTGCGTGAGCAGCAGCAGCGCCCCGAGCAGGACGGCCACGAGCAGCCGGGCCAGCAGGGCGCCCGGCGTCTCAAGCCAGCGCGACCAGATGTCTTTCCACAGGTAGAAAGCGGTTAAAGTCCAGGCTTTCATGCGGGAGGGTGGCGAGGCGTTGGTCGTGCGTGGCCACGAGGCACACGCAGCCGGCGGGCAGATGCTCGCCGAGGAGTTTCATGATCACCCGGCAGTTGAGGTCATCGAGTCCGGAGGTCGGTTCATCGAGGAGGAACACCGTGGGCTCCTTGATCAGCGCCCGCGCGATGGCGGCGCGCTGCTGCTGGCCACCCGAGAGCGTGCCGGGCCGGCGCTCCGCGTAGGTCTCGAGGCCGAGGAGTCCCAGGTACTTGCGCGTGCGGGCCTCGACCGTGCGCGGCGGCAGGCCGGCCAGGGCGCCGACGAGCTCGAGGTTGCGCCGCACGCTCGCGAGCGGGAGGAGGTTGAGCTGCTGGAAGACGAAGCCGAGGCTCGTGCGCTGGTAGGCCCCATCGGAGGGCTGCAGCCGGTCGGGCAGTTCAATGGTGCCGGCTGCCGGCCGGAGGTACCCCGCGATGAGCTTGAGCAGGGTGCTCTTGCCGCAGCCGGAGAAGCCCTTCACGAGCGTGAGCCCGGGAGAAAAGGTCGCGGAGAAATCCGCCAGCACCGGGGCCCCACCGTAACCGAAGGTCAGGCCGCGGCAGGTCACCTGGTCGTTGTCGTAGGCCGGACTCATGGGGCGGCGATCGCCAGATGGGTGTCGCCGACCGCGAGGACCGTGGCGCCGGGCAGCAGCCGCGCCAGGCCCGCCGGCCAGCCGGCGTCGCGGAATCCCGCCGGGTCCGCCAGCACGAGGTCGAGCTTGGGGACGAGGTGCGCGGGCTGCGGCAGGAGGTAAACCAATTGGGCGGCCGCCTGGCCGCCGACGAGGGCGCGGGCGGCGGCATTGTCCGCGGCGGCGAGCGCGAAATGGTAGACCAGCTCCTCCCGGCCGTTGAGGTCAGCCACGAGGCGCCGCGTGAAGGTCGCCGGCAGCGGACGAGAAAAGCTGCCGGTGCCCAGGCGGAGCGCCAGATGCGCGGGATCGGCGAGGCGCCATTCCGGCCGCCGTACGGCCACCCGCGCCGTCAACTGCGAGAGGTCCTGCAGCCAGGCGAGGTCCTGCCCGGCTTCGACGCGGAGGGGCTGGTCGGCGGTTGGAGCAGGTGGGATGAGCGTGACCTCGCCGGCAAAGGGCATCGCGAGGCGGCTTTCGGCCTCGCGCCGCGCGAGGTCGAGCTCCTGCTGGCGAAGCTTGAGTTCGAGGCTCCGGGTCTCGAGTTCCGCTTGCCGCGTCGTGCCGGCATACGCGAGCACGTCCCGCAGGAGAGACACCTGGCGCTCGATCAACGCCGCGGCGGCGCGCACGTCGACCGCGCCGGGCGCGCGCTCGGCGCCTTCGAGATAGAGCGCGGCGAACTCGGGTTCGCGCGCGATGCGCCCGAGGAACGCTGCCTGGCGCGTCAGCTCCTCAAGCTTGTCGGCGAGCTCGGCGCGGGTGCGGGCCTGGTCGTAGAGGATGTTGGGAGTCTCCTTCTCGCGGACCAGGTCGCGGGCGAGCGCAAACGCCTCTCGTTCGAGTTCGATGCGGGCGGAATCGTATTCCGCCCAGATGGCGTCCTTCGCCAGGACCGCGCCAGGGGCCGGGAGCCGCAGGTGAAGCAGGCCGCCGATCGGGGCCTTGATTTTCTGCGCCTGGCTGGGTTGGACCTCGGCGACGACGGCCCCGAGCACAATCTCGCGGGCGACCGGGTAGCGTCCGAGATCGAGGGCGAAAGCGGAGGTCGCCAGAAAGAGGAAGGCGATGAGTGATTTCATGTCCGTGAAGTCGGCGCGGAAAGGTCAGGGTGGGCCCCGACCTCCGGCTTCGCCCAACGCGATTCATCGAGGAGCCAGAAGAGCGCCTCGAGTTGGGCGCGCTCGAGGAGGAGGCTGGTGCGCTGCTGATCGAGGGCGAGGAGGCGCTCGAGGTTGTCGCGTGCGCGGACCGGGGTGGTCGTGGCCGGGAGGCCGCGCAGGGTGTCCAGGCGCGCCTCGGTGAGCTGCAGCTCGCGCGCATTGCGGGCGAGCGCCGCCAGCGCCTGTTGCAGGCGCTGGATGGTCTGGGCGTTCTGTTCGCGCAGGCGCGCCTCGAGGAGGGCGTAGTCGCGCTTGGCGTCGCGCAACTGCTGGGCAACGGCGCCCCGGAGGTCGAGGTTCACGGAGCCGGTCAGGGTCAGGAAGACCTGATCCGCGGAGAATTCCGAACGACGGCCGCCCGACACCTGAAAGAGGGGCGGACCGCTGAGGTTGAGGCTGAGATCGGGCCAGTATTGGAGTTTCACGCCGCGTACGCGCAGGCGGGCGGCCTCGAGGTCGGCGGCCTGCAGGCGGCGCAGGAGCCGGCCGAAGGTCGCCGGGTCGGCGACGGCCGGTGGTTGGCGGTCATAGGCGAGGTCGGGCAGACCCGCAGCGTCGAGCCGCCAGCGTTGCGTGGCATCCCCCAGCAAGGCGGCTGCGGCCGTCTGGATGCTGTCGGCTTCGCGCCTTAGGGACCAGAGGATGGCTTCACGCTCCAGCCCGGGCGGATTTGTCTCAAGGCGCTGGGCGAGGGAGCCGGTCGCCGGCCAGCGGGCGGCGAGGTCGAGGTTGCGGCGGCGCTGGGTCAGAAGGGTGTCCCGCAGGAAGAGCTCGCGCAACTGGATGGTGAGTTCGCGCCGCTTGAGTTCGTGGGCCCATTCCGCGCGGATCAGCTCGAGTTCGGCCCCGTAGCGTCGGATGCGCCACTGCACGAGGCCGGGGACATTGACGAAGGCATAGAACGAGAGCGCGGCGTCGTCGCCCGAGAATTCGCCGAGGCGCGTCACGGCCTGCATGGCATTGGCGGTGAGGGCGGCGCCCGGCAGGAGGTCGCGGCTGACCTGGACGACGCGCTCGCGGGCGGCGGTGACGGCGTCGTGGCTGCGCCGCAGGTCGAGATTCTGCGCCTCGAGGCGGGCGACGGCGTCGGGCCAGGCAATGGCGGTCTCCGGCAACGTGCGCTGCCACTCCGCCGTGAAGGAATCAGCCAGGTCTGCCTCGCCCGCCTGCAGGGCCGGGGTGGGCGAGCGGCAGCCGGCGAGGGGAAAGGCCGTCGCGAGGACGGCGAAGGCCAGGCGGACAATTTGCCGCCCGTCCAGAGGCCGGGCGCGATCGGTCGCA
>CAZGJB010000152.1:0-8746 GCA_964526145.1 uncultured Opitutaceae bacterium
GCGACGACGGGGGCGAGTGCGCCCTGGATGGCCTTCTTGCGCTTGAAGGCCTCGGCGGCGGTCTGGAGGTCGCCGGCGGTGTTGTCGCTCTCGAGGGCGGAGACGTAGCCGACGGTCTTCCCATCGACGACGACGGCGGCGAAGAACAGCTGGTCGGCGCGGTAACGCTGCTTGCTCACCTTGCAGTCCACGAGGGGATCGGTGAACCCGGCGACGTGGCCGGAGGCCTCCCAGACCTTGGGGTGCATGATGATCGAGGACTCGAGGCCGACGATGTCGTCGCGGCGGTGCACCATGTCCTTCCACCAGCAGTCGCGGATGTTCTTCTTCAACTCGACGCCGAGCGGGCCGTAGTCGAAGAAGCCGTTGAGACCGCCGTAGATTTCGGACGACTGAAAGATGAAACCGCGGCGCTTGCAGAGGGCGACGATGGTTTCCATGGAGACGGCAGCGGGAGCGGTGGATTCGGCCATAGCCTGCCAGACATGGCGATGCCCTTGGCGGCGGTCAATTCCGCCGTTGCAGGCCGGGCAGGGTGCCACCATTCTCCGCCCCGCATGAAAATCGCGATCCGGCTCCCCCTCCTGCTCGTATTCACCGCCGCCCTCAGCCTTGCCCAAAGCACGGGTGGTCCGCCACCAAAGCCGACTGAGCCGCCGCGCAGCTCCTTCGCCAAGCTGGGCGACCTCGACGACCGCACCGCGGCGCCGAAGGCCGAGACCGACCTGCATCCCTACTATCCGAAGGTCCTGCGCGATGCCGGCATCAAGGGTGAGGTCGTTGTCGCGGTGGATGTCGACCGTTTTGGCGTCGTGACCTCCCCGCGCGTGGTCCGCTCCGACCGCGCCGAGCTCGACATGCTCGCGATCGAGACCGTGCTCGGCTGGCAGTTCGATCCGGCGGTGGTGAACAACCAGATCGTTTCCTCCACCACGCAGGTCACCGTGAAGTTCGACCCAGCCGCCAGCGAGGCCAACCACAAGGCCCGCCGGGCCAAGACCCGCGGCAAGCCCGACAAGTCACTACCCGAGCAGTACCAGTTCGACGAGGAACCGACGCTGGTGCGCAGCGTGAAGCCGGTTTACCCGTATGATTTCCTGAGGATGCGCAAGACAGGCCGCGCCACGGTGACCTTCATCGTCGATCCGCACGGCAACGCGCGCGACGCCCAGATCAAGACCGCCAGCGAGCCCGAGTTCGGTGCCGCCACCGCGGCGATGGTCGAGGCGATGAAGTTCGAACCCGCCACCAAGGGCGGCAAGCCCTGCTTCGCGCTCCTGACCTACGAGCAGGTCTTCAACCAGATCGGCGCCAACTCCCCGGTCGACCAGGCCACCAAGGACCTGCTTGAAGCGCTCGAAAGCGGCTCGCCCAAAATCTACACCCCGGGCGAGGTGGACGCCATGCCGAAGCCCACTTACCGCGTCGCCCCGGAGATCCCCGAGGCGCTGCGCAAGAGCGGCACGCCCGCGATGGCCGAGGTCGAGGTCATCATCGACCACACCGGCCGCGCCCGCCTGCCGCAGATTGTCTCCGCATCTGACACCGCTTTCGGCTGGGCCGCCGCCACCGCCGTCTCGCGCTGGATGTTCCAGCCCGCCCTGAAGGACGGCGAGCCGGCCTACCTGCGCGTGCGTGTGCCGTTCAAGTTCACCCCGCCGAAGAAATAAGCGGGCGGAGGAGATACGGCCTCTCGCGGAGACGCGGAGGCCGCGGAGAATTTGACTATCTTGATATAACTCCGCGCCCTCTGCGCCTCCGCGTGAGACAATTTTACTTCCCGAGCGTTGTTCTCCGCTGCGCAACCAGCTCCTCGATCTCCCGCACGCGCTGCTCGGCCCGCATGATCGTGGCCGCGGCGGCCCGGGTCTTCACGTAGTCGCGGTGGCCGGCGGCCTCCTCAAAGCCGGCGCGGGCCGCCACTTCGAACCACGCCAACGCCTCCGCCTCGTCGCGGGCCACGCCCTCGCCCTGGATATGCATCACACCCAGACGATCCTGCGCGGGCGGCAGGCCCTGTTCGGCGGCGCGGCGGCACCAGTGCGCGGCCGCGGTCGCGTTGCGCGGAACGCCGACGCCCTCGGACATCATCAGGGCCAGTTGGAACTGCGCTGCCGGGTGTCCCTGTTCGGCCGCCTGCCGCAGCCAGCGAGCCGCCTCCGCATGATCCTGGTCCGCACCTTCCGCACCGTTGAGGTGCAGATAGCCGAGGTAGGCCTGCGCCTCCGGATTGCCGTAGTGCGCCTTCACCTGGACCTGCTCGAGCTCCGAGAACGTCTGCGTGATCTCGCCGCCCTTCGGACTCACGTACATCATCGGCATGTACTCGCCCAGGTATTCGCGCGTCCAGAAATGACCGGATTTCCGGTAAGTCGCCCAGTCGGTGAACTTGTACTGGTAACCCGGCATGCGGATCATGTGCGGCGGTCGGTCCGGGAACGGATTTGCCACGAACAGCCGCAACACCTCGGGGTTGGCGTTGAGGAGATGACCGGCGACCACGCCGTACAGCGCTGACGGCTCGCTGCGCGTCGCGACGAGGATCTGCAGCGTCGCCTCGAAGCGCGGAAAGCGTGGCGCAATCCACGGCGGGATCCGGTCGAGCCGCTGCGGGAAATAGCGGAATTCGTACGGGCGCCAAGTCTGCCCGCCGTCGTTCGAGCCGACGAACTCCGCGACGCAGTGGAACGGGTCGAAACGCGAGTAGAGCTTGAAGGCGTTGACGCTGCCAAGGCCGTCGAACGCGAACTTGAGCGGCTTGGCCACCGCGTCGAACACGGCCGGCCGCGGGTACTGGGTCACGTCCCAGAATACGATGATCGAGAGGTAGAAGTGGATCCACAGGGCAGTCGCCAGGGGGTACCGGCGCCAGGCGGCGGCACGCGGCGGTACGACCTGCCGGGCCGCGCGTTCGGCGAGGAATCGCGCCAACCGGTCGAGCCGCAGGCGCCGGGCGGCGCCGGTGAGCATCTGATCGTCGAAGAGAAGGAGGCCGAGTCCGATGGAGGCGGTGTTGAGCCAGCCGAAGTTGCACGTCGCCTGGATGCCGGCCTGCAGCGCGAGCCAGGCCCAGAAGGCGAACCAGCGGCCGCGCCGACCCAGGAAGACCGCGGCCAGCGGTGCGGCGATCTCCGCTGCAAAGGTCACGATCCATTCCCCGACGTGCCAGAGGTGCGGCAACTGGTGGTCAATGTAGCCGAAGAAAGTCGGGCAGGGTGCCGTCTCGTAAAGGATGTCGAGCGCCGTGAAATCGCGCCAGTGCGCGTCGCCGCTCATCAGCTTCGCGAGCCCCGACTCGAACATCACGCGAAAGAGAAGCCAGCGCACCATGAGCACCGCGATCGGCCAGGGCGGCGATTTTTCGCCGAGACCGGGGCGCAGTCCGGCCGGCGCAAACGGGATGCAGAGGAGGGCGACCTCGAGCATCAGCCAGTCCACCTGCGGCTCGGAGAAAACGATCCAACCCCGCGCAAATGACAGCAGGGACAGCCAGCACACGAACAGCGCCATCCGCGGCCACAGGTTCAGGACCAGGGCGACGGCCGAGGCGAGGCCAAGCCATTGCACCGCGGTGACCATGGCCGGGCTCGCGTTGAGCCAGAACAGCGTCGGTGCCTTGATGACGGCGACGAGCAGGCTGTCGTGCGATTCACGCAGCTGTGCGATCAACCCCGCCATCGGCGCGATGCCCTTCGGACCGACGAGGGCGGAACCCTCGCCGATGATGCCCGTGAAGATGATCACGTAGACCAGGCCGACGGCGCGCAACACGAGCCAGCGCGGCCACAGGTAGGAGCCATCGGTGCCGTAGCCGAAGAAATCCTTGATCCCGCGCCACGCCGAGCCGAGTGGGCGCAGGAGCGGGTTGGTCGCGGTGTTCATGGCACGTCCGCACCAATGGCGGGCGAACGGAAGGGGCATCCGGTCAACTTCACGGGGGTAGGGTAAGAGGGGGGTAGGGGAGCCCCGATGCAGGCCAACCCCCGCACGGGCGTCAACGCCCATGGTTGTGCAGATTTTGTCTCTCGCGGGGGCGCGGAGGACGCGAAGCAGTTGGGATTTCGGATGGATTTGGTTCGGTGGTCGCGGTTTGCTCGGGGCCAACGCCCATGCCCAAAAAAGCCTCCTTGCCCCGTCCTGAGTATCCGCGGCCTCAACATGTGCGCCGCGACTGGCTTTGCCTCAACGGCACCTGGCAGTTCGAGATCGACCAGGGTGACAGCGGGATCGACCGCGGCCTTGTCACGCGTCCGCTCAAGGACCGCATCACCGTGCCTTTCTGCCCGGAGTCGAAGCTCTCCGGCATCGGCAACACCGACTACCTCAACGCCGTCTGGTACCGCCGCGACGTCGCGATCCCGGCGGCGTGGAAGGGGCAACGCATTTTGCTCCATTTTCAAGCCTCCGACTACGACACGTTCGTCTGGGCCAACGGCACGGAGGTCGGCCGTCACCGCGGCGGGATGACGCCGTTCACGTGCGACCTCACCGATGTCGCCGTGCCGGGGAAAAAAGTCACGCTCGTGGTCCGCGCCCGCGACAACGCCCGCGAGTCCATGCCGTCGGGCAAACAGTCCTGGGTCTTTGCCAACAGCGGCTGCCATTACACCCGCACCACCGGCATCTGGCAGACGGTGTGGCTCGAGCCCGTGCCGCGACGCGCGCATCTCCTGCGGTCGAAGATCACGCCGGACGTGGCCAACCGCCGCTTTTGCCTCGAGCAGCCCATTGCCGGTGCGCAGGCCGGCCTGGTCTTCCGCGCCCGCTTGCTCGACCGGAAGGGAATCGTCAGCGAGGCCGTATGCGCGTGTGGCGGCGGGTTTTATCCGCGCCTCGACCTGCCGGTCCCGGCTGGCCGCACGCGACTGTGGTCGCCGGAGGATCCGCACCTTTACGATCTCGAACTCGAGTTGGTGGACGCCAAGACCGGCGCCGTCGTGGATGCGGTCCGCAGCTATGCCGGACTCCGCAGCGTGTTCATCGATGGCTATGCGGTGAAGCTCAACGGCCGCGCCGTGTTCCAGCGGCTGGTGCTCGACCAGGGTTATTATCCGGATGGCATCCTGACCGCGCCGTCCGACGCCGCGCTGGTGCGGGACATCAAGCTTTCCCTCGCCGCGGGCTTCAATGGCGCGCGCCTGCACCAGAAGGTTTTTGAGGAGCGTTTTCTCTATCACGCCGACCGTCTCGGTTATCTCGTATGGGGTGAGTTCAGCGACTGGGGGCTCAACGGCCGCGCGCCGGTGCGCGAATGGCACGTCCAGCCCGACGGCAAGGTTGTCCGCGCCGGCAACCACAACGGCCAGGATCATCCCCCGTCCATCGTCGCCCAGTGGCTCGAGGCCGTGCAGCGCGATTTCAATCACCCCAGCATCGTCGGCTGGTGCCCGCTCAATGAGACGCTGCGGCGCCTCGACGAGCGCATCACGCATCACGACGACGTCATGCGTGCGCTGTTCCTCGCGACCAAGCTCGCCGACAGCACGCGCCCGGTGCTCGACGTCTCGGGCTACACGCACGTCGTGCCCGAGGCCGACATCTGCGACGCCCACGACTACGAGCAGGACCCGAAGGTCTTCAAGCAACGCCACGACGGCCTGCTCCGCGACCGGCCCTACGAGCGCGACGAGATCTGGATGAAGTCGATCCCGTGGCGGCGCGGCCAGCCGTTCTTCGTCAGCGAATTCGGCGGCATCCAGTGGAGCCCGGGCGCGAAGCCCGGCGACGCCGCCTGGGGCTACGGCAACCGGCCGAAGACGCTCGAAGAATTCTATCGCCGCTTCGAGGGCCTGTGCGCCGCGCTGCTCGATAACAAGCGCATGTTCGGCTACTGCTACACGCAGCTCACCGACGTCTATCAGGAGCAGAACGGCGTCTATACCTTCGACCGGAAAACCAAATATCCGCTCAAGCGGGTCCGCGCGGCGCAGGTGCGGCGAGCGGCGATCGAGCGTTGATTCCTTCCTTCATGACCGCATTCCCGCATCCGTCTCCTGTTCACCAACACCGCCGCGGACTCGTCCGCACGCGCGCCGCGCTTGCCGCCGAGCGGCTTGCGGTGGGCTTCCTCGGCGGCTCCATCACCGCGCCGCATGTGTTTCGCAACTGGCCGGAGCCGTTCCTCGCGTGGCTGGTCGAGCGGTGTCCGTCGGCGCGGATTTCCGTGGAGAACGCCGCGATCGGCGCCACCGGCAGCGACCTCGCGGCGTTTCGTGCGGGGCCGACGGTGATCGCGGCCGGGTGCGATCTCGTATTCGTGGAGTTTGCGGTCAACGACCTCGGCCAGCCGACCGACCTGCGCAACCGCATGCGCGAGGGCGTGCTGCGGCAGTTGCTCGCGGCGGGGTGTGATGTGGTGCTGGCCTATACGTTCTCCGATGCGATGCAGGCCGACATGGCCGCCGGCCGCGTCCCGCCGAGCATCGCGGAGTTCGAGGCGCTCGCCGCGCATTATGGAATTGGTTCGGTGTGGATGAGCCTGCACGCGTGGCACGAGGTGCACGCGGGACGGATGACGTGGCACGAGTGGCTGCCTGACGGCCTGCATCCCGAGAATCGCGGCAGCCTGAGCTACGCGCAGAGCGTGATGACGTTTTGCGAGAAGGAACTGGCGACGCCGGCGAACCCGGCGACCTCGGCCCGGCCCCCGTTGCCGGCGCCGCTGCACGAAGGCTGCTGGGAAAAGGTTTCCGTGGTGCCGTGGTCTGCGATCCGCACCGAGGGTCCTTGGACCCTGCGGCGTTGGTACACCTGCTACGGACTCGACCAGGCGCTGTACTCGACCGCACCGGGTGCGAGATTGCATTTCGCGTTCGAGGGCCGCGGTCTGGTGCTGGGTTTCGACTTCGGCCGCTTTGCGAGCGAGGTCCGCTACCGCGTCGATGGCGGCGCGTGGCAGGTCACCAACCGCGACCGCCCGGCATGGGCCGGGGACCGCGGCTGGCTGCGCCCGGTGATCGTGGCGGACACGCTGACGCCCGGCCGCCACGAGTTCGAGCTCGAGACCCTGGCGGCGCCGTTCCCCGGCAATTGCGGCACGGTGACCACGCTGGGGCTGGTGGGCGTGATCGGGTGAGGCGCCCGGTTCCGATTCGACCGCGGTCGGTGGCTGGAACTAGCGCCTTCGCTTGGATTGCTGAGTAGCAAGGCCATTGCCGGCACGATTACTCCACCTGGAGCAACAGGATCGATTTGAGCGCGATCTCGCGGGTCAAGATTATGTCGGTCTGTTGTCCGCGCCCTGGATGGATTACGAAGCCTATGATTCAATCTTTTGCCGACCACGACACCGAGCGGCTTTTCCGTGACGAAAGCAGCACTCGATTTAGTGCGATCGCGCGGGTGGCTCTACGAAAACTCATTCAGCTCAACCATGCTGCCAAGCTGGCCGATCTGGCGGTACCGCCGGGCAACCGGCTCGAGGCGCTTGTCGGATCGTGGCGGGGCTGGCATTCGGTTCGCATCAACGATCAATGGCGCATCGTGTTTCGCTGGACGCCAAGCGGACCGGCGGAGGTGCAGATTGCGGATTACCATTGAAAACGAGGCGTATAACGTTACGCGTTATAGCCGATGAAAGCTCCAATCACACCCGGGGAGATTCTCCTCAAGGAATACCTTGAGCCGATGGGCATATCCCAGAACGCTATGGCGCGGGCTATTGGCGTGGCGCCGCGGGCCATCAATGAGATCGTACTGGGCAAGCGCAGTATTACCCCTGCGATGTCCATCCGGTTCGGGGTCTTTTTCCAGCAATCACCCGGATTCTGGCACGGGCTGCAGGTCGAGTGCGATTTCCGGGCCTTGGCGAAAAAGACTCGCCAGTTGACGGCAAAGATTACCCTCGCGCGTGAGCTCGTCTCCGCGTGATCCAGATCACGCCGCCGCGCTGAACTGTCCGCCGCAATCAAACCATTGCCTCCCGGCGGATTACGGCGATGATGGCCGCCTTTCCATGGCGAAGCCTGAGAACAACTTCCCGGCGGTGGCGGTGAACCCGCACCGGCCCTTTGACAGCATCCGGGAACTGTATCTTTGCGAGGAGCCGGCCCTGCTTGCGTCGCTTCACCGTGGCGACCGGCGGGAGGCCATGCGGATCATCAATCTTGTGCTGGTCCACATCTACAGCGCCGGTCACGAGCGCAGCGAGATGCTCAAGATCCTGCTGCTCGAGCTCGTCGTCATGATGTCGCGCGCCGCGGTCGAAGCCGGCGCGCCGCAGACCGAGGTCATCGGCTTTTGCTACCGCCATGTCACCGAACTCACGGCCGTCACCGACGACGAGCAGCTCTCGCACTGGCTGCGCGAGGCGGTGCTCCGCATCTTCGACGCCGTCGAACGGGTGCGCGCCGCGCAGGTGCCGCCGCTCGTGCGCAAGGCCATGGAGGCGCTGCGCAGCGGGGAGGTCGGCGCCGAGCTTCCCCAGGTGCGCGACCGGGTCGCCCGGCAGGTCGGCGTGTCCTCGCGCCAGCTCAATCAGCTCCTTAAGGAACGCACCGGGCGCACCTTTGCCGACCTCCTGCGCGAGGCCCGCATCGAGCGCGCCTGCGACCTCCTCGTGAAGACCGAGGAATCCGTTGCCGAGATCGCCCACGAGACGGGCTTCTGCGACCAGAGCTATTTCACGCATGTCTTCCAGAAGCTGAAGCGCGCGACGCCCCGCCAATACCGCGCCTTCGCCCGCAAGGAGCCGCGGATCGGGTAGGGCGGTGGAGCCTGCGCGCAAGCCCCCACGGGTTTGACGCGG
>CAZGJB010000153.1:0-8687 GCA_964526145.1 uncultured Opitutaceae bacterium
TGGTTGCCGCCGATGGAGAAGCCGTCGCCGTCACCGCCGAAGACAAACACATGCAGGTCGTCGCGGCCGAGCGAGATGCCGGCGGCGAAGGGCAGGGAGCGGCCGTGGATGTAGTGGCCGCCGTGGGTGTTGACGAAATACGGGAAGCGCGAGGAGCAGCCGATGCCGGCGAAAGTGACGATCTTCTCCTGCGGGTAATTCAGCTTCTCGAGGACCTTGTAGAAGGCGGCCAGCACGGCGAAGTCGCCGCAGCCGGGGCACCACGTGGGGTGATCTGCGGTGAGGACCTTCTTGGTGAGCGGCGCGCGGGGTGCGGTGGCGGCCGGGGCGGGAGTGGCGGAGGCGGACATGGGGATGGCGGAAAGGGAGTTACGGATGCCGGGTGGGATCAGGCGCGGGGCGTCGCGAGGACGCTGTGGCTGCGGGCGCCGGTCTTGATGGTGGTGAGGCCGAGGTTCTTCGCGACGCGCTCGACGATCTCGCTGACGCGGAAGGTGAGGCCGTCGGTCTTGGTGATACTCTGGATCTTGGGATCGCAGAATTTGGCGCGCAGCAGGGTGGTGAGCTGGCCGTGGCCGTAGAGGCCCTCGTCGTTGATCTCGACGACGCGCACGTGCTGGTACTTCGCGAAGATCTGTTCGAGGCCGTTGTCGAGCGGGTGGATGTGCCGGATCTGCAGGTGGCCGACCTTGACGCCGGAGGCCTGGAGGCGGCCGACGGCCTCGTGGATTGGGCCGTAGGTGCAGCCCCAGCCGACGAGGAGCAGGTCGCCCGCCTGGTCGCCGAAGACCTCGGGGGCCGCGTAGGTGTTGGCGACGGCCTTGATCTTCTCGCGGCGCTTCGCGGTCATCTGGGTGTGGAGCGCGGGATTGGCGGTCGGGTGGCCGAGCTCGTCGTGCTCGAGGCCGGTGACGATCGGGTATTTGCCGGAACCCATGACCGCGCCCGGGGGCGCGTGGCGCGTGGGCGTGTCGAGCGGATAGGGCTTGAAGGCGGCGTCGCGGGGGGTGCGGTCGGGCTTGGCCTCGACCATGAGCTTGGGGAGGTCGGGCTCGTCGAAGGCCTCGATGCGGGTGGCGAGGGCCTGGTCGCTGAGAATGATGACCGGCGTGCTGAACTCGCGGGCGATGCGGGCGGCCTCAAGGGAAATGTAGAAGCAGTCCTCGACCGTGGCGGGGGCGAGCACCACGCGGGGGGCGTCGCCGTGGCTGCCGTAGATGGCCTGCATCAGGTCGCTCTGCTCGATGTTGGTCGGGAGGCCGGTGGAGGGACCGCCGCGCTGGATGTTGACGACGATGAGCGGGATCTCCGCCATGACGGCCCAGCCGAGCGCCTCGGCCTTCAGCGAAAGGCCAGGACCGGAGCTGCCGGTGATGGCGAGGTTGCCGCTGTACGAGAAGCCGAGGGCGGTGGAGATGGCGGCGATCTCATCTTCGCACTGCACGAAGATGCCGCCGTACTTCGGCAGCTCGGTGCGGAGGGTCTCCATGATGGAGGACCAGGGGGTGATCGGGTAGGCGGCGCCGTAGCGGACGCCGGCGGCGATGAGGCCGTAGCTGATCGCGGAATTGCCGTCGGTCGTGACCTGCGGGCGCGCGCCGGGGGCCGGGGCGGGCTCCTCGAGGCGGTAGAGGCACTGCTGGAGATTTTCCGCGGGGTAGGCGTAGCCGGCGTCGAAGGCGAGGAGGGCGTTGCGCACGATGTCCTCGTTCTTGCCGCCGAAGCGCTCCTTGATGAGCTGGGTGAGCTTCGCGACGTTCAGGTCGAACATGCGGGCGAGGAGGCCGAGCACGTAGATGTTCTTGCCCTTTTCCTTGGCCGAGCCGCCGACGGCCTCGACCGTGGCGGAGGTGAAAGGGACGCCGACGGCGGTGACGTCGTGATCGTCGGGGTTGGGTTGGACGTGGTCTGAATCGTACAGCAGCACGCCGCCCGGGCGGAGCGAGGTGCGGTGGTTCTCGTAGCTGTGCTGGTAGAACGCCACGAGCACGTCGGCGCGATCGCCGGCCGACAGAATGTCGCCGGTACCCATGCGCACCTGGAAGATGGAGGGGCCGCCCGAGATCGTGGACGGGATCGTCATGTACGTCATGACCTCCTGGGCGGAGCGGCCGGCGAGTCGGGCGAGGAAACCGCCGACGGCCTGGATGCCATCCTGGGAGTTGCCGGCGAGGCGGATGACGACGTCGTTGAGGGAACGGGGGGCTCCAGAGGCGGACTTGCTGCCTTCCGGGGTTTCGGAGGAGGTGATGCTGACCATGGGGAGGGGAAACTTGGCTTTGGCACCCTGGGCCGTCAAACGACCGGGCTGGGGCGGGAAGAGGCGATTTTCGCTCATAAACGCCAGGGGTGGGGGTGGCGTCAGAGGAGGGCCTATTAGCGGGGGTCTACGGGGAGGGACGGGGGTTGAGGGAAACTTCTTTTGTCCGAAAGGGGGATTCCCGCCTCACGCATCGTAGAATGACCGCAGCTCCGCATCCGTCCGGCGCAGACGGAGGGCGAGGGAGCGGGCGAGGCGGGCGAAGACCTTGACGCCGATGACGGGCTGGGCGCGCGACATCTCGTCGAAGCGGGCGCGGGAGATCACGAAGAGGTCCACGGGTGTCGTGGCGACGGCGTTGGCCGAGCGGGCGCCGCGGTCGAGGAAGGCGATCTCGCCGAAGAAATTGCCGCGCCCGAAGCTGGCCAGGTTGTGGTAGGTGCCGCCCAGCGGCAGCACAATGCGCACGATGCCGCGGCGGATCAGGTACAACTCATCCGCGACGTCGCCCGCCTTGAAGATGGCCTCGCCCTCGGCGCAGGTGCGCATCACGGCGCAGCTCTCCAGGGCGGCGAGGGTGTGGTCGGCCTCGAATTCCCGGCAGAGGTCGAATTCCGCCAGCGCAAGCGGCGCCTCACTCGCGGTGCCCGCGGGCCGCAGGTCGGCGATCAGGCGGTCCTCCGCCCATTGCAGGGCGTCGTCGAGCGTCTCGAATTTTCGCTGGCCGCCGTGGCCGAGCGCCCCCACGTGGACAAAATAATCGCGCAGTTCGCGCCGGGCCGGCAGGCGGCTGAACAGCAGCCCGCCGCCGCGCTCCGCGAGGTCGGTCTCGAATTCGGCGAAGAGATGCGCGGCCGTGTAGTCCATCGCCGTCACGCGGCGCAGGTCGAGGATCAGCCAGCGGCATTGCCGAAGGTCGGCGGCAAGCTCCGTGCGCAGCTGGTCGGTGGTGCCGAAGAACAGGCTGCCCTGGAGTTCGCATACCGTGATCTGGGCGCCATGCTGCTCGAGGAGGGCCTGCTCGGCGGGCGGGCGGTGCTGCGTGGACGACATGCGGTTGCCGGTGGCCTTGCGGCGGATGACCGAGCCGCGGATCTGCTCGCGGATGAAGAGGAGCATCGCGAGGCCGACGCCCGCGCCCGCGGCGGCGATGAGGTTAACGGCTACGGCGGTGATGATGACCGTCGCGATGACGGCAAAGTCGAGCATGGTGGATTTCTGCCGCAGCAGGCGGAAGCTGCCCCAGTCGAACATCCGGACCGCCACCACGATGAGGATGCCGGCCAGCGCGGCCACCGGTACCCAGGCGATCCACTGGCCGAGCAGCAGGGCGGCGAGGAGGACGAATACGCCCTCGAGCATGCCGGACCACCGCGTGCGGCCGCCGCTTTCCACGCTGACGAGGGTGGCGCCCATCGTGCCGGCGCCGGGCATGCCGCCGAGGCAGGCTGAGACGAGGTTGCCCGCGCCCTGTCCGATCAACGTGCGGTTGGAATCGTGCCGGCTGCGCGTGAGTGAATCCACGACCACGCAGGTCTTGAGCGTGTCGACCGAGAGCAGCACCGACAGCGTGAGGGCCGGCACCGCCAGCGCAGGCAGGTCGCCCCAGCGCAGCGCGGCGAGGGCGGGCCAGGTGGCGGTGAGGCCGGAGAGGAGGCTGCCGGGACCTTCGCCGACCGGTCCGATCACGAGCGGGTTGGCCGTCACGGTGAGAAGCACAGGCCGGAATTGGCCGACGCCGAAATACGCCAGCAATCCGGCCGCGAGGCCGAGGATCGTGGCGGGCACCGCACGGGTGAGCTTGGGCGCCAACAGCACACCGGCGATCGTCACGGCGCCGACGATCATGGCCGGCCCTGACCACAGGGCAGGTGCGGCGAGGTGCTTGCCCGGCAGGCCGAGGAACTTCGGGACCTGGCTCAGGAAGATGAGCACGCCGACGCCGCTCAGATAACCGGAGACGACCGGGTAGGGGATGTACTTGATCAGGCGTCCGCCGCCGACGAGGCCGTAGCCCAACTGGAGCGCCCCGGACAGGACTGCGACCAGAGCCAGGAGCACGAGGATGCGTTCCGGCGTCGCCGCGGGATCGCCCGTCGCCAGGAGGCCGGTGGCGAGCGATGCCAGCACGGCGCCGGCCGGGGCGCAGGGGGCGGAGATCAGCCGCGGGGCTCCGCCGATCAACGCGGCGACAATGCCCAGCACGATCGCGCCGACGATCCCGGTGCGCACGCCGTGGCTCGTGTATTCGGGTCCCAGCAGTGCATAGACCGCGACGCCGTACGCGATCGACGACGGCAGCGCCACGAGCATCGCGGCGAACCCGCCCCAGACCTCACCGGCCCAGCGGCGGGACGAGGGGGCGGGTGTTTCCGTTTTCATGGGCCGACGGCCCGGCGGGCGGCGCTAGAGCGCCTCCTCGAGGCGTTGGACGATGGTTTTCAGGATCTGGACGCGGGCGAATTTCTTGTCGTTGCCGGCGACAAGCGTCCACGGGGCGAAGGGCGTGCTGCACCGGGCGACCATGTCGTCGATCGCGGCGGCGTAGAGGGGCGTCTTCTCGCGGTTGCGCCAGTCCTCCTCCGTGATCTTGTACTGCTTGTAATCCACGGACTGGCGTTCCTTGAAGCGGCGGAGTTGCTCCTCGGGGCTGATGTGGATCCAGAACTTGTGCACGATGTTGCCGTGGTCGTTGAGCTGCGACTCGAAGTCCACGATCTCATCGTAGGCGCGGCCCCACTGCTCGGGCGTGGCGAATTTCTCCACGCGTTCGACGAGGACGCGGCCGTACCAGGAGCGGTCAAAGATGGTCGAGGTGCCGTCGCGCGGGAGGTGGCGCCAGAAGCGCCAGAGGTAGTGCTGGGCGCGTTCCTCGTCGGTGGGGGCGGCGATGCCGACCACGCGGTAGAGACGCGGGTCCATGGCCTGGGTGACCCGGCGGATGGCGCTGCCCTTGCCGGCGGCGTCCCAGCCCTCGAAGACGAGGACCATCGAGCGTTTCTTCTCGTAGGCCGCCCACGCCAGCTTCGCGAGGCGGGCCTGCTGGTCCTTCAACTGCTCGTCGTACTCCGCGTCGGTCAGCTTCTGCTTCAGGTTGACGTTCGAGAGGACGGAATTCGCCTTCTGCAGCGTGCGCGGTTTCGGCACCGGGGTGGGCGTGGCCTTGGCGGCAGGAGCGGGGGCGAGCTTGGCCTTGGCGGCGGTGAGGGTGGCGACCTTCAGGCGCGCGGTGAGGGCGTTGAGCAGGATGCGCCCGGCGGTGTGCTCGCGGTAGCGGCGGTCGGTGGCCTCGATGACGTGCCAGGGAGCGGCGAGGGTGTCGGTGTGCCGCAGGGCGCGGCCGGAGATCTTGGTGAAGCGGTCGTAGAGCTTGAAGTGCTTCCAGTCATCCGGCGCGATGCGACAGTCGCGCTCGAGTTTCTTGAGCCGAAGCTTCTGGGCCTCCTTGGGGAGGTGGAGCCAGAACTTGATGATGAGGGCGCCCTCGGCGGCGAGCATCTTCTCGAAGGCGACGATGCGGTCCAGGGCGGCCTCGAACTTGCGGCCCTTCATCTTGTGGAAGACGCGGCGGATGATGGGTTCGGTGTACCACGAGCCGAAGAGGATCCCGATGCGGCCGCGGCCGGGCAGGGCCCGCCAGTAGCGCCAGTAGGAGGGGCGCTCCCGCTCCTCGTCGCTGGCCGCCCAGAAGGCGTGGGTGCTGACGCCGCGGGGATCGAGCCACTCGTTCAGGCGGTGCACGAGGTCACCCTTGCCCGCGCCGTCGGCGCCGGAAACCACGATGATGACCGGGAACTTCTGGTTGCGGAGCTGGAAGTGGGCCTGGAGGAGGCTGGAACGGAGCTTGGGAATCGCCCGGTCGTAGCGGGCTTCGGTTAGGGTGCGACCGAGTTCGGCGTTTTTGAACATGGCGGATCAGGGTTATTTGTTCAGGGAGCTAGAGGGAAAATTATGTGGAAATCAGGAAAGCTGGGAATGGGTCTGACTTCGTTCCCTGATTTCGTGATTTCCACATTTCATTTGTCTTGGCTTAGGCCTTCGGGGCGAAGGTGCGGACGGCCTTCAGGCAGCGGGCGCTGATGTCGGCCAGGGCGCCCTCGCCGTCGATCTCGTGGAGCAGGCCGGCGCGGCGGTAGTAGTCGATGAGCGGCTCGGTCTGGCCGTGGAAGGTGACGAGGCGGGCACGCACGGTGTTGGGGTTGTCGTCGGCGCGCTGGTAGAGCTCGCCCCCGCAGCTGTCGCAGACCCCCGGCTTGTGCGGCGGCTTGAACTGCAGGTGGTACGGCGCCTGGCACTGGCGGCAGATGTAGCGACCGGAGAGGCGCGAGACGATGGCCTCGTCGGAGACGTTGATGTAGATGACGCCCGAGATGCGACGGTTCAGGCGGGCGGCCATGTCCATGAGCGCGGCCGCCTGCGGCAGCGTGCGCGGGAAGCCGTCGAGGACGAAGCCGACATGGGTGTCGGGGCGCGCGAGGCGCTCCTCGACCATGGCCTCGGTGACGTCGTCGGGGACGAGTTCGCCGCGGTCCATGTAGGTGCGGGCGAGGCGGCCGAGTTCGGTGTTGTTCTTGAGGTTGTCGCGGAAGAGGTCGCCGGTGGCGATGTGCGGGAGCTTGAGTTCGGCGCAGAGCTTTTCGGCCTGCGTGCCCTTGCCGGAGCCGGGACCGCCGAGGAGGACGAGGTCGAGGCTGGTGCGGGCGAGGTGGGCGGGGAGCTGGGCGAGCTGCTCGGCGGCGATGATCGGGGCGGCCTCCTCGCGGGTGGTAAAGCGGGCGGTGCCCTGCGCGATGGCGGCGACGAACCCGGCGAACCGGGCGCCGACGGCCTCGGTCGTGCCGCTGCCGTCGATGACGGCGAGGCGGCGTTGCTCGGCGAAGTACTCGAGCAGCGGTCCGGTGGTGCGGTGGAAGACCCGGAGGCGGGTGTTGATGAGCGCCGGGATGTCGTCGGCGCGCTGGTAGAGCTCGCCGCCGCAGGTGTCGCAGATGCCGGGTTTCTTGGGCGGATTGAGCGTGCGGTGCCACGGGGCGTGGCACTGGCGGCAGATGAGGCGGCCGGAGAGGCGGCGGACGATCTCCTCGTCGGGCACGCGCAGGTAGATGACCGCGTCGAACGAGAGTTTGAAGCGCGCCAGCAGGGCGTCGAGGAACTGGGCCTGGTAGGCGGTGCGCGGGAAGCCGTCGAACAGGATGCCCTGCGCGGCGGCGTGCTGCTCGCACCATTCCTCGATCATGGCGTCGACGACCTCGTCGGGGACGAGCTCGCCCTGTTCCATGTAGCGGCGCGCCAGGAGGCCGAGGGCCGAGCGCGTCTGGAGGTGGTGGCGGAAGAGATCGCCGGTGGCGACGTGACGCAGGCTGAAGCGCTGGCAGAGCGCGGCGGCATGGGTGCCTTTACCGACACCCGACGGACCGATGAGGGCGAGGTTCATGGGGAGAAGGAAACTCTCAGATCGCGGTGGTCAGATCGAACGCGGCGGCACGGGCCTTGACGGATACCCCGGCCGGGGCAGCGGAATCGCAGGGTCCTCCGGGGGTACGGAGGGCAACGGCACACGGGGTAAAGTGTCCGGAAATATTCGTTCGCGGTCGCAGTATGGCAGAAAATGCGCCGTTTGGCTTCGCATTTCTTGGCCAGTGCCAAACTGGCGACTACGCGGATATTGCGGTGGTGCCGCGACCCGGTCAGGCCGCGCCGGCGCCGACAAGGCGCGCGTACGGGCGCAGCGCCGCCTCCAGCTCCGACAGGCGCACCGGCTTGGCGACAAAGGCATCCATGCCGGCCTCGCGGCATCGGGCCTGTTCGTCGGGCAACGTGGCGGCGGTGAGGGCGATGATGGGCAGCGAGGCGGCGGCCTGGCGCGGCCCGGCCGGCTCGGAGGCCCAGGCCCGGATACGACGGGTGGTCTCCCAGCCGTCGACCTTGGGCATGTGGCAATCCATGAGGATCAGGTCAGGCAGGGCATCGGCCACGAGCCGGGCGAGCAGTTCCTCGCCGTCGGCGGCGAGGATTGTCGTGCAGCCGAGCTGCTGAAGCTGCCGGGTGATGATGCGGCTGTTGATCTCGTTATCCTCCGCGACGAGGACGCGGAGCCGGAGATTCGGCAGGACGGACGCGGCGGTGGCCTCCGGGTGGCGGCGCTGGCTGGGCGTGAGTGGGACGACGAACGAGAACACGGACCCCTTGCCCGGGGCGCTTTCGAGGCCAAGCCGGCCGCCCATCAGGTCGACGAGGCGGGCGCAGATCGAGAGGCCGAGGCCGGTGCCGCCGTAGCGGCGCGTGGTCGAGGCGTCGGCCTGGGTGAAGCGCTCGAAGATCCGCTCGCGCTTGGCCGCGTCGATGCCGATGCCGGTGTCGCGCACGCTGAAGCGCACGAGCAGCGGGTCGCGCGCGGGGCCGGCGGCCGCGACGTGCATCTCCACGC
>CAZGJB010000154.1:0-8663 GCA_964526145.1 uncultured Opitutaceae bacterium
ATACAACGTCAGCAAGTAGCAGAGCCCGACCAGCGACTCCGTCCGTTGCACGATCGAGGTGACCGACTCGGTCTGCAGGGGATGCGCCAGCCATAGTCCCGCCACCGCCAGCGCCAGCAGATCCGCCGCTGCTCCCATCCGTTCCGGCATCGAATCCAGGCGCAGCGTCCGCCGCACCATCCCGAACAACGCCAACCCCGCCCCGGCGTGTATGAGCAGATTCAGCGCATGGTAGCTCCACACCGCCTCCCCGCTGATCGCGTAATTGAGCGCAAACGAAAGATTCACCAGCGGCCGCCCCGTCACACTGCTCCCCGTATCCGGCGGCACCAGAGCCGTCCCCCATTCCCGAATCGTAGGATTCCCGCTGATCGCCGGTTTGTCATCAAACACCAGCGGCCCCGAAAAGGAGTTGAAGTAAGCCAACCCTATGACCAGAAGCAAAATAAGAACTCTCATCATACGGGGTCAGGCCTCAATTTCTTAATTTTTCTTCTTTCGCTGCTCAAATGCACACTCAGCGATCCTGGCGTTCCCATCGCCAAGTTCCGGGCGATCCATGCATTCGGTGCCATGGTCGCTCTTTTGAGCTCAAGCGCCAGCGCCACCTTCCAAGGCTCTCCCTTCGCCGCAGCAGCTAGATCCGCCCGAGTCCGCCGCGCCTTCGCCAGCAATTGATCGAGAACCGCGGTCCACTGCGCTGATCTGAGTTCGTCGGTTTCCACCCCCTGAAGGGTGCCTGGTGCAAGATCCCCAGCGAACCTGTCTGCCATCGAAGCCCGCCATGCCTCGTCGCCGATAGCCCAACCCTTTGACATGCTGTCGAACGCCTGCCGCCGTTGCTCTTCGGTGTCTGCCGCCAGGCAATGCAGGTACTCGAGATAACCCTTCCAACCAGCCGCCGAGTCGGTCAGCCCCAGTTCGCGCAACCAAGAGCTGCACGTGAGAAACGGCGGGCGATCGCCGCGCAGAAAGCGCCGGTAACTTGACCAGCGAAACTGCGCCAATTGATCGAGCGCAATGATGCCGGCACGCTGAGGGTTCAGGTGAATGTAGTTGACCACCCGCGCCAGGTGCGGCCCAGGCTCCACCAATATCGCCTTGTACCGACTCTGGAAGAGGTGCCCCCGCTCATTGCGGAACCGATTGAACCGAACCGCAAAAGTACTTTGCAGCCAATGCATCCCCTCCACCAGGTTCGCCCGCGGCGTCTCCACCGCCAGATGGAAGTGGTTACGCATGATCGCATAAGCGTGGAGCCGCCATCCTGCCTGCTCACAAGCCTCGAACAGACACTGCTCGAATGCCATCGCCGCCCCGGCAGACTCAAAGACATCGCGCCGGTAGTTGCCGCGATTGATCACATGGTAGATCGCCCCTTTGAACTGCAAACGAGGTCTGCGCGCCACAGGAGCACTGTGGCGCGCAACAATCGCCCGAATCAATTAAATAATTGAGGCCTGACCCCGTATCTAGATGTGACCCCGTATCTAGATGTGGCGGGTTTCGGCGAGCTCGCGGCGGAGTTCGGCGCGGAAGTCGGGATGGGCGATGGAGATAAGGGCTTCGCCGCGTTCGCGGATGGTCTTGCCGTGCAGGTTGACCGCACCGTACTCGGTGATGACCCAGTGGACATGGCCGCGGGTGGTGACGACGCCGGCGCCGGGGGCCAGGGTCGACACGATGCGCGAGACCTTGCCGCCCATCGCGCGCGACGGGAGGGCGATGATGGGCTTGCCGCCGGGCGACAATGCCGCGCCGCGGATGAAGTCCATCTGCCCGCCGATGCCGGAGAACACCTTGTAGCCGATCGAATCAGCACACACCTGGCCGGTGAGGTCGATCTGGATGGCCGAGTTGATGGCCACGACCTTCGGGTTCTTGCGGATGACCGACGTGTCGTTGGTCCAGTCACACGGATAGAAGCTCACCAGCGGGTTGTCGTGCACGAAGTCGAAGAGCTTCTGCGAACCGTTGATGAAACTCGTGATGATGCGTCCGCGGCCCACCTGCTTGTACTTGTTGGTGATCGCGCCGACTTCCACGAGCTCGACGATCCGGTCGGAGAACATCTCCGTGTGGATGCCGAGATCGCGCTTGTTCTTCATGCGCGAAAGCGCCGCGTCGGGGATGCCGCCGATGCCCATCTGCAGCGTGGAGCCGTCCTCGACCAGATCGGCGATCAACTGGCCGATGCGCGCCTCGACGTCAGACTCGGCCTCGGAATGGTGCGACTGGAGCGGGCGGTTCGTCGTGATGAAGGCGCTGATCCGGCTGAGCGGCACGATGTTGTTGCCGTGCGTCCGCGGCATCTGCTCGTTGATCTCCGCGATCACGATGCGCGCCGTATCGGCCGCCGCGCGGCTCGAGTCGCACGAGGTGCCCAGGGTGCAAAAACCGTGCGCATCCGGCGGCGACAGCTGGAGGACCGCCACATCCAGCTTCACCTGGCCCGAAAGGAAGAGCCCGGGAACGTCCGAGAGGAAGATCGGCACGAAATCCGCCCGGCCTTCCTGCACGGCCGGACGCAGGGGCGCGCCGGTGAACAGCGAGACGGAGCGGAACTCCTTCTCGCGGCCTTTTTCCGCAAACGGCGCCGGGCCGTTGGTGTGCAGATGGTAGAGCCGCACGCCCTCCAGATCCTTTCGCGCCGCCAGGGCCTCGATCAGGGGCGTCGGCGTGGCCGCGGCCCCGTGGATGTAAATATTCGTGCCGCTGCGAACATGCGCAACCGCCTCGGCCGCCGATACCGCGCGGCTCTTGTAGTCTGAAGCTGCAGTCTTCATAGGTCCCGCGACGTTAAATCCCGCGCCGCCCGGAGCAACAACACATGCTGGTCAGAAAATGGGGAAGTCTGCGCAGAAATTGACGCCCCCGCCGGCCCTTTCCGGCACCGGGATTGCAATCTTAAGCAAAATCCGCGGGAATCCCCGCAAAAGACGCGGAGGCAGCGTCAGCGCAGTCCGCTAGGCTGCAACCGGCAAAAAAGCCGCCAACGGGGCGGCACCCTTCCCCAACCCCCCTCATCGGTTTATGAAAGAATACGCCTCTTCAGACCTGAGAAACTTTGCCGTCCTGGGCCACGCATCCTGCGGCAAGACCATGCTCGCCGAAGCCATGCTCGCCTGCGCCGGCCGCATCGGCCGCATGGGCTCCATCGCCGCCGGCACCACCGCCTCCGACTACCACGCGAGCGAGCACCAGCATCAGATCTCGGTGCACGCCTCGCTGCTCAATCTCGAGTGGATGGACCGCAAGTTCAACCTCCTCGACACCCCCGGCTACGCGGACTTCATCAGCGAGGGTCTCGGCGCCCTGCGCGTCGGCGACTTCGCCCTCATCGTGATCAACGCCGCCCACGGCCTGGGCGTCGGCACCGACGCCGTCTGGGACTACGCCACGCGCTTCGGCCTGCCAACAATGCTCGTCGTCAACGCGCTCGACAAGGCGAACGTCGACTTCGACACGATCCTCGCCGACACGCGCGCGCACTTCGGCCGCAACGTGCTGCCCCTCGCGATCCCCCTCGACGCCGGCCCCGGCTTCAGCCGCGTGCTCGACGTGATGCGCAACGAAGTCGTCACCTACAAGCCGGGCGGCGACGGCAAGTACGCCGAGGCCCCGGCCACCGGCGCCGACGCCGAGCTCGTGCAGCAATTCCACAAGCAGCTCATCGAGTTCGTCGCCGAATCGGATGACACGCTCATGGAGCGCTTCTTCGAGAAGGGCATCCTCGCCGAGGACGAGTTCCGCGCCGGCCTGCACCAGGCGATCCAGAAACAGGTCCTCGTCCCGCTCTTCGCCGTCTCCGCCGAGACCAACGTCGGCGTCGCCCGGCTCATGGACTTCATCGCCAAGTACGGCTCGTCCCCCCTCGATCGCGCCGAGGTCCCCGCCCACGATGCCGCCGGCAAGGACGTGGCCGTGACGCTCACCCAGGCCGAACCCGTCGCCTACATCTTCAAGACGATGAACGAGCCGGGCGTCGGTGAACTCTCGCTCTTCCGCGTGTACGCCGGCACCCTGCGCACCGGCATCGAGCTTCGCAACGCTTCCCGCGACCTCTCCGAACGCCTCGGCCAGCTCTACGTCCTCAACGGCCACGAGCGCACCGCCGTGCAGCAGCTCGGCGCCGGCGACCTCGGCGCCGTCGTGAAGCTGCGCGGCACCCACACGGGCGACACGCTCTGCAGCCCGAAGCAGTCCGTGATCCTGCCGAAGGTGGAGTATCCCGCGCCCAATATCCACGGCGCCCTCCGTCTCCGCTCCCGCGGCGATGAGGACAAGCTCGCCGTCGGCCTCGCCGCGCTCCACCAGGAGGATCCCACCTTCCACTACCGCGTGGACGACGAGCTGCACCAGACCATCGTGTCCGGCCAGGGCGAGATCCACCTGCAGGTCATCGTCGAGCGCTTGCAGCGCCGCTTCGGCGTCGTCGTCACCCTCGAGGAACCCGGCATCCCGTACCGCGAGACCATCCGCGGCAAGGGCGAGTCGCGCTACCGCCACAAGAAGCAGACCGGCGGCGCCGGCCAGTTCGCCGAGGTGTGGCTCCGCGTCGAGCCCGGCCCGCGCGACAGCGGCGTCGAGTTCAAGCAATCCCTCGTCGGCACCAACGTCGACCGCGTCTTCGTGCCGTCCGTCGAGAAGGGCGTGCAATCCGCCTGCAAGGAAGGCGACCTCGCCGGCGTGCGCGTGACCGACGTGAAGGTCGATTTCTACGACGGCAAGATGCACCCGGTCGACTCGAAGGACATCGCCTTCCAGGTCGCCGGCTTCCACGCCTTCAAGGAGGCGTGCGCCGCCGCCGGCTCCTGCCTGCTCGAGCCCATCTACATTATCGCCGTCACGGTGCCCGACGAATACGTCGGCGCCATCATGGGCGACCTCTCCTCCCGCCGCGGCCAGATCCTCGGCGTCGAGACCGAGGGTCACTTCCAGATCATCCGCGCGCAGCTGCCGCAGAAAGAGCTGTACCACTACAGCACCGTCGTGCGCTCGCTCACGAGCGGCCGCGGCCGGCACGCGGAAAAATTCAGCCACTACGCCGAGCTCCCGGCGGAATTCGCCCCCAAGCTCCTCGCCGAGCTCAAGGCCCGCCGCGAGGCGATGGCCGCCGCCGCGAAGTAAGGATCATTCCCGTCAGTCAACCCTTAACCCTGAAACTCGTCCCCATATGACCACTTGGAAAATCGAGATCACCGAACCGCACAGCGGGGAGTTGGGCGAGGCCATCCTCCACGAGGACCATGGCTTCGCGATGGAAGAGTACACCTACGAAGCCGGCCACAAGATCGAAGTCGCGGTGCACGACACGCACGACTCGCACTGGCACATCTTCACCGACCTCGACTCCGGTCACCGATTCAAGATCCCACCGGAAAAGTATCGCCGGGTCAGCTGACCTCCCGTTCCCCGCATCTCACCGTGACGTGAGGTGCCAAAGTCCGCAGAGCGGGCACCGATAAGCCGTTCGCCCCCGCTCCACCCCCGCCAGCATCGCCGCCTGCATGGCGTCGCCCTGGGTCCGATACCGCCGCTTGCGCGTGCAGACCCGTTTCCGCTCATCCCGGTCGGGCCGCTTCATGGCCTGCCGCGCCCGCCTGACCTTTCCGGAAACAACCCGAGCAGGCCCGTCGCACTCGCCGCGCCCACGCCGCGCTCGGTGATCAGCCCCGTGATCAACCGCGCCGGCGTCACGTCAAAGGCCGGATTCGCCGCGCGACTACCCTCGGGCAGCAGCACCACGGTCGCCACCGTGCCGTCCGCGAGGCGTCCGGAAATATGCGAAACCTCGCGCGCATCGCGCTCCTCGATCGGGATCTCCCGCACGCCGTCGCGGAGCGTCCAGTCGATGCTTGGCGACGGCGCCGCGACATAGAACGGCACTCCGTTGTCGTGCGCCGCGAGCGCCTTCAGATACGTGCCGACCTTGTTGCACACGTCGCCCGTCGCTGTCGTGCGGTCCGTGCCCACGATGACCAGGTCCACCTGTCCGTGCTGCATGAGATGGCCGCCGGCGTTGTCCGCGATGACCGTGTGCGACACGCCCGCCTGCCCAAGTTCCCAGGCGGTGAGACTCGCCCCCTGGTTGCGCGGTCGCGTTTCGTCCACCCAGACATGCACCTTCAGCCCGGCCGCGTGCGCCGCGTAGATCGGCGCCGTCGCGGTGCCGACATCCACCGTGGCCAGCCAGCCGGCGTTGCAGTGCGTGAGCACATTGACCGTCGCCCCGGCTCCCTTCCGGCGCGCGATCGCCTCCAGCAGGGGCAGGCCGGCGGCGGCGATGCCGCGGTTCAGCGCCACGTCCTCGTCGCAGATCGTCACGGCGAGCTGTCGCGCCGCCGCGGCGCGCCGATCGGGCGGCACCGCCCCCAGCTCCGCGCGGCAACGATCCAGCGCCCAGCGCAGATTCACCGCGGTGGGCCGAGTGGCGAGGAGCAGCGCATGGGCGCGGGCCAGATTCGCCTCGGCTGGATCCTGGCGCAGCGCCAGCCAAACGCCCCACGCCGCCGTCGCGCCGATCAGCGGCGCGCCCCGCACCAGCATCGCGCGGATCGCGTGGGCCGCGTCCTCGACCGTGCCAAGCCGCGCCACGACGAACGCGTGCGGCAGTCGGGTTTGATCGATGATCTCCACCGCCGTGCCATCGACGGCGGGCCAGATCGTGCGCATCGGTCGGCCGGCTACATTCATGGTTTCGCGTCCGGCCTCAGAGCGGCTTGGGCGTGAGCATCGCCAGGCCGCGCATCGTCGCATCCGTCACGGCCCGGAAGGTCCAACGGCCCGGCCAGTCGCGGTGCATGAGCTGATCCAGGCGGTCCGAGCCGCCGGAGACTGCGACCGTGGGCAACAATTTCGTGCCCGACGCCGCGAGGAGCGGCAGGCGCTCGGCGCTTGCGCGCGTGAGGCCCTCGATCACGGCGGAAAGCAGGTGCGTCCGCGTGCTCGCCAGCGTCAGGCCGGTGAAGGCGCCCTGGCGCTGCTCGATGCTCGTCCGCTCGCCGGCCATGTAGGGCTCGAAGCGCACGGTGCCCGCCGCGCCGGGGCCGAGCCGGCTCAGCCGACGGAACTCCGCCTGGAATTCCTGGATCGGCATGCCCGCGAAGCATTGATCGCGCACCCAGTAGATGGCCGAGGCCGCCGCGGCGAGCGTGCTCACCTGGAGCCATTTGCCCTGGACGCCGAGGGCGCGGGTCAACAGGCGCGGATGCGGTTTCGGCCGGTCCGTGCACAGGGCGAGCACATCGGTCGAGCCGCAGACATTGAACAACTGCCCGACCTTCGCCCCCGCGAGCAGCATGCCGGCGCTGCCGTCCATCAAGCCGACGATCATCGGCGTACCGGCGCGCAGCCCGAAGGCGCGCGCCGCTTCCGGCGTGATCGCGCCTCCGATGCGATCGGCGTCGTGCACCTCGGGCAGGAGCGACGGGCTCACGCCGAGATTCGCGCACAACTCCGCGCTCCAGCCGTCGAGCTTGAGCGTGCGGTAGAGCCCGGTGAACGAGGCGTTCGAGGGATCGATCACGCGCGCGCCGGTCATGCGCCGGTGCAGGAAGGTGTTGAGGTGCCCGACGAGGTCCGCCCGGCGCAGGCGCTGCGGCTGGTGCTCGAGGAACCAGCGCCACGTGGTCGAGCTGATCCCGCCCGGGAACGGTCGGCAGCCGCAGGTCTTCAGGTGCCGGTCCTTGCCGAAGCGCTGCTCGAGCGCCAGCGCCTGGGCGACGCTGCGACGGTCCTGGTGGGTGACGATCGGGGTCAACGCCCGGCCCTGCCGGTCGAGCGCCACCCAGGCCGGGCACATCACCGCGAGATGGATCGCGTCGACCTTGGCCGCCGCCCCCTCGAGGCCGGCGATGGCCGTGCGCACGGCGCGCAGCAATTCCTCGGGATCGACCTCGACATTCGGACCGGTGCACCGCGAACGGAAAAACGCCCGGGGCGCCTCCCGCTCGACCTTGCGGCCGCGCAGGATGCCGGCGATGACCGAGGACGAACCGATATCGAGCCCGAGGACGGTGGACATGGGTTCAACGTCTGACCCGGAGAGCCTTCGCTGACAATGCCGGTTTCACTGGGCCGATCCCTCAGGCGTCCTTGAAATTGATCTCCAGCAGGATCGCGGTGTGGAGGTGCTGGGACAGGTACGCAAACGTGGCGTAGCCGTAGCCATTGGCGCCCCAGTTGGCGCCCCAGGAATTCTTGAAGATGAAGGTGGTGTCCTCGATCCGGCCGGTCGGGCAGCGATAGCCAACGAGCGTGACCGCGTGACTGTAACTCGGCGTCTGCGAGTTGAGGAGGGCGGCGCGCATGTTGAAGAACCGCGGCCAGCCCGTGCCGATCGTCACGGGGATGCCGGCGTTGAGCGCGTGGATGATGTTGTTGAGCTGCGTGGCCTGGTCCCGGCCCGGCACCGCGTGCACCGCGCCCTGCGTGCGGGCGCGGGCTTCGGAAACCACCTCCGGCGGCGGCTCCCGGACGGCGGCAAGGTCGCGACCCATGGTGTTCGGCAGGCTCCTTTCGAGCGGGATCCCGTAGCTGCGCAGCGCCATGACCACCTCGGTCAGGGCAAATCCCTCGTCGGCATCGTCGCCCTGCCGGGCGGCGTCAGGCGCCGCGGGTCGCTGCAGCGTGCGGCGCGTCGCCCAGATGAGATATTCCTC
>CAZGJB010000155.1:0-8608 GCA_964526145.1 uncultured Opitutaceae bacterium
CGACATCATCGGCACCAACATCCCCGGCGTGAAGGTCCGCGTCGCCAAGCCCGGCCTCGTCCAGCGCGCCGCCGCGCACGCCGCCTCCAAGACCGACGTCGACGAGGCCTACCTCGCCGGCCAGGCCGCCGTCCTCGCCGCCATCCGCGGTGAGACCGACAAGATGGTCACGCTGCTCCGCGGCGACGCCGATCACTACACCGTCGAGACCGGCCTCGCCCCGCTGAGCGACATCGCCAACGGCGTGAAGAAGCTCCCGCGCGAGTGGATCAACGAGGACAACGTCTCGATGAACTTCCAGTTCCTGCGCTACGCCCAACCCCTCATCCAGGGCGAGGTCGCGCTGCCGCACGACAACGGCCTCCCGGTCTACGCCCGCCTCGACAAGGTCCGCGTCGACAAGACCCTCCCGGCCTACGGCGTCGGTGAGTAAGGCCGCGTCAAAGTCACCAGTTTAGCCTGAAGAGCCCCGGTTTTCCGGGGCTCTTTTTTTATCCCCGTCCATCCCTGCGCTCGCCGTTGACCAGGAACGGCTCGGCGAAAGCGGCCAGTTTGCCATCGGGGCGGCGCAGCGGCTCGGCGGAGTACTGCGGGAGATACACGCGGCGCCAGTTGGGCGTCGTGTTGAAGCCGCTACGGTGCAGGACCGTGCTTGAGAAGCACGCGATGCTGCCCGCCGGCGCGATGACCGCGTCGCCCGGGTCCGAGCCGAAGTAACCCTCGAGATCGTTGCTCACCGGATTCCTGGTGTGCGGCACGACCTCGCGCGTGCCGGCGCGGGAGTACGGGAGCAGGTACACGGTGCCGTTGGCCTCGGTCACGTCGTCGAGCGTCACCCAGCAGGTGAGATAAGGCCGGTGCGGCGTGCCGACGTAGGCCGAGTCCTGGTGCCAGCTGAACTTCGAACCCTTCTCCGGTCCCTTCACGACGAACTGCTCCCAGAAGAGATAGGCGTCGTTCCCGAGCGTCGCGCGGCAGACCTCCGCCATCAGGTCGCTGTAGATGAACTCCGTGAGCCGCGTTCCCTGATGGCGGTTGGCGATGAAGTAGCGATTGCCCCGGATATTGATGCCCTGCTGCGTCACGCCCGCCGCATCCATCTCGGCGTCATGGGCCGCGATGAACTGCATGCACACCTCGCGCAGCAGCGCGAGGTGCGCCGCCGGCACGACGCCCTTCAACAGGAACCAGCCCTCCTCTTGGAACTGCCGGCGGTCCTGTTCGGAGATCAAAGACGCGGATGGGGTGCTCACGACGTCGTCACAGCGACATACGGCTCCTCGTGCAGGTCCGAGGCGCGTTTGCCGGAAAGGAGCTGCCACCAGACGCGGGCGCAGGTGATCACGACCGTGGCCACGAGCACCAAGAAGGCGCCGGTGACGACCGCGTTGACCTGGTTGTTGAACAGCAGCTGGCTCCACTGCTTGACCTGCGCGGCCGTGCCGCCGGCCTCGATCTTCGCCGCGAAGTCGCGGGCCGCGCTCAGGAAGCCGAGGCGCGGGTCGGCGCTGAAGATCTTCATCCAGCCGGCCGACATCGTGACCGACAGCAGCCAGGCCAGCGGCGCGAGCGTCACCCAGAGGTAGCGCGTGCGGCCCATCTTGATCAGCACCGTCGTGCCGAGCGCGAGCGCGATGACCGCGAGGAGCTGGTTCGCCACGCCGAAGATCGGCCAGAGCGAGTTGATGCCGCCGAGCGGGTCCACCACGCCCTGGTAGAGGAACCATCCCCAGGCCGCCACGAAGAGCGTGGTCCCGAGGAAATTGCCCGCGAACGAGCGCGTGTCAGCCAGCGGTTTGAACAGGTAGCCGAGCATGTCCTGAACGATGAACCGCCCCACGCGCGTGCCGGCGTCGATCGTCGTCAGGATGAACAGCGCCTCGAACATGATCGCGAAGTGGTACCACAGCGCCAGGGCCGCCTTGCTGCCGAGCACGCCGGCGAACATGTGCGCCATGCCGACGGCGAAGGTCGGGGCGCCGCCCGTGCGGCCGATCATGGTCTTCTCGCCCACGCTTGCCGCGAGGTCGGCCATTTCCGCCTCGGTGACGGGATAGCCGAGCGCCGTGACCTTGGCCACGACCGCGGCGGGCTCGCCCTTCATGTTGATCGCGAAGTATTCGCCCGGCGCCATCGCGCAGGCCGCGATCAGGGCCATGATGCCCACGAGCATCTCGGTGATCATCGCCCCGTAGGCGATGACGCGGATGTCCTTTTCCCTCGCCAGGAGCTTCGGCGTCGTGCCCGAGGCGATGAGCGAGTGGAAGCCCGAGACCGCCGCGCACGCGATGGTGATGAAGCAGAAGGGGAAGACCGGGCCAGCGAACACCGGCCCCGTGCCGTCGATGAACTGCGTCACCGCCGGCATCTTCAGGGTCGGCGCGAGGATGACGATGGCCACGCCCAGCGCCGCCACCGTGCCGATCTTCATGAAGGTGCTGAGGTAGTCGCGGGGCGCGAGCACCAGCCACACCGGCAAGATCGAGGCCAGCAGGCCGTAGCCCATGATCCACCACGCGAGCGTCGTGCCCTTGAGCGTCAGCCACTCCTCCAGCGCCGAGCCGTGGATGTACTGCCCGGCCCAGACCGACGCCAGGAGCGCGATCACACCGAGGGCGCTGATCCAGCCCAGGCCCTTGCCGCCGCCGAACCGCATGCCGCAGCCCATCGCCACCGCGATCGGCATCGTCATGGCGATGGTGAAGAGGCCCCACGGGCTCTCCGCGAGCGCGTTCACCACCACGAGCGCCAGCACGGCGAGCAGGATCGTCATGATGCCGATGATGCTGATGAGCGCGATCATGCCGGCGAAGGGGCCGACCTCGTCGCTCACCATCTGGCCGAGCGACTTGCCGCGCCGGCGAATGGAACAGAATAGGATCACCGAGTCGTGCACCGCGCCGCCCAGCGTCGCGCCGACGAGCATCCACAGCAGGCCGGGCATGAACCCGAATTGCGCCGCCAGCACCGGGCCGACCAGCGGCCCCGGGCCCGCGATGGCCGCGAAGTGGTGGCCGAAGACGATCCACTTGTTGGTCTTCACGTAGTCCTTGCCGTCCTCGTTCACGACCGCCGGCGTCGCCCGCAGATCGTCAAGCGTGAGCACCTTGGCCATCAGCCACGCCGAGTGGAACCGGTAGGCGATCGCGAAGACGCAGACCGACGCCACCACGACCCAGAGGGCGTTGACGGGTTCGCCCCGGGACCAGGCCAGGGATGCGAGCGACACCACCGCCAGTGTGACAACCGCCGTCCATCCGAGCGTGCGCAACCAAAGGGGAAGCTTCTTCATGGGGGTTCTACGCCGATTTTCGGCCCCATAGACCTGCGCACCGGGACAACGTGCGGCAACCGTAAATTGCGGAAAATCCGGATGAGGAATGTGGAAATCAGGGAATCAGGGATTCGACCCCGACCGGATTGAATCGGGAATTCAGGAACTCTGGAACGAGCAGGACCCCAGGGGCTTTGTTTCCAGAGTTCCTGAGTTCCAGATTCACCCTCGGCGGCCTTCCTTCCTGCTTTCCTGCTTTCCACATTCCATCTTTGCCGCGGACGTCCTGTTCGCTCACACCTTTGGTCTCGCGCCCCCATGCCCGCCTCCCCCATCCGCCGCGTGATCGTCGTCTTCAAGACGCACCTCGACATCGGGTTCACCGCCTCGGCGCGGTCCGTCCTGCGCTCCTACCGCACGCAGTTCATCCCCAAGGCCCTCGCGACGGCGCAGGCGCTGCGGGCGGCCGGCGGACCCGAGCGCTTCGTGTGGACCACCGGCTCGTGGCTCATCCACGACTATCTGGCAAATGCGACGCCGGCGGCGCGCCGGGCCATGGAGTCCGCCATCGCCGCGGGCGACATCGCCTGGCACGCGCTGCCCTTCACGTGGCATTCCGAGCTGCTCGACGCCCCGCTCGCCGATGCCGGCCTCGCCATCGCGGCGCGGCTCGATGCGCGGTTCGGCCGCCGCACGATCGCGGCCAAGATGACCGACGTGCCCGGGCACACCCGCGGGCTGATCGCCCCGCTGGTCCGCGCCGGCGTGCGTTTCGTCCACTTCGGCGTCAACCACGCCACGCCCGTCCCGCAGGTCCCGCCGCTGTTCCGCTGGCGCAACGCCGCCGGGGCCGAGGTTGCTGTCGCCTACTCCGGCGACTACGGCGAGCCCGTGACGTTCCCCGGACTGCCCGTCGTCCTGCACTTCGCGCACACCTACGACAACAAGGGCCCGCAGACCGCCGACGAGATCCGCGCCCTCTTTGCCCGGCTGCGGAAAGAGTATCCCGGCGCGACGGTGGCCGCGGGCACGATGGATGACTTCGCCCGCGAGCTCGACGGGGTCTGGTCGCACCTGCCGGTCGTCACCGCCGAGATCGCCGACACGTGGATCCACGGCATCGGCAGCGACCCATGGAAGGTTGCCCGTTTCCGCGAACTCGCCGCGGTGCACCGCGCCGCCCTCGCGGCCAAACCTGGACTTGCGAACGATCCCCGCTTCCAACGCTTCGCCGAGAACCTGCTGCTCGTCGCCGAGCACACCTGGGGCCGCGACATGAAGACGGTGCACCCGCCTTCGCGCGCGCACCCCGAATGGCGCATCCTCACGCCCGGCCGCTGGCGCACGGCGGACTTCCGCCGCGACCGCGCCGCCGGCGTCTTCGCAGCCAAGGAATTCTCCTGGCGCGAGCAGCGCGCCTATCTCAACCACGCCGTCGCCGCCCTCCGCGGCACACCGCTCATCGGCGCCGCGCGGCGCGCCCTCGCCGCCTGTGCCGCCCAGCGACCGCACACGGCCGGCATGACCCGGCTGATCGGGCTCCGCGGCAAGGTCGCCGGGCACACCGTGGCCTTCGACCCACGCACCGGTGCGCTCGTGCGGTGGACGACGCCCAACGGACACACGCTCGCCGACCGCACGCATCAGCTCGGCCATTTTCACTACCAGATCTTTTCCCCGGCCGACGTGGAGCGCTGGTATGAAGTCTACCCCGTCAACAAGGAGGTGACCGGCAGCTGGGCCCGGCCCGATTTCACCAAGCACGGTTACGAGAAGCTCCGCGGCATTCACGCGCAGCGCTGGTCCGGGCGGGTGACCGGCGCGTGGGTCGAGTCCGACGACAACCACGGCCGGGTGCTGCTTCGCCTCGCGCCGCCCGCGATCGCCAACCGTGACTTCGGTTGTCCGCGGGAGGTGTTCGTCGCGTGGACCTTCGCCGCCGATCCCGCGGCGCCCACGACGGTGACGCTTCAGTGGTTCGGCAAGTCCGCGTGCCGCATCCCGGAAGCCGCCTGGTTCAGCTTTAATCCACGCCTCAGCCGCCCCTCCGCCTGGCGCCTGCTCAAGACGGGCGAAACCATCGACCCCCGCGACGTCGTCCGCCGCGGCAACCGCCGCCTGCACGGCGTGGAGGCCGTGGTGCACCCCGACCTCACCATCCGCCCGCGCCACACCCCGCTCGTGCGCCTCGGCGAGCCGACGCTCTACGATTTCCGCCAGGACCCGCCCGACCTGCGCGGTGGCCTGCACTTCAACCTCGTGAACAACACATGGGCCACGAATTTCGTGCAGTGGACGGATGACGATGTCCGCGCGGACTTTTCGCTCCTCCTCACCTGAGATCAGCCGATCGCTCGACGTAGGGCTCGCGCTTGCGCGAGGCCGCGAGAGGCGTGCGAGCACCCGAACCGGCCCTGCGCGAGCGCAGGCCCGACCCTGACAGATCCTAGTGCGCCGCCGTCGCCGCTTGGAGCGCGGCGATCGCCCGCTCCACCATCTCGTCGCGGCCGGCCTTGATGGCCTCAATCGTTCGGGTCACGTGATGGTCCGGCTCGTAGCCGTGCAGATACAACTGGCTCCCATCGTGCTTGGTCACGCGCATCCCGGTCCACATCAGAGTGCCGCCGCCGGGCATGCCCAGGAAATTGGCGTTGCCGTTGCAGCCGGCGGTCGGCTCGCCCACAAGCATCGCCAGTTTGAAGTGATCGATGATCGCCATGCAGGTCTCGCCGTAACTCACGACCCCGGGGGTATCGATGAAGGCGACCTTACCGGCAAAGCGCGGTGTCTTCGGCTTCAGCGGCCAACCACCGTCCCACCAGGTCCAACCCTCCCGGTCCGGGCGCACGACCTGCGGAACGAGGAACGGCGCCGAATGCAACTCGGCCTCCGTGAGGTGAGGAATCACGTCAGCCACGACCGAGACCGGTGGACCGCTGATCGGGCGCCGCTGGCCGTCCCAACGCCAGTCAAAGATCACACCTTTCGCCTGCGCCAGGTCGTTGAGACGCGCCGTGTAATCCGCCTTGGTGCAGGTCACGAGGTTGACGTAAAAGATTCCCGGCGCGACCTCCGCAAAGGTTGGCAGCTCGAACTCCGGCATCGGATTGAAGAAGTAACCCCGCTTGTCGGCCTCGAGTGTCACGGGGATCGTCAGGGGTGTGCCGTCGCGCTCCACGATGACGTCGATCGTCGCGCCGACCGGCCCCTGCCCGAAGCGGTTCAAGGCCCGATAGCGCCGCAGGTGGGGCGAGCCCGACACCAACTCCTCGCGCGCCGCGAGCACCTCGCGGGCGGGCGTGCCGCCGACTGAGATGATCACGTCACCCGGCACGAAGGGCGCGGACTCGCGGACCGCGGTGACGACGATCCGTTCGTCGACCATCGCCACCCGGATGGGCAGGCCACCGGCGGTTTGAGCATGCTCATGCACCGGTGCGCGCTGCTCGCTCAGCTCGGCATAGTAAACACCGTGCCCGTCCTGCAGGCGGGCCACCAGCCGACACAGGCCATCGCGATAATCGTCCGGCGTCTCCGCTTCGAGGGCGGCCCGCAGTGCCGGCCGCAGCTGCGCCATCCAGTCGACGCCGGCCTCGGCGTGGTACGGGAAGAAATGCTGCATCACGTTCCAGAGGATCACCACGCCCGCGACGCGCACCGCCGGATCGTTCAGGTCGCCTTTCTCATACTCGCAGGCCGCCAGGCGTTCCTGGAGCGCAGGAAGGGAAGACGCCAAAGCCCCCGAGGTTCGATTGGACTGATCCACGGGCAGCACGAGTGGCAGTCGGGCCTCCAGATCATGGTTCAGCGTCACTTCCAGGATCGGCGAGGCCAGCGGCGAACCCTCGAACAGCGGCTTCCGTTCCTTGCTCTCGTCGCCGACGATCACGCGCCGGCCGATGTAGGGCGACAGTCGGCTGCCGAGCTTCACGCCCCGGTGCTGCCAATAGGTGACCCGGCCACCCAGATCCGGTAGATTATCCGGCCAACCGGCTTCTCCAGACTCGATCGGACGCAAGGCGAGCGTCGGCGCGATCGGCTGGAACACGTTCCCGAGGGCCGTCTGCAGCCCACCGGCTTCGCGGGCCCGCCGCACTTCCGCGGCCCCGAGCACCGCGAGGCGCTCCCAATCCACCTCCGCCCCCTCATCGCTGGGGTGAAACCAGCGTACATAACCATAGAGACGCGCATACGCGGCCAGTGCCTCGACCTCGTCGTCGCTCACGGCCGGGCCGGCCACCGCGGTCCACCCGCCGGCGCTGCCGGCCAGGAGCACTGCGCAGATCGCAAAGCAAAGGCGCAGTCGCGTGAAAGGACCCGACAGGCGATGGGAGGTCATGGGACGCTCCGACCTATGGCCCATCACCAGGTTCCGGCGCAAACCAACGTTGCAGCTATTCCGCGCCTCCGCGACTCGTCTTCAGTTCAGCCGATAGATCCGCCCCGCGTTGCCCGTGCCGATGGCCGCCTGTTCGTGTGGGCTCAGTTCGCCGAGCAGTTCCGCCGTTGCCTCGAACCACGCCTGCAGGTTCGGGCTCACCGGCCAGTCGGTGCCCCAGAGCATGCGCTCGGGGTAGAAGCACTCCAGGCAGTGCGCGAAATACGGCCGCACCTGCGGCGCCAGGGATTGCTTCGGATCGGCCAGGCTGCCGAGACCGGAGAACTTGCAGGCGACGTTGGGCCGCGCGGCGAGCTGCTTGATGCCCTCGCGCCAGGCCTCGAGGTCCCCGCCGCCGGCGATGTCCGGCGCCGCGGCATGGTCGAGGACGAACTGCGTCTGCGGACACTGCGTCACCAGCGCCGTGACGAGCGCGAGCTGCCGCGGGCGCACGCACAGGTCGAAGGTGAGTTCGCGGGCCGCCAGCAGGCGCAGGCTCTCCGCCAGCACCGGCGACTCCAGCACGGCGTCCGGCTGCGTGTGCAGGACGCGGCGCAGACCGCGCACGCGCGCCTCACTCGCGATACGATCCAGCTGCGCCGCGAAACCCGGCAGTTCGGGCGCCGCCCCGGCAATGACCGCGTACAGCGGCGGCTCGCCGCGGTCGCGGTTGGCCAGCTGCGCGGACCACTCCGTCTGGTCGAACTGCTCTGCCACCGGCACATCGGCCTCCATGAACATCAGCGCCGACACCTTCACGTGGCTCCGCACGCGACCCACCGCCTCGCGGTAATCCTCGATGCTGAACCGCCGCTGCAACGCCGGCTTGTCGGCACACCAGGCATAGGTGAACCGCTCCGGATGCAGGAGGTGAACGTGCGTGTCGATGAGATCCATGTGTGAATGGTAAGGCAAGTTATCGACGGATTGCACGGATCCAAACCGGATAAACCACT
>CAZGJB010000156.1:0-8526 GCA_964526145.1 uncultured Opitutaceae bacterium
GAACGGATTGCTCAAGTTTTACAATATTATCATCATACTTCGCTCTTAAATAATCTTTGTATTCACGGATGTTATTCGGTTCTTTTTTTACTTTTTTAACCTCAGTCACGGCATCAACACCGTGGATATAATGTAGAACAAGAATTTCAGGTGCTGACCATACGTCACGTATCTCGTTCATTGTACTTCCGGCTAGTCTTAGTTTTGCTGAATAATACTGCATTTTTCATTGCCTTTCGCAGTTAGAGTTAAAGAATAGGACGATGCGGCGAACATCGTCCTACCCAAGATATAATTAAGCGGAGTATTGTGCAACACCTTTATAGTTGATGTCACCGGTTGCAACTAGCAAAGAGAACACTTTTGCACCGTCACAAGCAGCGTTCGGGTCATAAGTACCACGAACATCACCAGTTGTCGCAGTTGCCAGTGTCGAAACACCACCAACCACCGTTCCAGCTGTAGCAGCGGCACCATCCTGAATTTCCTTCAGAACGTACGCTGTACCAGGCAAGAACACTGGAAGTCCGAGTACATCACCCGTCCCGACAGTCGCACCTGTAATATTTACACTTGGGACGACCGATGTGATCGTCTTAAATGCTTTTTTACCAGCATGAGATGTCCCAGATGCAGATGATTCAGTAATTGCGTTACCGAAAGCATCAGTACCTTTGATGGTCAATACTGCAGAAGTTGTCCATGCAGCAACTACGTTACGAGGAACATCGAATGTTGCCACGCCACCAGAAGTGAGTGCACCATTGATTGTCATCGGGGTAGCAGCTGTACCAGCTTGAGAAGCACACACACCATCAGCATCAGCTGCGATAGGTGCACCCAAGACAACGTTAAGTGCTTGGAAAGCATTAACACCGTCAACGGCTGGTATAATTTTAGTTTTGCTGTCATCGACACCAAGGGTATTAAACTGTGCATCGAGACGTGCGCCTGCTGCAATAGTTGTCGATCCTAGGTATGTGACAGTGATATTCGATGCCCCAAAAGACACAGAAAAATCGGTTGGTGATTCCAGCAAACGCTGAAATTTATCAACCCATAATTTGTGACCAAAGGCAGTGAATGAACCAGCATTTGTGTTTGCCGGATAACTGAAAGTGATTGTTCCGCTAGTTACTACTGCAGAACCTGCATAGCTTTCTACTCGTTTGAAAGACATGATATTATTCCTTTCTGTCTATAAAGCGATTAAGCGATTGAGTAAACGCCGGATGTGTTGCGCTGTTTGCACACCAATCCAACAACATCAGTTACTGCACGGTACATAACATATCTGTCATGTGGACGCGCTGGGCTGTGACGTTTGTTGCGTTCATCTTCCATATACATAGGATAGATAGCATTCATATCCAAAGCGTACATGTACTTAGCTTCACCTTCATCATCGAGTGTCGGATCATAGAAGATCGTGTTCCCTTTGAATTGAGTATCAGCCACACTCAGATCAATTGCGCCGTTTTTAGCCCAACCATCTTGAGTGTAAGTTCCATTGACACGAAGTTCTTTTTCAAGAGCATCGAGGAAATCGGAACCAGCAAAGATCATGTGCTTAGGACTGCCGTAACGAACTAATTGACGGAATTCTTTTTGAAGAACTTGTGCAATTGTCGAAGAAGCAGGTGAAGCTGTTGATATGCCTAATGATGCGCGGTTTCTCCACCAGGTGTTTGTAGATTGGTCAATACCACCTACAATCGTTGCTGATGTTGGGTTTGCAAGAATGAAGGACTTGATACCGGCAACAAGTTCACTATCAGTAGAACCATTACGCCAGAACATAGTATTCATCCCACGTGCACGACCTTCCATCATATCTTCAAGTTTGTCGTCAAGAAGATCAGCAAGGGCAGCTACTTCACGATCACTGTGACGTGATTCGCCACGACCGGTTGTAGTATCACTGATTGAGATACCATTACGTTGCAACTCATCAAATGTCACCTCAATACCAGCGTGGATACGTTTGTATTGATAAACAGCTTGTTTGATGTTTGCAGGGTTTTTGTATCCAACAGGGTCATCACCAGAGAAACCTTGAATGGATGTAGTGTATTCACCTTTAACCCGAACAGTTAAAAATTCTTTACCTGCTGGGAATGTTTTAGCTTTCTTGTCAAAAGCCTGTAACAAAGGTTTGTCTTGGATAGATTGAGAGTAGATTTTCCCTTTATCCATATGAAAGTCGATAGTCGCATTAGCGATGTTCTCGATCTCTTGTACTGTAAATGCCATGATTCGCTCCTATAAAATGATTGGCAACTATTTATTGAGCGTTCTGCGAATCAAATCTCTCGTATCTTTAGGGTCAGGTTGATGCTGAGAACCGGCATTATTACCATCGATTGTCGAAACAGGTTTTTTTCTTGTCTGGCGAAGTTCGGTTTCAACTTCCATTTTAACTTTATTCGCCAAAGCAACAGCCTGTTCAGCCGTCTTAGGTAATGTCCCGTTCCTCTGCGCCCTTGCTAATGTCAACTCAAGCCGATCGAGAACGCGATCTTTTTTGACATTATAATCAGGGTCAGTTGTTGACCATTTTTGCTCCCAAGCCGAGATAGAACTCTGCATTTGAGCAATATTGCCTTGCTGTTGACGAACTTCCTGCCTTTGTTGAGTTTGCTGCTGGATCGCTGGTAGTACTCTGCCTTGCGCCCTAGCCCTAGATAATTCCACAGCTGCTGCTTGTGTCATATATCCTTGGTTCACTTGTTGTACGAGATCAGGTGGTAAAACATTACCAGTAACCTCTAACAAATTTCTATAATATGGCGTGATTGCTTCTAATGCCTTAAACGGGTCATTTTTCATCAACGCGCCAATACTAAACAAGTTGTTTGCTTCAGTTTGGTCGAGACCATTGGTATCTAAAAAATCAACAAACTTCTTGTAGTGACCAGCATCTTCTTCAGCTTTCACGAGACGTTCTGAGGTGTCCCGATACTTTGCTTGCAGTTTTTCAAAACGCTCACGAGTTTTTGGCTTCCATGCTTTTAACTCATCAACGGTTGGTTCATCATTTTCACCTTCTGGTTTGGCATCTTTCGATGCTTCATCTTCAGGTTTGTCAGCTACTACTTCATCTGAACTAATGTCTTCATCTTTGTCTTCACCTTCTGGTTGAATCGCTTTCATAACGACATCAAACGTGGAAGGCTCATTCTCGGATGTTTGTGAGGTGGACGTACCCTCGGAAGAAATATCATTGTCCAATTCATCTGAAGCGGACGAAACTTCAATTTGCTGGTCCTTGGTTGGCGAAACCATATCATGCCTTTCTAAAAATTATTGTGTAAACTGTATTTTTCAATACTGTCAATGCTTAATATCTCAAACCCCGACACAAGTGTCAATAAAAAATTGTTACTGCGGTGACGCTAGTTGTGCCTGTTGATTTGAATTTTGTGACTTGTGCTGCATAATGAACACCAGATAAGACAACTATCGTCCCGGAAGACCCATCTGCCATTTTGACGGCAAGTGTACCAGACACGTTGGGTATAAATCCTTTGACACCTGTGTATGTAATGGTATCAGAAAGGGTTGCATTTTCTATCCCGGCTGGGGTAGCACCGTAAGGTTCATATTGAAAAGTCGACGATCTTGGCATTTTATGCTCCTATATTATCGATTGGTTGTTGAAACGATGGTTGTGCGCCTGGTTCATTTGGCTGTGTCGATTTTTGGTTAGTCGCACCTTTATTCCCTTGTGCTGCAGGGTCATTTGGTCCACCCGCACCTTGCATCGCCCGTCCCACTTGGGCGTTCATTGCTTGGATTGACGGCATTCCTTCCGTGATAATATCATCAAGATTTATCTCAAGCAAGTCTGCATAACGATGCGCGAGAGGGTAAGGATTAACACCTGGTAACTGTAATAGATACGGCATACCGCGTTCCATATTCGCCAATTGTGCTGCTTGGTTTGGTCTACCAGATGATCCGGCCCTGACTTTCAAATTAAGTTCTTTGACAACCGATTCACGATCAATCTCAGGCCATACAGAACCAATACCAGCAATTTCTTTAACTGTTTCGACAGACAATTCCATGATCAAAAGTTGGCCTAATGCGGAGAACACATCAGTCAGGAACTCGTCAAGGTCATCAACATTGGACGCTAATGACGTGGCATGGCTGCCTTGTGCGATAGAACTCTCAGTTGCTGTTGCACCAGATAGACCACCGATATCGGCTTCCTGCGCCCCTACAGTACGAAGAACGTCTTCCATCTCGGAGTTGGTCTCGTACAATGCTGGGTCAATAGGTATGCTTTCGAAACGCTGTACCAGATCACCAATTTTCTCACCTGCACTTAAACTTTCAAATTCAATAACAGCATGTGCTGGTGCATTTGAAAGTAACTGTTTGTCACCTTCAGATAGACGACCTTTGACAGTGGCATATTTTGGTTTATTGGCTTCACGATGCATGCGACGATATTCACGTGACCGATTATATTCAGCCTGAACATGACGTAATTGACGTGGATCGGACAATGGAAACAACCCATCTTCTTGCTCGACATCATTGAATGTCAAAGCGAAAATAGGCCAGAAGCCTTCCATGAAATAATCTGGTTCTTTTGGTTTGATCAAGAAGCCACAATAACCATCACAGATTGTAAATGTTTGTTCGAGGTCTTTATTATATACCTCCCAAACACACACCATTCCTGCTTTATCATTGCTTTTATCAGTATCATTATCTGCTTGGCGATGGTATTCAGCCATCTCACCTTTACCGTTTTCACGATAAGGTGTGTACGAATTTTTAATATCTACTTTAAACAGTTTCTGAATTTGAGAAGGTGTTTTGTGATATTCACGAGCAACCCATCCGGCCCCAATAAAACCCATTAATTGAGTACAATTCGGATCAGGGATAATCTCGGTAGAACGTGGGAACATAAACTTTGGTCCCTCACGTAATATTGTATTTTCTTTGGCTTGCATGTCATTAATTAAATTCTGCAATTCAAAAATTTCTTGGTCGTAGGTCGCCGAATCTATCTCATCATCAGCTAGATCGTCCATTCTCCGCTGAAGTTCAGCCATTTTGTTTCGTGCATCAGCAAGTGATGCTGTTTCATCCATCGCCAACTCGCCGTATTCGCGCTGAAAACCAAGCATCAGATAACCGACACCGCATGTCTTAGCGCGACGAACAAACGACTTCATTGATGGTTTTAATCGTGGTTTTTGCTCGTTTGAGTAGTACTCAAAAAGAATTTCAAGAGTTTTAGCAATTTTCATCAAAAGTTCATGACGTTTACGACCTTGCTCGATGTCAGCTGCTAGTTCCATTGCAGCCATATCACCTGTCAATGCCCCCTGTAATGCAGCCATTGCTGTATCAGGTTTCCCGTCCCAAAGGGCGTAGTCGAGTGTTTTACGTCTTTCAGCCGTTGCTGTCGGGTTTTTAGCATATAACCCAGCAACTGCCTGATTAATATAACGATTGATGATCGGGACGGTATAATTACCATCTTTTACCCATTCGTCGGACGCACCTTGTTTCGCAAGTTTCATATCCTCACGCATGCGTTTATAATCATCGGCAAAATACTTCTTTGCTGCCAGAATTTTCTTCTGCCAACTGGTTACACTATCTTTTTCACCTTGGTCGATCTTAGGTTCATCTCGTTCAACACCACTGTTGCTTGCAACTGGTTCTGAACCTGTGTCCATCATACTTTCTAAATCGAGCATTTTATTACCAGCCTTTTGAGTGTGTCTTTTGTTGTGCTTTTAACTGGTCACTCGCATGAATAACCCACGCTGCTGTTCCAGTCTTAGGAATTGGGTTTTTAGGTGGACGATAGCTTTGCGCTGCCATTTCTTTTGTCAATCCTAACCCAATCCAAGCCAACCAGTCAACAAAATCATCATTCGACCCGCCTGAACCAAATTTCAAAAGTTGGTTCTTTGCATCAGCGAACCAAGGCGCAAAAGCTGGGAAAAATACTTTCCTCATCGACATACGACCTTGGATTGATCTTGCCCTTGTCATCTTGTCTTTTGTAGGCGTAACTGGGTCGATCAATGTATAAACACGTTCTTCAACCATTCTTTTTCGTAAGAAAGGACCAAACGATTTCGAGATAAGTTCACTTTCCATCCACCAACAAAATGGTTTATGAAGACGGCATTTTGCCAATATTTCTTCAACAGTGCGGTCAGTTTGCATCTGATCCCACATCAAATCCGGTAAAATCCAAATATTATCGTCTTCGTCTATCCCAACGCAACCAAGTACGGTTTTATCTCGTTTCTGTTTCTCACTAACAGCATGGTCAGATGCACCATATTTTCGTAAATTAGTTGGTAATTCGTGTGCGTGGTACTCAACAATCATATCTGTCGTGAAGTACGAACCATTTTCAGGTGATGGTGAACCCATAACTAGTGCCGAAAATGACAACGGATCACCACGTTTCCATTGCGCGAAAAATTCAAGTGACTTTTCTTTAGGCCATAAAGCAGTACATGGTTTGTCACCAAATTGTTCAATAACCGATGGGTCTTTTGGTACAGTCAGTTTCAGACCCAGCGCAGTTGCCAATCTTTCGTCTCTAATGACCCCTGGTATGTTCATAAACTCCCAGTCACCGGAAATACCTTTAAATCGTTTGTCACGTTCTGGGTGCGTAGGATCGCAAAGACGACCTATCAGATCATCTTCGTTCCACCGTGTGTTATGACTGATCAGCCCGTTTGCGATAAAATTTTCAGTATCTTCAACTTGAATGTCAAAAACATCTTCTTCACCACCATAAAGAACTTCAAGAACTTCATCATCCATTATTTTCAAGGTATTTAGCTGCTGACCGCAGAATTTCTGCTGTTCTTGCATATCCAACTGCGAGATTGCAGTCATTGCAGAGTAATCCTCTAACTTTTCCTGTGTCATGACAGTGATCAATGAGCAATTTTCCGTCCCAAAACGCTTTATTATCTTTTTTTCTAGGCGTTTGATTACAAATTGCACATACACCTTTCTGGTCAATGAACATGCGCTCATAATCTTCGATTTCAATCCCGTACCGATGTCGCAAATGACATTTTCTACGATACCTAGCACTTTGTGCAGTCGGTGGCCTGTGTCCATCTGCCCATTTCTTTTTAGAATAATGGGAGTTACACAATCCTTTACATCGTGCTTTTTCTTCACATCCGTCAACTGAACATTGTTTGTCTCGCCATTTTCCCCAATGACCTTCCGGATATACATTCCCTTTTTGATTTGATCCGTTCGCAGCCATTTTTCTTCTCCGTTTTCGTTTACAAGGAAAGGATGCCTTGCATTTGCTCTAACAGAGATACCAGATTTCATCCTGATTGTAAACAAACAATCAGTACCTTGATTTTTCCAATTAACGACTTTTGAAGATACAATTTTACCATTTTTATAAGATGCTACTTCGTCACCGATTCGCACATCTCGTAATGGTTTTTCTTGACCATCAACCATTAAAACAGGAGTGTCCCCTGTCATGCAATGGATAACTACTATTTTTGTTCGGTTAGATGCACGAGAATAAGCCACTTTGTAGAACCATGACCATATCTTCTCAAGGTGCTGGTTCGTAAATTCATCATCATCACCTTTGAACGGGTCATCAATGATAATATAATCCGCCGTACGACCAGTAATCGTCCCACCAACACCGATAAAAAATATTTTACCACCGGCTTTGTTCTGCATGAACGATTTTGACTTCGCATCAGCCTGAAATTCAACTTCTGGGAAAACTTGTTTAAATGTCGGTCTGTCTCGAACAAATTGACGGAACTCATGTCCCAGTTCATCTGCCCTTGTTTGGTTGTATGTCACGACAAGAATATTTTTACGTGGGTTACGTCCCCATATCCATGACAGACCTAATTGTGATAAGTGAATCGTGTTGTGAACAACAAAATCATTGATTACAAAAGACTTATCCTCATCAACAGAAAGACAACGGCATTTACCCCTGATATCGGTGATAATCTCAGCCACAGGGTCAGCAATATGAATATTATCGGGTTGTGTTCTGAACAAACCCCAATCTTTCAAAATTTGCTGTTTAGAATGATGTATTGGAATTGTGTCCAAAAACCGTTTCACATAGTCTTGTGACGTAATTGATAGTCTCCAACTAAGATGAACTTCACCTTTGTATTTACCTCGTTTAACACCTTTTGTTGTCTGTACACCGAATCGTAATAACAAATGCTGGACATCATTTATGAGTTTTTCTGACACGCTGTAATATTCGACACAACAATCTTTGCGTTGGTTTCCATGTCTATCTTTACCCTTGGTGTTGATAGTTCCATCACATGCAAAATATGCACCCAAGAAGTTTGCGACAACCACATCATGACTTTTGAAAATAAATTCAGGGGCAACTTTGGTATGAGAATTTTTACCTGCAAGACCTATATCGCGCAACCAGCGACGTATTCCACCTGACAAGGAAATTGAACGCGCCCTTTTTGAATATTTTCCCATGTGATATTCAAA
>CAZGJB010000157.1:0-8461 GCA_964526145.1 uncultured Opitutaceae bacterium
CAAAGACTTCCTGCGCGAGCATCGGGCCAAGCTGGCGGACGCGGACTTCGTGTTCCTGTCGGACACGGGCATTCCGAATCCCGACCAGATGGTCATCACGGTCGGCCTCCGCGGCATGGTGTGCTTCGAGATCGAGCTGACCAATGCCCGCGTGGATCTGCACTCCGGCATGAACGGCGGCGTGCTGCTCAACCCGATCCAGGCTTTGACCGAACTGTGTGCGTCGCTGCACACGCCGGACGGACGCGTGAACATCCCCGGTTTCTACGACGACGTCATCGACGTCGAGCCGTGGGAGCGCGAGCAGCTGAAGCAGCTCGGCCTCAGCGAAAAGGCCTACGCGGAGTTCCTCGGCATCGAGCGGTTCCACACGCCACCGGGCTTCAACCCGTTCGAGGCGATCCGTTTTCTGCCGACCCTGGAGTTCAACGGCATCGGCGGCGGCTATCAGGGCGAGGGCTCGAAGACCGTCATCCCGAGCAAGGCGCGGGTTAAGATCAGCTGCCGTCTCGTGCCCAACCAGACGCCGGAGAAGATGAAGGAGCTCATCTTCCGTGCCATCCGCGAGCGGGCGCCGCAGGGCTTGAAGCTCAAGATCACCGACCAGCACGACGCCCTGCCGTATGTGGTCGTGCCGCCGGACCGGAGCAACACGCCGAAGGACCAGTCGCCCGTGCTAGCGCGGGCCTTTCGCGCGACGCACCAGGCGGCAACGGAGGTCTTCGGGCGTCCGCCCCTCTATCTGCGCGAGGGCGGCAGCGTGGGGTTGATCGCCGACCTGAAGAACGAACTCGGACTCGACGCGATCATGCTCGGCCTGTTCCTGCCCGAGGACAACCTCCACGCACCGAACGAGGGATTCGACCTGCGCCTGATGCACAAGGGCATCGAGACCGTGCAGCGCATCCTGCGCAGCGTGGCGCGCGGGTAAGGCGACGAGTCAGCCCAAAACAAAAACGCCCCGGATTAATCCGGGGCGTTTTGCTTGGCGAAACTGTAGCCGAAGATCAGAGCGGGCGGATCACGACCAGCTCGACGCGGCGGTCCTTGGCGGCGGTCGCGTCGTCGGCGTTCTTCGTGGCATCGAGGCTGCCCTTGGAGAGCGTCTCGGTCTTGTCGGCGCCTACGCCGAGGCCGGAAAGGAACTGCTTGGCGGCGGAAGCACGGCGATCACCGAGGCCGAGATTGTACTCGGCGGTGCCGCGCCAGTCGCAATGGCCTTCGAGGAGCACGCGGTGCGTCGGGTTGTCCTTCAGGTACTGCGCGGCGGCCTCGAGCTTGGGGCGCTCGCTCTGCTTGATGTTGGACTTGTCGAAATCGAAGTACACGGCCTGCAGCAGCGTGCGGTTCTGGCCGTTGGGATCCCAGCCCGCGTCGCGGCCGGAGAGGAGGGAGTTCGGATCGGCGATCGTGCCGATGTCCTGCGGGACGATGGTGCCGCCCGCGGAAGGACCGAGCACCGTCGAGCTCGGGTCAGGGCGCTTCGGCTTTTTGGCGCATCCGGTCAGGAAGACCGCGGCGCTGACGAGGATGAAAAGCAGTTTCCGGGAAACGGTGTTCATGGAGGATCGGGAATTGGGACGAGGTCGTAACCTATTGGGCAGGTCAGGGGTAACGGCAAGGATTTACTACACGGGTTTCTTGGGCTCGATGAGGCCGATCTCCAGCGCATAGCGCGTGAGACTGGCGACGTCGTGAAGATTGAGTTTGCGCATCAGGTTCGTGCGGTGGTTGTCGACCGTCTTGATGCTGATGCCGAGCTTGGCCGCGATCTCCTTGGTGCTGTGACTCTCGGCCACCAGCTGAAGGATCTCGCGTTCGCGGTCGGTGAGGAAGTCGGAGGCGTTGCTGGCCGCCGGATTGGCGACCACGTTGCGCAGGAGGGCGGCGACCGCCGGGCCGAAATAGGTGCCGCCGTTGGCGACGCTCTCGAGGCCCTTCTTGAACTCAAGGAGGCCGGCGGTCTTCTCGACGAAACCGTGGGCGCCGGCCTCGAGCATCTCGCGGACCAAGACGGGGTTCTCGTGGCCCGAGAAAACCAGCACACGGACGGCCGGGTGCTTTTTCACCAGGCGCCGCAGGATGTCCACGCCGTTGAGACCCGGGAGCTTGGCATCGAGAACGAGGAGATCGGGCTTGAGCTCGAGACAAAGGTTGAGGGCCTCCTGGCCGTCACCGCTCTCCCCCACGAGTTCGTAATTTTTGTCGAGGCGGAGGATTTCGACAATCATCTCACGGATGGCGGTCTGATCCTCGATGATGACAAGGCGTTTCATGGTGTGGTGTGGGGAAGCTCTTCAGCACTGGTGGGTTGGCCGGGATTCGAACCCGGAACCAACGACTTAAAAGGACGCTGCTCTACCATTGAGCTACCAACCCTCGAAGTGCTGATAAAAGGTGCGAAATAGGTTTTGTAAGCTCAGATTGGCAAGTAATTTCTAGCAGGTAAAGCCGCGAAGCCATTGACCGCGCAAAAGGGCGCATTAAGCATCTTTTTCCTATTAATATTCCGGGAACATTTCAGAGGTACACCCATCAGAGCGAGGCTGAACGTATGTCATCCAAAGCTCAGGAAGTGGCCATGGACCGCGTGCTGGTAGACCGTTTCAAGAACGGCGACCAGTCGGCCTTCGATGAGATGGTTTCCCGCTACTGGGATCGCATCTACTCGATGGTGCACCAGTTGCTGCGCAACACGCAGGATGCGGAAGAGGTTACCCAGGATGCATTTATCCGCGCCCATCGCGGGTTGGTGAACTTCCGGGGCGACTCCGCGTTCTCGACCTGGCTTTACCAGATCGCCACCAACCTGGCCCGCAACCGGTACTGGTACTGGTGGCGGCGCAAGCGTGACAAGACCATCTCCTTCGAGCAGCCCATCGGCGCCGACGGCGAAGGCACGCTGGCCGACATCATCCCGGCCGAGGTGGAGACGCCGGACGACATCACCGTCACCCAGGAGTTCGTGGACCGCATCGGCCAGGCGATGGAAAAGCTGGGGGCCAAGCACCGCGAGATCCTGATCCTGCGCAACGTGAAAAACCTGTCCTACGAGGAAATCGCCGAGATCCTCGGCATCTCCGTGGGCACGGTCAAAAGCCGCATCGCGCGGGCCCGTGAGAGCCTGCGCAGCAAACTCGGAGAAGACTTCAAATGAAAGACACCAAGTTCATCGAATTGCTGAATCTGTACCTTGACCACCAGATCAGCGAGACGGACGCCGCCGCGCTGGAAACAGAGATCCGGCAAAACCCCGCCCGACACCGCCTGTACCGCCAGTACTGCCAGATGCACAAGGCCTGTGCCCAGCTGTCCGCGCAGTTCACCGCCGAGGCGCCCGCCCGCGCCCGCGTGGCGTCGGAAAAGTCATCGCGCCGCCTTGCCTCGCTCTCCTATTACGGCGCCGGTCTCGCGGCCGCCGCCTGCGTCGCGTTCCTCGTGATGAGCCGGCCGGCTTCGGCCCCATCCGAGACCCCGGCGCTCGCCAGCACGGCCCCAACTGCGTTCCCCGTCGCGGCGCCGTTGCCGCCGCCGGCCGCCCCCACGCAGGAGCTGCGCACCGTCTTCACGACGCAGGCGCTCGCGCAGATCGAGGAGACTTCCGGCGTCACGCCGGTCTTCGTCGCGGCCAACACCGAGAGTTTTGACTGGATGAACGAGCTGCGCCTGAACCCGGTGCAGTCCGCCCCCGTGGTCTTCGAGAGCGCCCCCGCGCGCACCCCCGACCGTGAGGCCTTCCGCAGCCGCCGGCCCTTCCAGGCCACGGTCGAGATGACGGCGTATCAGTTCCAGAAGTGATGTTCCTTGGGTAGCGCCGAGCTAGGTCGCCAGCTTGCGCGGGCCGATGATCGACCACGCCTGCGCGATGCGGCCGTCCACGACTTCGTAGATCATCACGAGTTCGATCTCGCCCGGCCCTTCCGGGAATGTGCGGGTGACGCGCTCGTGATCGATGACGCGGTTGCCGCTGACGATGCGGTTGAGCAGCGCGGCGTGCAGGTTCGGCTCAGCGAAGCGCTGACTGAACCGCGCCCGCAATGCCGCGGTGCCTTGGGCGACAAGCTTGTCGGGATGCTCAAACAGGCGGGCATCGTCCGCGTAGATCGCGACGAGGGCCTCGACATCGCGGGCATTGTAGGCGTCGAGCTGGCGCTGGACGACGGCAACTGGGCTGGGATCGGTTGGCATGGTCGGAAAGTCGTGGGTTAAGCCCGGAGCAGCAGACGCTCGAACGAGGCGAGCGGCAGGCAGGCCGACGAGACGTTTTGCGGCACGCGCTGGTAGCCGCCCGGGCCGACACATTCCCAGACGCCGTGGGTCGCGAAATCGGCCGTGAGCGCGACCAGGAGTTCGAGGCCAGTGCCGCGCTGGTGCAGTTCGAGGGTCTCGGCCACCCAGCCACTCGCCGTTCCCCAGAAGGGACCGTTCTGGAACTCCCCCGGCCGGGTCCAGTCGGCGTCGACGATCAGCCGCTGCCAGTGCTCGGGCAGGAGGAGGTGACGGATCTGTCCGCGCCAGACGAACCGTTCGCGCTGGGTGAAGAGCGTGCGGGCGATCGCGAGCCGCCGCGCCGCATCCGGCGCCCCAAGCACGCAGGCGTAGGCGGAGCCCCAGACGTCAGCCTGCCGGCAATCCTGCGATCCGGCAAAATAGAGTTCGTGCTCGGGTGACCAGAGCAGCTCGAGGTGGGAGCGAATGCGCTCAGCCTCACGCGCGTGCCGGGTGGCCGTCTCGGGCTGGCCGGCGGCGCGCGCCAGCGTGGCAAGGATGCCGTAAGCCTCGAAGCGGAGGAGGGAGCAGAAGAGATGGCGACCCGTGATCGCGATCGTGTCGGTGAAGCCGTAGCCGGTATGGGGCGCAGCGGGATTGATACAGACAAGGCCCGTCGATGCTTCACAGGGAACGGTAGCCAAGGTGCGCTCGAGCTTGGGCAACACGTGCGCGGCGAAGTCGGGTGCGGCACCATGGCGCTGGTGCGCCGCGCACAGTTTGGCGAGAAAGAGCGCGGAGTCGGCCGCCGGGCCGCTCCCGTGGCAGACGTAGATGACTTCGCCGGCCTGGCTGATTCGCTCCGGGCAGAGCCCGGTCGGCGAGAGATGGGCCAGCATCAGGTCGATGATGGCGCGCACATGGCTTGGCGGGATGAACCCCGGCGCCGATTCGGCCATGTAGGTGAAGTCGCGCAGGTACAGGGCCGGGTAGGTGTCGCCGAAGGCCGCCGGCGTGTAGCTGACAACACCCAAGGGATGATCCACCCGGGCATTGGCAATGAGATCGGCGACGATCTGCTGCAGCCGCTCGAAGGCGGCGGTCGGCGTGAAGGCGAGGGTGGGCGCGGCCATGGACGCTCCCTTTGATGAGGCGGGAGGAGTGGGCCTGCAATCGCGGAACTCCCGGCGATTCGAGGTGACCATGGCCGTGCCTCAACCTAACTTCGCCGGCACCCCTCTATGTCCACCCACACCATCCGACTCCACCGTGTTGTCCGCGCCAAGCCCGAGAAGGTCTTCCGCGCGTTTACCGATGCCGATGCCATGGCCAAATGGAACCCGCCGCATGGCTTCACCTGCAGGGTCCACCACCTCGACGCGAAGGTCGGCGGCACCTTCCGCATGTCGTTCACGAACTTCACCACGGGCGCCGCGCATAGTTTCGGCGGCAGCTATCGGGAAATCGTGCCCAACGAGCGGATCAGCTACAGCGACAAGTTCGACGACCCGAATCTGCCGGGCGAGATGGTCACGACGGTCACGCTCAAGCCCGTGTTCGGCGGCACCGAACTCAACATCGAGCAGGCGGGTGTCCCGGAGGTCATCCCGGCGGAGATGTGCTACCTCGGCTGGCAGGAGTCCCTCAGCCAGCTGGCACAACTCGTGGAGCCGGAGATTCCGAACTGAGGGAGTGCTGACCTGCGCTGATCGACGCTGACTGGCCCGTCAAAGCGTCGCCAGAATCGTGTTGAACGTCGGGCTCGGGCGCAGCGCGGCTGAGGCCTTGGCGTCGTCGGGCTGGTAGTAGCCGCCGACGTCGGCGGGCTTGCCCTGGACGGCGAGGAGCTCGGCCACGATCTGTTTCTCGGCCGCGGCGAGTTTCTCGGCGATCGGCGCGAAGACCTTCTGCAAACCGGCATCCGCCGTCTGCGCCGCGAGGGCCTGTGCCCAGTACAGGCAGAGGTAGAAATGGCTGCCGCGGTTGTCGATGGTGCCGAGCTTGCGGCCCGGGGACTTGTCGGTCTCGAGGAATTTGCCGTTGGCTTGATCGAGCGTGTCGGCGAGGACCTTGGCCGCGGCGTGTTTCTGGGTGAGGGCGAGGTGCTCAAGGCTCGCGGCAATGGCGAAGAACTCACCGAGACTGTCCCAGCGCAGGTAGTTCTCCTGCTGGAACTGCTCGACGTGCTTCGGGGCGGAGCCGCCGGCGCCCGTCTCGAAAAGGCCGCCACCGTTCATGAGCGGGACGATGGAAAGCATCTTCGCGCTCGTGCCGACCTCGAGGATCGGGAACAGGTCGGTGAGGTAGTCGCGGAGGACGTTGCCCGTGACGCTGATCGTGTCTTGTCCGACCTTGAGGCGCTCCAGCGTCGCCTGGCAGGCGGCGGCCGGGGCGAGGATGCGGATGTCGAGGCCCTTGGTGTCGTGCTGGGCCAGGCAGGCTTTCACCTTGGCAATGACCTGCGCGTCGTGCGCGCGGTTTTCATCCAGCCAGAAAATGGCGGGCGTCTGGCTCAGGCGGGCACGGTTGACCGCGAGCTTCACCCAGTCCTGCACCGACGCGTCCTTGGTCTGGCAGGCACGCCAGACGTCGCCCTCCTGCACCGCGTGCTCGATGAGCGCCTTGCCGGCCTCGTCGACCACCCGGATGGTGCCGTTGGCGGGAACCACGAAGGTCTTGTTGTGCGAACCATACTCCTCGGCGGCCTGGGCCATGAGACCGACATTGGGGACGGAACCCATGGTCTTCGGATCGAAGGCGCCGTGCCTCTTGCAGAACTCGACCGTGGTGGCGTAGACGCCCGCGTAGCAGCTGTCGGGGATGACCGCGAGGGTGTCCTGGGTCTTGCCCGCGGCGTCGTACATCTTGCCGCCGGCGCGGATCATGGCTGGCATCGAGGCGTCGACGATGACGTCGGACGGCACGTGAAGGTTGGTGATGCCCTGATCGGAATTGACCATGGCGACGGCCGGGCGCGCGGCGAAGACGGCCTTGATGTCGGCTTCGATGGCGGCCTTCTGGTCGGCCGGCAGTTTACCGAGCTTCTCGACCAGGTCACCGAAGCCGTTGTTCAGGTCGACGCCGAGGCTGGCGAACGTCGCGGCGTGCTTGGCGAGGAGGTCCTTGAAAAACACCCGCACGCAATGGCCGAAGAGGATGGGGTCGGAGACCTTCATCATCGTGGCCTTGAGATGGAGCGAGAACAGCACGCCGTCGGCCTTCGCCCGGGCGATCTGCTGCTCGTAGAAGGCGACGAGCGCCTGCTTGCTCATGTACGTGCCGTCGAGGATCTCACCGGCCTTGAGGGCGAGCTTGGGCAGGAGAACCTTTGCCTGGCCGTCGGCACCGACAAACTCGATGCGCGCGGTCGTCGCGGCGGCGAGGGTGACTGATTTCTCGTTCGAGCAGAAATCGTTCTTGCCCATGGTGGCGACGGAGGTCTTCGAGTCGGGGGCCCACTTGCCCATGGAGTGCGGGTGGGCGCGGGCGTAGTCCTTGACGGCCTTGGGGGCGCGGCGGTCGGAGTTGCCTTCGCGGAGAACCGGGTTCACGGCGGAGCCCTTCACCTTGTCGTAGCGGGCCTTGATGTCCTTCTCGGCGTCGGTCTTGGGCGTCTCGGGGTAGGCGGGCACCTTGTAGCCGTGGGCCTGGAGCTCGGCGATGGCTTCCTTCAGCTGCGGGACGGAGGCGGAGATGTTGGGCAGCTTGATGATGTTGGCCTCAGGCTTGAGCGTGAGGGCGCCGAGTTCGGCGAGGTGATCAGGATGGCGCTGGGCCTCGGTCAGGAAATCGGGGAAGATCGCGAGGATGCGGGCGGCGACGGAGATGTCCCGGGTCTCGAAGGCGATGCCGGCGTGCTTCGCGAAGGCCTGCACGATCGGCAGCAGGGAATAGGTGGCGAGGGCGGGGGCCTCGTCGGTTTTCGTGTAGATGATGGTGGGTTTCGCGGACATGGGTTTTGAAAGGGTTTAGCTAAGGGGCTTCGGATACGGAGGGTCAAAGGCAATTTCCCCGGGGCGTGGTTAGCCCGGCCGCGGCGGCACAAACCGGGCCGCGATCACGTAAGGTGGAAGCCGAGCGCGTCGAGTTCGCCCAATGTAAACGGGGCGCTGGCGAGGACTTCCTCCAGCTTGCCCAGGGCATCCGCAAGCGAGGTGGCGTCAAAGACCGCCGCGCCGTCATCGGCGTCATGCAGCTGGACGGCCCAATGGCCTGTAGTCGGATCGGGACCGGTCTCGAAAAGTGAACCGTA
>CAZGJB010000158.1:0-8370 GCA_964526145.1 uncultured Opitutaceae bacterium
GGTTCCAGTACGCCTCGTCCTGGTGCCAGGGCGTCGCCGCGGCATTGTGCGGCGGCTTGTTGATCGCGTGGTCGCCGACCATCTTCGTCTCGGGACCGTGCAGCTGCTGCATCATCGCCTTCAGATTGGCGACCATCTGGGTCTCCAGCAGGGCCGGCGCATACTTGGCGGGCTGGAGGATCTGCGGGATGGCCTCCTTCTTGCCCCGGTCCTTGGCGCCCGTGAGGTCGTACGTGTCGCGACCAGTCTGCGCCCGATCCTCGTTGAAGAGGCGGTCATAAATCCGGCGAACGACGGCAATCTCGTCCACGGGCATGATCGCCTCGATCGCGAGGTATCCGTGCTCATGGTAAAAGGCGACCTGGGCCGGCGTCAGGCGAACGGTGGGCTGAAGCTTCGCCGGTGCGCCATAGTCGGGCACTGTCGGTGTGGTGGCGGGGGTATTCATCGCTCGACAGTATGCCCGGACCCATCGCACGCTGCGTCCAAGAATGTCGCCCAGTATGAAATCGAACACCCGCCGGCGCCTGCCCAGTGCCCGCCAGACGGGACGCATCGACCTCTTTGCCCGCGCCATCAATGTCCCTGGGGTGCTCGAGATCGGCAGCTACCACTACCGGGCGGCACGGCGCGGTCTCGCCGGCGTCGCCCATGCCGGTTGCCTCGGGATCTGCTACCTCGCCCGCGGCGTGCAAACCTACCGGATCGACGACCGCGTCTACCAGCTGCAGGGTGGCGACCAGCTTGTGACCCTGCCCGGCGACTGCCTCGATACGGCCGGCGCCCCCGAGGAAAAGAGCCGTCTCCACTGGGTGCTCCTGCGCATGCAGCCGCTGGATGCGCCGCTGCTTTTCCTCGAGCGCTCCGCCGCCGTCGCACTCCGGCAGGCCCTCCTCAGCCTGCCCGACCGCCATTTTCCGGCCCCGCGTGAGGCCGCGGAACTGACCAGTGCAATATTGCACACCCTGGCCCGCCGCCCCGTCGCCCTGCTGGATCGGATCGCCGCCGCGAACCTCATCCTGCGCTATCTCTTCGCCACACTCGCGGCTGCCCGCGCTGACGCCGGCGCCGGGGTCTCCCTGCGCATCGCCCGCTCCCTCGACCACATTGCCCGGCACCTGCACGAGCCGCTTTACGTGCCCGAGCTCGCCCGCACCATCCACCTTTCCGAATCCCGCTTCAAGGCCCGCTTCCGCCGCGAAGTCGGACTCCCGCCCGGCGAGTACATCCTTCGCGCCAAGATCGCCGCCGCCTGCACCGAACTCCGCCAGTCCGGCCCCCGCGTCACGGAGCTTGCCCACCGCCTCGGTTTTTCCAGCTCGCAGTACTTCGCCACCGTCTTCCGGCGCTTCACCGGGCTCACGCCCTCGGCGTACGCGGACCGACCGGCGAATGCGGCTTGCCTCGCGATTGGCCGGGGCGGCAAGGTGGGGTCGTGAGTTCACCGAAGCTGTTGCTCTGGGATATCGACGGAACGCTGATCATTTCGCACGGCGCGGGTTTCCGGGCCATGCAGCGGGCGCTGCGCGAGTGCTTCGGGCGCGAGGTGGACCTGCGACAGATCAACTGGGCCGGTCGCACCGACAGCTGGATCGTCGCCGAGGTCTTGCGCCATGTCGGGTTGCCGGACACCCCGGAGAATCGGGCGGCCTATCTGGAGGCCTACCTCTCGCTCCTGCCGGTGGAATTGAAGGCCGGTCCTTCCGGGCAGCTGCTGCCCGGCGTGGCGGAGTTGCTGGCGCAGGTGCACGGACGCCGCGACATCGTGCAGGGCCTGCTGACCGGCAATGTGGTGCGCGGCGCGGAACTGAAGCTGTCGCACTTCAACGTCTGGCACTATTTCCGTTTCGGCGCCTTTGCCGACGACAGTCCGACGCGCAATGACCTCGGACCCGTGGCGCTACAGCGTGCACAGGCTCATCACGGCGCGGAGTTCGCGCCCGAAAACACCTTCATCATCGGCGACACGCCGCACGACGTGGAGTGCGGCCAGGTGATCGGCGCGCGCACTGTTGCCGTGGCGACCGGGCTTTTCTCCCTCGCCGAGTTGGAAGCGTGCCGGCCGACGGTGGCGTTGGCCAACCTCGCCGACACGGCGGCGTTCCTGCGGCTGGTCGCCGGCTAGAAGCCGCTGCTACTTCGCGCGCTTCTCGACCGACGTCACCTTGCCGCCCTCGAACACCACGCGCACGGCCTCGTCGTCGGCGCCATAGGTCGGCGGCTCGTAGGCGACACCGCCGGCGTAGGCGGAGGAACCGCGGGCGGTGCCCACGCCGATGCCGAGCGAAAGCCCCACCCGGCCGCCGGCGTAGGCCCAGACCTCGGAGCTGCCTTCCGCCGTGGTGCGCTGGTATTTGCGGGTGGGTTCACCCAGCGCGACGCGCACCTGTTCCGGCGTGAAGCCGATGTCGACGCGCCCGGCCTGGATCTTTTCGCGCACGTCAGCCGGCCACGTGTCGAATTGCGCCTGCTGGGCGCTGATCCGTTTCTCCAGGGAGTTGCAGCCGGCGACGAGCAGGGTTGCGAGGACGATGAGCAGGAAAGGGCAGCGCTTCATGGGGTGGGATTTTGTTTGCGGACCCTAGGGTGTCACCCGCCAATGACACGGCAACCCCCCAACTGTTCACTTGTTAATGAAAACCTTCACCATCGCCATCGGTTCGGACCACGCCGGCTTCAAGTACAAGGAAGCCATCAAGGAAATGCTCCTCGCCGAGGGCCACACCGTCCGCGACTTTGGCACGCACTCGGCCGACAGCTGCGACTTTCCTGATTTTTGCTTCCCCGTCGCCCGCGCCGTCGCCGCTGGCGAGTTCCAGCGCGGCATCGTCCTCGGTGGCTCCGGCAACGGCGAGGCCATGGCCGCGAACCGCGTCAAAGGCGTCCGCTGCGGCGTCTGCTGGAATGAGCAGGTCGCCATCTGGAACCGCTCCCACAACGACGCCAATTGCCTCTCCCTCGGCGAACGCACGATCACCCTCGATATGGCGTTCAAGATCGTTCGCACCTGGCTTGAGACCGAGTTCGAAGGCGGTCGCCACGTGCGCCGCATCGAAAAACTCGACTCGATGGCTTGAAGTAGATTCGGTAAGACGCTGGACATCAGCGTTTATTATAGATTCTAGATTAAATCCTTTGACGTTAATCTAATAATTACTTCGATATTGAATCGTTATGGGAACGCACTACCAAGGCACCAAAGCTGAAACCGACGCCCTCAACGCCTACATCAAGCTGATGCGGGCGGCCGAGTCGGTGACCGCGCGTGCCCACAGTGTGCTGCCCAAGGAGATCACCCTTTCCCAGTTCGGCGTGCTCGAGGCCCTGCTGCATCGAGGTCCGCTCTGCCAGAGCGAACTCGCGGGCAAGTTGCTCAAGAGCGGAGGCAACATCACGCTGATCGTCGATAACCTCGAAAAGGCGGGCCTTGTCACTCGTGAGCGCGACCAGGATGACCGGCGATTCATCACCGTCTCCCTCACTCCCAAAGGCCGGATCTTCATCACGGATCTCTTCCCGAAGGTCGCCGCCAGCATCACCCGCGAGTTCGGTGCACTCTCGTCCGCCGAGCAGTTCACCCTCGGCTGGCTGTGCAAGAAGGTTGGCGCTCCGACTGCCGCGACACCCTCCACCCCCTCGTCGGGCAATTGAGGATCTATCCCATTCATCCCGGATTTTTCCGAAGCAAATACTTCAAGTTCAAACCATCAACCCATCCACATCATGAAAAACCTGCTCACAAAGCTCCTCAGCACCAACGCGCACAACTGGTCCCCGGTCGTGCTCCGACTCGTCCTCGGCTTCACCATGGCCGCCCATGGCGCGCAAAAACTCTTCGGCTGGTTCGGCGGCTACGGCCTGCAAGGCACCGCCGGCTTCTTCGCCGAGCAATTGGGCATGAAGCCCGGCATCTTCTGGGCCACGCTCGCCGGCAGCGGTGAGTTCTTCGGCGGCCTCCTGCTGATCCTCGGCCTCGCCACGCGTTTCGCGGCGCTCAACACCGCGGTCGTGATGCTCGTCGCGATCCTCACGGTGCACAGCAGCGCGTTTTTCATGCCCGCCGGCATGGAATTCGCCCTGAGCCTGCTCGCCATGTCCGTCGCCCTCGTCATCTCCGGCGGCGGCGCCCTCTCGGCTGACAGCAAACTCGCCAAGTAAGTTGGGCAGGTCTGTGACCTGCCCCGTGCACGCCACACAGCATATTTCGCCTTACCAAGGCGGGCCAGAGACCCGCCCCACTCAATCGCCATGAATCTCCTCGGCCTCCATCACATCACTGCCATTGCCTCCGATCCGCGCCAGAACCTGGATTTCTACACGCGCGTGCTCGGGCTGCGCTTCATCAAGAAGTCGGTCAACCAGGACGATCCCGGTACGTATCACCTCTATTACGGTGACTATGCCGGCTCGCCCGGCACCGTGCTGACGTTCTTCCCCTGGATGGGGTTGCGCCGCGGCCGGCCCGGACACGGTCAAGCCTACGCCACGGCCTTCTCGATTCCGTCCGGGTCCCTCGCCTTCTGGCAGGAGCGTCTGGCGCGCCTCAAGGTTGCCACCGGCCCGGTCGAGACGCGCTTCGGCGATCAGGCGCTGACCGTCTTCGATCCCGACGGCCTGCGCCTCGAACTCGTCGCCACCGCCGAGGCCGATACGCGCCCGCCGGCACCGGCCAAGGACGTACCCGCTGCCCACGCCATCCGCGGATTCCACAGTTCCACCCTCGCCCTGTCGGAAGCCGGTCCCACGGCCGCGGTTCTGACCGGCACGATGGGCTACCGTCAGGTCGCGCAGGACGGGCACCGCACGCGCTACACGGTCGCGAACGGCGGCCCGGGTACCTACATCGATCTTCTCACCGATCCCGCCCTGCCCCGTGGCCTCAACGGCGCAGGTACGATCCACCACGTCGCCTTCCGCACGCCCGACGACGCAGCCCACGTCGCCGCCCATCAAGAAGTCGCGCAGCACGGACTCGGCGTCAGCCCGGTGATCGACCGCGCCTACTTCAAGTCCCTCTACTACCGCGAACCCGGCGGCGTGCTCTTCGAGATCGCCACCGACCAGCCCGGCTTTGCCATCGACGAGCCCGTGGAGAGCCTTGGCACCAAGCTCGGTCTGCCCCCGCGGCTCGAACCCTTCCGGGCCGAGATCGAGGCGGCCCTGCCCAAGCTCGATTGACCATGTCCACCCTCGCCTACCACCACCGCTTCGAACCGGCCCCAGCCGGCGCACCATCGGCCCCGCCGCTCCTGCTGCTCCACGGCACAGGCGGGGACGAGAATGACCTCATCCCGTTCGCCCGGCGCATCTCGCCGGGCTCAGCGCTGCTCAGCCCGCGTGGAGATGTCGTCGAGCGCGGCGCACGGCGCTTCTTCGCCCGCCTCGCCGAGGGTGTGTTCGATCCCACCGAGGTTCGCACCCGGGCCGCCACGCTCGCGGCCTTCATCCAAGAGGCAACAAAGCGCTATGGCCTCGATCCGCACCAGCTCACCGCCGTCGGCATGTCCAACGGCGCCAACATCGCCGCCGTGCTCCTGCAACTGCACCCCGACACCCTGGGCGCCGCCGTGCTCCTGCGTCCGATGGTCGTCCTCGACCAGCCGGCCGCGCCCGGCTCCCTCGCCGGCCGGCGCGTCCTCATCACCAGCGGTCACGCCGACCCGATCGTACCGGCCGATCATCCGCCCCATCTGGCCCGCCTGCTTGAAGCCGGCGGAGCTGAAGTCACCGTGAAAGTCTTCCCCGCGGGCCACAACCTCACCGCCGACGATCTGACGGTCACCCAAGATTTCCTCGCCGGCCAGTAGACAACCGACGCGGCAGCGGGCATGTTTTCGCCCATGAGCATGCCCTACCGCCGCCTCGGTTCCTCCGGCCTCAAGATCAGTGCGCTATCTTTCGGCGCCTGGGTCACGTTCGGCAAACAGGTGGGCGACCGCACCGCGCACGACCTCCTGCACACGGCGTACGACGCCGGCGTGAATTTCTTCGACAACGCCGAGACCTACGCCGACGGCCAGGCCGAGGTGGTGATGGGCGACATCCTCAAAAAGTCAGGCTGGCCCCGCGACACGTTCCTCGTCTCGAGCAAGGTCTTCTTCGGCGCCGAGCGCGAGGGACCCAACCAGGTCGGCCTGTCGCGCAAGCACATCGTCGAGGCCTGCCATGCCGCACTGCGGCGCCTGCAGGTGGACTACCTTGACCTCTATTACTGCCATCGCCCGGACCCGGAGGTCCCGATCGAGGAAACCGCCCGCGCCATGCACGACCTCGTCACCCAGGGCAAGGTGCTGTACTGGGGTACCAGCGAGTGGAGCGGCGACAACCTCGCCGAGGCCTTCGCCGTGTGCGCCAAGCTCAATCTCCACCGGCCCATCGTCGAGCAACCGCAGTACAATCTCTTTCACCGCTCGCGCGTCGAGAAGGAGTACGCCCCGTTCTACCGCGCGCCCGGCCTCGGCACCACGGTCTGGTCGCCGCTCGCGACCGGCCTGCTCACCGGCAAGTACAACGACGGCGTCCCGTCTCAGTCCCGCCTCGACACGCCCGGGATGGAGTGGCTGCGCGACCGCCTGACGTCCGATCCGCGGTTCCCGGCCAAGCTCGAGGCCGTCCGCCAACTCGCCGGCATCGCCCGCGAGCTCGGCACCACCCTGCCCTGCCTGGCCCTCGCCTGGTGCCTGACGAACCCCAACGTCAGCAGCGTCATCCTCGGCGCGTCGCGCGTGGAACAGTTGCGCGAGAATTTCGGTGCGCTCGACGTCGTGGCCAAGCTCACCCCCGAGGTCCTCAAGCGAATCGAGACCCTCACCGCGCCGCTGGCGAATTGACGGCGCCGACGCCCACCTGCCCCATGGACGACGACGCCCCAGCCCCGCGGAAGTTCACGTTCAAGGACAAGGAATTCATCCGGGAGAATGTCCGCGCCACCGCGCCGGCACCGTCGGTGCATGAGATCCTGCGCGACAATCTCGCCGTGCAGAAGTCCGTCGAGCCCGAGGTGATGCCCAACCTCAAGGACCGGCGCACGAAGCGCCGGCGCGACTACCTGATCCTCCTGTTCACAATGAACCCGCTCATCGCCGCCGTCGGCTGGAGGGTCTATGGCGACCCGATCGGCAGCGTCTACCTGCTCGCCTTTTTTGTGATATTCAACGTCGGCCTCCCCTGGATCATGTTCCAGGTGATGGATAAATACTGAGGTACCGAACCCGTGCGCGTCACCTATTTCGGCCACTCCTGTTTCCGCCTCGAGCTGCCCGGCAAGGTCCCGGTCCGGCTCGTGTTCGATCCGTTCCTACGCGACAACCCGCACGGGGCCGTGGATCCGGCGACAGTCGCGTGCGATCTCGTCCTGTGCTCGCACGCCCACAACGACCACATCGCCGACGCCCTCGAGCTCGCGCGGCTCCATGGCGCCGCGATCGTCGCCCCATACGAACTCGCCGAACACTTCGCGGCCCAGGGCGCCAGAACGATCGACCTCATGCCCGGCGGGGGCATCGACCTGCCGTGGGGGCGGATCCAGATGACGCCGGCGATCCACAGCTCGGCTCTCGAACTACCCAACGGCGAGAACCGGGCCATGGGCGTTCCCGGCGGTTACCTCGTGCGCGTCGGCGGGCGCAACATCTACCACGCCGGTGACACCGCGCTGTTCGGCGACATGGCCCTGATCGGCCGGCACGGGCTCGACCTCGCACTCATTCCCATCGGCGACCACTACACGATGGGCCCCGACGACGCGCTCCATGCCCTCACCCTTCTGCGCCCGCGCTTCACTGTGCCGATGCACTACAACACGTTCCCGCCGATCAAAGCCGACCCCCACGCCTTCGCCACCCGCGCCGCCCAGGGCGGCCACAGCGTTCGGGTCATGGCCGTGGGCGAGTCGCTGTCGCTCTGAGCTCCGGGGACATGGACGTACGCATGCGCAGGCTTGCCCGCCGCGCCTCGGCCAACCAAGGTCTCGCCCGGACATGGTCTATCCAAACCCTCCCGCCATCCTCGCCCTGCGCGACCTGCGCGCCGACGAACTGGCCGCAAACTCATCCGATGCCTGTTGCGCATCTATGCCTGGATGCATCTGGCCCGCACGGCCGACAACCGCATCCTCGATCTGTTTCGCCAAGGCCTGATCAAGGGCACGGTCACAGGCGGCCAGGGCAACGAAGGTCTCATCATTCCCCTCGCCCTGCTGGCCGACAAAGCCATCGACGTCGTCTCCTTCTCCCATCGCGGCCTGGGCGGCCACCTGATCTGGAGCGGCCACCTCTGCGATCACCTGAACCAGTATCTCGCCAACGCCGCCAGCCCCACCCGCGCCCGCGAAGGCAACATCCACCACGGCGACCCGGCCCACCGGTCGAT
>CAZGJB010000159.1:0-8333 GCA_964526145.1 uncultured Opitutaceae bacterium
GCCGTCAGAACCGCCGCCGGCGTGCTGCTGCTCCTGGTGGTCTTCGCCGGGACGCTGCCCGGCCAGAACGCGGCGCGCAATGCGCCCCTGCGCCCGCTGACCGCCGTCCGCCTCAATGGCGCCGAGTATGTGAATGCCGCCGATTTCGGCGCCCGCTTCGGCCTCAAGCCGCTGCGCAGCGCCGACGGCCGCAAGCTGACGCTCAAGAGCAACTGGACCACGATCGAGCTCGAGGCCGACACCCGCGAAGGCGCGATCAACGGCGTTCGCGTCTTCCTCGGCGAGGCCATCCGTGACCATCGCGGTGCGCTTCACGTCAGCCGCATCGACGCGGAGAAGCTGATCACCCCCATCCTCCTCCCGGGTTCCGGCCAGACCAGCGTGCCGGCGGTGCGCACCATCGTGATCGACCCCGGGCACGGCGGCAGCGATCCCGGCATGGAAAACAAGGCGCTGCGCCTCCAGGAGAAGACCCTCGCGCTCGACACGGCCCTGCGCCTGAAAAAGGAACTCGAACAGCAGGGCTTCAGGATCGTCCTCACGCGCAAGGACGATCGCCAGCTCGCGCGCAGCAAGAAGGCCGACCTGCAGAAGCGCGGCGAGCTCACCTTCGGCACGAAGGCCGACTTGTTCATCAGCCTGCACTACAACTCGGTCGAGAGCGGCGCCGACCGCGTCACCGGCGTCGAGGTATATTCGCTCACGCCGCAGTACCAGTACTCGCACAGCGACCCGGAGCGCGAGGACAGCACCGCGGCCATCGCCAATCTCGGCAACCGCCACGACCACTGGAACGCGCTGCTCGCCTACCAGATCCACCGCGAGCTGCTCGGTGGCCTCAAGGCCTCGGACCGCGGCCTGAAGCGCGGCCGCCTCGCCGTGCTGCGCTTCGCGTCGTGCCCGGCCGTGCTCGTCGAGGCCGGCTTCCTCTCCAACGACGCCGAGGCGCGCAAGATCGCCACGCCGGCGTACCGCCAGAGGATCGCCGAGTCCATCGCCGAGGGCGTGCGCGTGTACGCCAACCTCGTCGAGGGCGTGCGCCGCCAACGCGCCGGCCAGCGCTGAATTTCCCCATGAACATCCGCCGACTTGTTTCGCTCGCCCTGCTGGCCTTGGCGGGCCTCACCCCGCTGGCCGCCTGGGATTACGCCGGTCACCGCCTCGTCAATCAGGTGGCCCTCGCCGCCTTGCCGGAGGACTTTCCAGACTTCGTGCGCGAGCCGGTCGCGGCCGAGCGCATCGCCTTCCTCGCCGGCGAACCCGACCGCTGGCGCAACAATCCTGATCTCCCCATCAAGCACGCCAACGGCCTCGACCACTATCTCGACGTCGAGCAACTCGCCGAGGCTGGCCTCACGCCCGCCACCGTCGCCCCAATGCGTCTCGCCTTCGCGACGCAGTACGCCGCGGGTCGCGTGGCCAATCCGGCCGCGTACGCGACGATCGACCCGGCGAAGAACCGCGTCCGCACGCGCGAATGGCCGGGTTTCGCCCCCTGGGCCATCGCCGAGCATTACGGCAAGCTGCGTTCCGCGTTTGCCTACCTGAAGGCCTACGAGGAGCACGGCGGCACTGCTGAGGAGATCGCCAACGCGCGCGCCAACGCCGTTTACATCATGGGCGTGATGGGCCACTTCGTCGGCGACTGCGCCCAGCCGCTGCACACCACCGTGCACCACAACGGCTGGGTCGGGGCCAACCCTGAAGGCTACACCACCAAGCCGGGGATCCATGCCTGGATCGACGAGGGACTCATCGCGAAGGCCGGGATCGATTTCGCCACCCTGGCTGGACGCGTGAAACCGGCGAGTGCACTCGAACTTCCTGCGGCCGCCGAGGGCCAGGACCCGTTTTTCAGTGCGGTCATGGGCTACTTCATGAAGCAGCACGTTCACGTCGAGGCGGTCTATGCGCTCGAAAAGGCCGGTGAGCTGGGCATGGGTGCGACCGACGTCAGTCCCGCCGCCCGCGCTTTGATCGAGGGCCAATTGCACGCCGGTGGACAGATGCTGGCCGCGATCTGGGTCACGGCCTGGAAAACCGCCCCGACCGACACCTACCTGCAGGCGCAGCTGGCCAAGCGGCAGGCGGACGCGGCCTCCCGTTAAGCCGTGGCTTTGCCGCTGCGGTAGTGGATCACGCGCACCTTCTCCATCGTCACGAGGCCGCCTCCCATCATGCCCTCGAGCACGGGGAGGAAGGCTTGGATCTTGTCCTCGGTGTCGACGATCTCGATCACCATCGGCAGATCGTCGGAGAGGCGCAGGATTTTCGCGGTGTGCAGGTGGCTCTGCGCGCCGAAGCCCATCGGGCTGCGGAGGACGGTGGCACCGGCGAGCTTTAGTTCCCGGGCCTTGAGGACGATGGCCTCGTAGAGGGGCTGATGCCCGTGACGGTCGGATTCACCGATGAAGATGCGCAGCAGGGTGGAGTCTTCGGGGAGCGTCATGGGTCAGGTTCCTTTCACGGAGTTGAGGTAAACGGCGGCGAGATGCCCGAGCCAGACCGCGACGAGGCACGCGACGACCGAGGCGGCCACATTGCCGCCGGCCTGCCACCATTCGCCGTCCCGGGCGAGGTTGAGGGTCTGCAGGCTGAACGACGAAAAGGTCGTGAAGCCGCCCAGCACGCCCGTCATGAAGAATTGTCGTCCGCCCGGCGACACGAGCAGACGGCCGTCGGGCGAGGTCAGCGTGGCGAAGAACCCGATCACGAACGAGCCGAGCACGTTCACGATCAGGGTGCCCCACGGAAACGTCTCGCCCCAGTGATGCGCGACGAAGCCCGAGAGGGCGAAACGGGCGACGCTGCCGAGTGCGCCACCCAGGGCGATGAGGAGGTAAAGCATGGAGGTCCGGTGCGGAAACCAGGGACAATCTGGAACTCAGGAACGCTGGAAACAAGCCATAGGTTCTCCTGAGTTCCTGAGTTCCAGATCAATAACCGGTATCCTCCCCCTGCCGGTGTTCCCGCTTCCGGTCTGGCCAAGGCGCGCCTTGTCGCCAGAGTGAGGGCATGCGCGCCCTCCGCCTGCTCCTTTGCCTGTTGCCGCTGGCAGGGGTGGTTGCGTTGCGGGCGCAGGATGACCTCGCCGCCCGGGTCGTGATCCTCGCCAACGGCGACGACCCAGACTCCCTGCGCATCGCCCGGCATTACGCGGCCAAGCGCGGCGTGCCGGGCGACAACATCGTGGCGCTGCCGTTGCCGACGACTGAGACGATCTCCTGGCGCGAATTCGTCCTCGGGATCTGGCAGCCCCTCCAGGACGAGCTCGTGCGGCGCGGCTGGGTCGACGGCATCGCCATGAAGGCCATCGACGAGGCCGGCCGGCGCAAGTACGCCATGTCCGGACACCGGATCTCCTACCTCGTGACCTGCCGCGGCGTGCCGCTGCGGATCGACCACGATCCGGCCCTCGCCGGGCCGCCTCCGCCCGTCGACAAGCCCGAGTTCCGCACCAACCGCGGCGCGGTCGACTCGGAGCTCAGCCTGATCGCGGCGGGCAACTACAACGTCAACGGCTTCGTGCGGAACCCGTGCTTCCTCAGCGAGCAGCCCAACATCGAATCGGCCCTGATCGTGAAGGTCGCCCGGCTCGACGGCCCGACGCCGGCCGACGTGCTGACGATGATCGACCGCACGCTCGTGGCCGAGCGCAACGGCCTGCTGGGTCGCGCCTATGTCGACCTCGCCGGCCCGCACAAGCAGGGCGACAACTGGCTCAATTCGGTCGAGCGGCAGCTCGAGGCGCACGACTTCGACCTCGACGTGCATCACGACGCCGGGACGTTTCCGCGGACTTCGCGGTTCGATGCGCCGGCGCTCTATTTCGGCTGGTATGCGGGCGACGTTACCGGGCCCTTCACGCTGCCGGACTTCCGGCTGCCGCCCGGGGCGATCGCCCTGCACATCCACAGTTATTCGGCGCAGACCCTGCGTTCACCGACGCAGGCCTGGTGTGGTCCGCTGGTGGCGCGCGGCGCCTCGGCCACCTTTGGCGCCGTCTACGAGCCGTATCTCGAGCTCATGCACCAGCCGCACCTTCTCCTGAGGCAACTCCTGCGCGGGGCGACGCTGGGCGATGCCTCGTTCTACGCGCTCCATTGCCTGAGCTGGCAGAACGTGGTGGTAGGCGATCCCTTGTACCGTCCTTTCGCGCGCGGTGCGGCCGAGCAATGGGCGGAACGCGCCCGGCTGCCGGCGAGCCTGCAACCCTACGCTGCGCTCCGGGAGATTCGCCGGCTGCAGGCCGCGAACAAGCCGGCTGAGGCCATCGCCCTGGCGCGCGAGGAACAGCAGCGGCAGCCCAGCCTCGCGGTTGGACTGGCCTTGGCCCGCCTGCTCGCGGGCGAGGGCAACCAGGCCGGGGCGGCCGCCGCGCTCGGATTCGCCGGGTTGTTACCGGCTGGTCGCAGCGACGAGTGGGGTCTGCTGCGCGAGGCCGCGGTGGTGCTGGCGGAAAACGGCGAGGCGGCGAAGGCCGTGGAGGTCTATCGCAACCTTTTCAAGGCGGAGGGTTTTCCGGACGACCTGCGGCTGGCCTGGCTGCGCGAGGCCGCGAAGGGCGCGACCCAAGCCGGCAATTTTCCCCAAGCGGTGGCGTGGGAAAAGCAGCTGCTGGATTTGGAGCGGCCGCCGGGTCCGACGGCCGGCCCGCGGGCGGCGCCGTAAACGAACCTCAGACTTTGTCGACGATCCGATCGGCCAGGCCGTACTCGATCGCTTCCTTCGCGTTGAGGTAGAAGTCGCGGTCGGTGTCCTGCGTGATGCGTTCCAGCGGCTGGCCGGAAGCGGTGGCGAGGATCTGGTTCAACTCGTGCCGGAGCTTCTCCATCTCCTGCGCCTGGATGTTGATGTCCGTGGCGGGGCCGATGAAGCGGCCGGAGATGAGGGGCTGGTGGATGAGGACGCGCGAATGCGGGTAGAGCAGGCGGCGGCCCTTCTTGGCGCCGCTCAGGAGGATCGAGCCCATGGATGCGGCCATGCCGGTGACGATCACGGTGATCGGCGACGTGACGAGCTGCATGGTGTCGTACACGGCCATGCCGGCGGTGATGGAGCCACCCGGGGTGTTGATGTAGAAGAAGATCTCCTTGCCGGGGTCGGCGGCCTCCAGGTACAGCAGCTTCTCGGTGATGTCCTTCGCGGTCTCGTCGGTCACCGCGCCCCAGAGGAAGATCTTCCGCTGTTCCAGGAACTTCTTCTGGATGAGCATGGCCACCGGCGTGTTCTGCTTGCCGGCCGGGGCGCACTCAGGCTCGTCATCGTCGTCATCATCGGCGCGCGGAACCGGAGCGGACAGGCCAGGCTGGAGATTGTCGAAATGCATAGGGCGGAAACGTTGGCAGTCCGCCCCATTTTGGCAAGGCCGGGACGTGATTGATCCGAGAATGGCCTGGGATCGGGTGGTGCTCTCGCGGAGGCGCTGAGGACGCGGATGACTGATGCAGCAAAGACAGGTTTGCCTGCCCCGACTGCACTCCGTCAGGATGGGGCTATGGCGAAGTCACGCACGCAGCGGTTGGCGGGGCGCATCGTGGACCTTGAGGCGCGCCGCGAGTACCCCGGGTATGTCGAGTGGCGGGCCGGGCGGATCGTGCGCGTCGTGTCGGACCCGGCGGTCCGTTCGCGCCAGTTGATCATGCCGGGTCTGGTGGATGCGCACGTGCACATCGAGAGCTCACTGTTGCCCCCGGCGGAATTCGCCCGGCTCGCGGTGGTGCACGGGACGGTGGCGACGGTGTCGGATCCGCACGAGATCGCCAACGTGCTCGGCGCGGCCGGGGTGCGGTACATGGTTCGCGACGGCCGACGCACGCCGCTGCGGTTTACCTTTGGCGCGCCGTCCTGCGTGCCGGCGACGACCTTTGAGTCGGCCGGGGCGGCGTTGACCGCGCCCGCCGTGGCGCGCCTGCTGGCTGACCCCGCGATCCGCTACCTGGCTGAGGTGATGAATTTCCCCGGGGTGCTGGGCGGCGACCCGGCGCTGCGGGCCATGATCGCGGCGGCGAACCGGCTGGGGAAACCGATCGACGGCCATGCCCCCGGGCTGCGCGGCGCGCAGGCACGGGCATACGCGGCGGCGGGGCCGTCCACCGACCACGAGTGCTTCACGCTGCCGGAGGCGAAGGACAAACTTGCCGCTGGCATGAAGATTCTCATTCGCGAGGGTTCGGCCGCGCGCAATTTCGCGGCGCTCGAGCCGCTGCTGCAGTCGCACCCGGCGCGGGTCATGTTCTGCTGCGACGACCTGCACCCGGATCGGCTGCTCGAGGGGCACATCGACCGGCACGTGCGGCGGGCGCTCGCGGGCGGGGCGGACCGCTTCGACGTGCTGCGTTGCGCGTCCGTGAACCCCATCGAGCACTACGGACTCGACGTGGGTCGCCTGCGGCCGGGTGATTCGGCGGATTTCATCGTGGTCGACGGCTGGCGGCACTTCCGGGTGCAGGCGACTTACCTGCGCGGCGCCTTGGTCGCCGCGCGCGGACGCAGCCGGTTGCCGCGTTTGCGCGCCACCACGCCCAACCGCTTTCGGGCCCGCGCGCGGGCGGCGGCTGATTTCGCGGTCAAGGCGCCGCTGGCCACGACTCCGACGCGACCGGTGAATGTCATCGAAGCGCTGAACGGCCAGCTGATCACCCGGCACCTCACGGCCGACCTGCGGGTGCGGGCCGGTGAACTGTGCCCGGACCGGCGTCGTGACATCCTCAAGATTGCCGTCGTGAACCGCTATGTACCGCAGGCGCCGGTGGCCGTGGGTTTCATCAAGGGCTTTGGCCTGCGCGCCGGGGCGATCGCGTCGTCGGTGGCCCACGATTCGCACAACATCGTGGCCGTCGGCGTGGACGACGCCTCACTGGCCGCGGCGGTCAATCTCGTCATCCGCCATCGCGGCGGCCTGAGCGTGGTCGGTCCGCGGAGCCGCGCGGTGTTGCCGCTGCCGATCGCCGGTCTCATGTCGGACCGCCCGGGTGCGGCGGTGGCGCGGCGCTACACCCAGCTCGATCGCGCGGCGAAGCGCCTCGGTTCGCGGTTGGATGCGCCGTTCATGACGCTCTCATTCATGGCGCTGCTGGTGATCCCCGACCTCAAGCTGAGCGACCGAGGCCTGTTTTCGGCGAGCCGGTGGGGTTTCGTCCCGGTGGCGGGGAAGCCGGGGCGCTGAGCGGGGCGACCGCGATCAGCGCTTGCCGTTTTTCCAGACCTCGAGCGTGTCGGAGGTGCCTTGAGCGCGGATGTCGTTGTCGCTCAGGATATCCTCGGTGACGTCGAGCAGCTCCTGCCGCGGGAACACGAGGGTCTCGGCACTCTGGCCTGCGAAGGTGATCTCGAGGAAGTCGCCGGTCGCGGTGCGGAGCAGCTCGACGAGATGGCTGAGGTTGCGGGGTGCCGTGCCGTTGACGGTGCGGACGACGCGGCCGGCGGGGCTTTTGTAGCCCTTGGTCAGGCGATGCGGGAAAAACGGCGCGGTGACGACCACCAGCTCCTCGCCGTCAAACCCCGGCTGGTCGATGCGCCGCTGGACCAGCGGCGACTCCGAGAGGGTGAGGGCGTTGAGCAGCGACAAATTGTTGAACCCTCCGATGAACTCCTGGGTCGCGGCCGAGAACACCAGCGGGCCGTGCACGAAGTAGCGGGGATAGGTGCCCTGCAGGAAGGGCGCCACGAGGGGGCGCTCGGTGGACACGGGCACGTCGACTTTCAGCTCCTGGCCCTGGCGCAGGACGGTGAGCGGCACGTGACCGTCGCGGGCGACCTGCTGGATGCGGTACTTGAAGCCGACGCGGACGTTTTCGGAGAGGATGATCATGCCCTCGTTGTCGATGGTGCTGTCGCCGATCCGTGTGACGACGTCCCAGGGGCGGAGCGGGTAGGTGTCGTCCTCGCGGTCGACGCGCCGCAGGACGACGCCCTCGACGCCGCGGTCGAGCTTGAGGAAGGAGCGCAGCGCCGGATTGATGAGGGGCTGGAATTCGTCGAAGTTGACCGGCTTGCCGTCGTAGCGCCCATCGGCGATGTCGGCGAGGAAGAGGTCGATCTCCTCATTGGGAATGATGTAGCCGATGTTGTCGCTGCCCCCGAGGCGGGAGAAGGCGATGCCGATCATCTGGTCGTTGACGAGGGCGGGACCGCCGCTGTTGCCGGCGTTGATGGCGGCGTCTATCTGCACGCGCAGGCCGGAACCGGGGTAGCTGTAGGTGGCGAACTCGATGCGGGAGACGATGCCCTTGGTGATGGAGAGCGTGGTGCCCCCGGTCGGGTAACCGTAGGCCATCACGGTGTCCTTGATGCTCGGCAGGGCGGTGGCGCGCGGCAGGGGGGCGCGGGTG
>CAZGJB010000160.1:0-8087 GCA_964526145.1 uncultured Opitutaceae bacterium
GTTCACGCCCAGGCAGGTGGCGAGGGTGGCGGAGATGAGTCCGCCGGTGCCCTTGGCGAGGCGCAGGATGGCGTTGGCGATCACGCCGAGCATGCCGCTCTTCTCCATGATGCCGCCAAAGCACATCGCGCAGAGGATGATCCCGATCGTGCCGTACATGCTGCTCATGCCGCCGCGGGAGAGCAGCTCGTCGACCGCCGCGACGCCGGTCGTGGCCTTGTAGCCGTCGTAGGCGACGGCCAGCACGCTGGCAAACGACTCATCCTGCACGACCCCCGCGAGGATTCCGCCCAGCAGCGCCCCGGCAAAGATCGCGGGCATCGCCGGGGTGCGCAGCAGCACCATCACGATGACGAGGGCCGGGCCGGCGAAGAGCCAGGGCGTGATGACGTACCCCTGGCGCAGCGTGGTCGAGATCGCCTCGACCGCCGCCAGCGAGGCGTGATGATCGCCGTAGCGGAGCCCGAGGAGCCAGTACAGGATCAGCGCGAGCAACAGGCTCGGCGCCGTGGTGAAGGCCATGTGCCGCACGTGCTCGAATAGCTCCGAGCCGGACACGGCGGGGGCGAGATTGGTGGTGTCGGACAGCGGCGACATCTTGTCGCCGAAATACGCACCGGAGACGATGGCTCCGGCCACCATCGGGAGCGGGATCCCGAGGCCGGAACCGATGCCGATGAACGCGATGCCGATCGTCCCGGCCGTGGTCCAGGAACTGCCGGTCGCGAGCGAGACGACGCAGCAGATCAGGCAGGACGCGACGAGGAAGTACTGCGGCGACATGAGCTCGAGCCCGTAGACGATCAGCATCGGCACGATGCCGGCCGCGATCCACGTGCCGATCAGGATGCCGACGAGCAGGAGAATGAGGCAGGCCACGAGCGACAAGCGGATGCCATCGAGGCAGCTCGCCTCGATCGTGCGCCAATCCCAGCCCAGCCGCACCGCCATCAACGCGGCCACCGCGGTCGCACCGATCAGCGGGATCTGCGTGGGGATGGAGGCGTGGAGCACGCTGCCGAAGTAGGGCACGGAGCCCAGCGCCTGGAGAAACGGGGTGAGCAGCGGGATCGGCGGCAGCGAATTGAGATCGATGACGGCGCCGGCCAGAAAGAGGAAGAGGCAGATGACCGGGATCAGCGCCTCAGCCAAGGTGGGTGGGCGCGGGGAGGCGGTCGGCAGGCTCATGGCGGGCGACACGGCGCTCAGAAGGGCGAGCGCGGGACCTGGATCGAGTCGCCCGGCATCAGGAGCGGGTCCTGGGCCGGCTGGCGCTGCGCCAGCTTCACGTTCACGTCGTGGGCCTGCTGGTCGCGCACGAGGGTGACCTTGGTCTCCTTCGCGTAGAGGGTGAAACCGCCGGCCGACTGGATCGCCTTGGTCAGCGTGAGGTCGGGGGTCCAGATGACGCGACCCGGGCGCGTGACCTCGCCGCCGATGTAAACGTAGCGCTCGGTGACCGTGACGGAGACGTCCACGGTCGTGTAGAACTTGCGCGTGATGTAGGCGTCGCGGATGCGCTGCGCGAGATCGCTGGTGGTGACGTCCGCGGCGTTGACCGGGCCGATGTAGGGCAGGCTGATCAGGCCCTGCTCGTCGATCTGGGCCGAGTGGGTCGTGGGATCGGGGATGCCCAGGAGGGCGACGGTGAGCGAATCGCCGGGGCGTAGCTGCGCGGAGGAAGTGGCGGCGGGGATCCGGGGATTCTCACCGGTCACGGCATCGGTCGTGCAACCGTTGAGCAGCAGGATCAGGAAAAGCGGAAGGAGAACGCGACCGAGACGGGGGAGCAATGCCATGCAGGCAGCTTTGGTGGGTCAAACTCCGGCAAAAGGCAATAACGCGGACAAAACCTTACCGCTTGCGGGTGCGCTTGGCGGGACGCTCATCCTCGTCGGCGTCGTCCTCGTCATCCCCGTCCTCATCGTCGTCGTCGGCCTTTTTGCCTTCGGCGTCCGCGTCTTCCTTTTCCTCTTCCTCGTCCTCGTCCCACTTCAGGGATTCGTCGTTCTTGAGTTTTTCCTCTTCCTCCTCGTCGAGCTCGGGCAGGTCCTCGTCATCGGCGTCCGCCTCCTTGGCGGGGGCCTCGTCGTCGGTGTCGTAACCGGCGGGCATGAAGTCGAGGATCGCGGAGAGTTCCTCGAAGGTGTGCACGGCCTTGCCCTCGATGAAGCTGGCGTTCTGGTCCTCGCGGATCTCGTCCTCGACCTCGTCGACGGTGAGCTTGGATTCGAATTCGAAAAGGTCGTTGAGCATCTTCACGCGGCAGCGCGTGAGGTGGTCGAGCAGATCGGCGTAGGGGCCGTTCTCCTCGTCGAGCGTGTCGGCGAGGGCGAAGAGTTTTTCGTCGGACTCGAACAGCGAGTCTTTGACGCGCTTCAGGCGCACCTTGCCGTTGCCGAGGTCCTTCTCGATGCGGAAGGGGATGAACGCGGCCTCGAAGACATCCTGGTCGAAACCATAGTCGCGCAGCGGCTCCACCAGCTCGATCAGGTGATTGACTTGGCGCGGATCGACGATGCTGAGACCGTCGACGTCCCAGCGGACGGGATCACTGGTCTCGTGCACCCACCAGTTGTGGTCTTCGCCGAGACGGATCGCGCACCAATCGAGTGTGGAGGTAGCTTTGGCCATTGCAGGTAAATTGTCGCGCAGCGTGCGAGGGGAGTTTTAAAAAACAAGCAGAAAAAGCGCTTCTTTGTCACGGGGTTGCAACGCTTCGTAACCGCGGGACTGGCCGGCCATTTGGCCATCGCGGCACTTGATTTTTGCCGGCCCGGTTTCAGGCTCGTCCCATGGGGATGTATTACGAGAAAATCCTGCGTCCGCTGTTGTTCCGGCTCGAATCCGAGCGGGCCCATGAGTTGGGGGTCGAGGGCATGGCCCTGCTGGGCCGGCTGACTCCGGTCTGCCGCCTGCTGGAATTCGCCCATCGCCTGCCGGCGGCGGCGAGGCGCCCCGTGACCTGTTTTGGCCTGCAATTCCCCAATGCCGTGGGCCTGGCCGCGGGCTTTGACAAGAACGCCCAGGCCTGGCCGGCGGCGGCCGCCATGGGCTTCGGCCACGTGGAGATCGGCACGGTCACGCACCTGCGCCAGCCGGGCAACGACCGCCCGCGAGTCTTCCGCTATCCGGCGCAGGAGGCGGTGATCAACCGCATGGGTTTCAACAATCAGGGCGCCGAGGCCGTCGCCTCGCGCCTCGCGCGGATGCCCGGGCCCGGCCAGCGCCGGATCCCGCTCGGCATCAATCTCGGCAAGTCGAAGGTGGCTCCGCTCGACCAGGCTGTGACCGATTACCTGGGCAGCTTCGCGCGCCTGGCGGACCATGCCGATTACCTCGTGCTCAACGTCAGCAGCCCCAACACGCCCGACCTGCGCCGTCTCCAGGACGAGGATCGCCTCCGCGAACTGCTCGGGGCCGTGTCAGCCGCGAACCGCGAGCGCGCCGCCCGTCCGGGCAGGGTCCGCAAGCCGCTGCTCCTGAAGATCGCGCCCGATCTTACTTTCGGCCAGATCGACGCCGTTCTCGCGGTGATCGCGGAATTCGGTCTCGACGGCATCATCGCCACCAACACCACGCTGGCGCGCCCGGGTTTCTTTGCCTCCGTCAGCGAATCCGGTGGCCTCAGCGGCGCACCACTGCGTCGCCGGTCGACCGAGATCGTCAACTACATCGCCCGCGCCACCCACGGCCGCCTGCCGATCATCGGGGTGGGGGGCATCATCGACGCGGCCAGCGCCGCCGAGAAACTCGATGCCGGCGCCACGCTCGTGCAGCTCTACACCGGCCTGATCTACCGCGGCCCCTTCTTCGCCGCCGACCTCGCGCACGCCCTGGCTGACCGCCAACGGGGGTAGAAATCGCCGAAAAACAAATGTGGAACTCAGGAAGGCAGGAAAAAGGCCGAATTTGGTCTCTTTCCAGCGTTCCTGATTTCCACATCAAACCGGATCGGAGTGCCTGAAGGCTTACGATCTTCATTTCGGTGCTTTACATCGCGCGGGGGATTTCTCTTATTCCGCCTTCCCGCAGTTTCCATGCTCAGGTGGTGGAATTGGTAGACACACACGTTTGAGGGGCGTGTGCCGTAAGGCGTGCAGGTTCGAGTCCTGTCCTGAGCACCATTTCCCGCATAAGCGGGGCAATCGCATGACATTCCGGCGGAGCCAATTACGGCCCGAGCGACCATCGGCCGGTCGCATATCCCCACCATGCAAATCAAATCGGCGGACATGAAGGTCAGTGAAGCGCGCGACTGCCATGGCGGCCGCGGCAGTCTCTGGTGCAAGGAGGTCCTGGGCGATTACGCCCGGAAAGGCCCGGGTATCAAATTCGTCCACGACGACGCCATCGCCCCCGGCGCCAGCATCGGCGAGCACTGCCATGACGGCGACGAGGAGTTCTACTACATCCTCGACGGAGTGGGGGAGATGACCCTCGACGATGCGACGGTGCGGGTCGGTCCCGGCGACTTCTGCTTCACCCGCAGCGGTCACCGCCACAGCCTGCGCAACCCCGGCCCGGCGCCGCTGCGGATCCTCGTGGTCTGCGCGAACACCACCGGTTGACTTCGTTCGCCGGGCGCGGAGACTCCGCGCATGGAAGCTTCCGATTCCGGCCGCTGCTCGCGGCGCGACTTCCTCAAGGCGGCCGCCCTGTCGGCCGCGGCCCTCGCGGTTGACGCCGCCCGGGCGCAAACCCCGGTCCCCATGAACCCCTCCGCCAACGCCCCGCGCCTGCCGCGACGCCCCTACGGCAAGTCCGCCATCCCGCTTTCAATCATCGGCATGGGCGGCATCGTGGTGATGAACGCTGAACAGGCCCACGCCAACCGCATCGTCGGCGAATTCGTCGAGCGCGGCGTGAACTACTTCGACGTCGCCCCCAGCTACGGCGATGCCGAGGTGAAGCTCGGCCCCGCGCTCGAGCCCTTCCGGCGCGACTGCTTCCTCGCCTGCAAGACCACGCAGCGCCTTCGCGCCGGCGCCGCGGCCGAACTGCAACGCTCGCTCGCGACGCTGCGCACCGATTATTTCGACCTGTACCAGCTCCACGCGATCACGGACGTCGCCAAGGACCTCGACACCGCCTTCGCGGCGGGCGGCGCGATGGAGGTGCTCATCGAGGCGAAGCGCACCGGCCAGGTCCGGCACCTCGGTTTCTCCGCCCACTCCGTCGAGGCGGCGCTCACGGCGATGGACCGCTTCGACTTCGACTCGATCCTCGTGCCGGTGAATTTCGCGACCTACCACGCCGGCAACTTCGGCCCGCAGATCATGGCCCGCGCGGAGGCCAAGGGCGTCGCCCGCCTCGCCCTCAAGGCGCTCGCCCGCCAGAAGTGGCCGCCCAACGACCCGCTGCGCACCCAGTATCCCAAGTGCTGGTATCAACCGCTGACTGACCCGCGCGCGGCCGAGCTCGCCCTGCGCTTCACCCTCGGCCAATCCGTCACCGCCGCGCTGCCGCCCGGCGACGAGGCCCTCTTCCGCCTCGCCCTCGATCTCGCCCCGCAGTTCCGTCCGCTTTCCGCCGCCGAGAATCAGGAACTCGTCGCGATGGCCGCCGGACTCGACCCGGTGTTTCGCTTCACGGGCGCGGCCTGAAGGCCCCGCCTGGGTCCGGATCTCCGATTATTCGGCCGCATCGGGCTTGCCACCCGCCCGGGGGCTCCGTTACGCGCATCAGGCATCCCACCATGGCCGACGCCCCCAAGCCTGTTGCAATCGTAGACTGGTACCGCACGCCGCTCCCGCCGGAGCTGTTCAAAAGCCTGCACGAGCGCAGCGACTGGCGCGCCTTCGTGCAGACGGGCGGGTACCTCGCCATCTGCGCCGCCACCGGCACGCTCACGTATTGGGCCTGGGCGCACTGGGCCTGGCCGTGGATGCTGCTCTGCCTCTTCGTGCACGGCACGGTGTCGAACTTCCACATCAACGGCATGCACGAGCTTGGGCACGGCACGGTCTTCAAGACCCGCGCGCTCAACGCGTTTTTCGTCCGTGTGGTTTCGTTCTTCGGCTGGAACCACCCCGACATGTTCAACGGCAGCCACCAGCGTCACCACCGCTACACGCTGCATCCGCCGGACGACCAGGAGGTCGTGCTCCCGGTCAAGCTGAAGCTCATCCATTTCCTGGAGAACGCCATCGTCAACCCGCGCGGCTGGTGGTGGACCATGAAGTACAGCGTCCGCCTGGCCCGCGGACGCATCGGCAGCGAGGGCGGCTGGGAGCTCATCTGCTTCCCGGAAAACCAGCCGCAGCTCCGGCGCACGCCCATCCGCTGGGCGCGGTTTCTCGTCGGGACGCATGTGCTCATCGCGGCCGTTTCGCTTTATTTCGGCCTCTGGATCATCCCGCTGATCGTCTCGTTCGGACCCTTCATCGGCGGCTGGCTGTTCTTCCTCCTGAACAATTCGCAGCACGTCGGCCGGCAGGACAACGTGCCCGATTTCCGCCTCTGCTGCCGCACCATCCTGCCGAACCCGGTCTTTCGCTTCCTCTACTGGCAGATGAACTACCACACCGAGCACCACATGTATGCCGCGGTGCCGTGCTACAACCTGAAGCGCCTGCACGAGGCCATCCGCCACGAGCTGCCGCCCTGTCACGGGATCATCGGCGCGTGGCGCGAAATCGCCGACATCCTGCGCAAGCAGGCCGTGGACCCGGGCTACAAACCGGAGATCCCGCTGCCGGAGCCAAAGGCCGCCGCCGCCTGAGCACGGGTGCGATTGACCCGTTTGGCGCCGGGAAAAGCGCTTGCGTCACCCCCGGGGCCGTAAACACTCGGGGGCTGACCGTAACCCGTACCGACCCACCAAGCTGACCAACCTACGCGGGTCACCAACCCGCTTTTGACTACATGGACGATACCGCTCCCAAGGAAAATCCGTCGCCGGATTTCAACAAGCTAGACCTTAGCCAGCTGCAGAGCTTCAGCTTCGGCACCCAGTGGACCCAGGACAAGCAGTCGCCCGACGGCCCGGAGCGGCGGGACCGGAGCGATCGGCCACGGCGCGATGACCGCCGTCCCGGTGGCCCGGAGCGGCGCGACCGGCGCAGCTTCCAGCGTCCGGCTGGCGCCCCCGCGGGTGCCGGCGATGCCCCGGCCCCGAGCCAGGGTGGCGCGCCCGAGCGCCGCGAGTTTTCCGGTGACCGGCGTCCGCGCCGTGATTTCCAGGGCGGCCCCGGCGGCCCGCGGCGCGACGACGGCGGCGAACGTGGTCCGCGTTCCTTCCCGCGTGGCGAGGCCCCGATGGATCGGGGTCCCTACGACAGCCCGTACTTTGCGGTGACGTTCTATCCCGAGGACACGAGCTTCAACGCCCTCGCGAAGACCATCCGCGCCTCCTGCCGCACCATCGAGCTCTTCGAGATCGCGCGCACCGTCGTCGGCAAGGACGACCGCTTCGTCGTCGTCATCACGCGCAAGCCCGCCGCCGACCCGGCCGCGGTGCGCCAGCCGATCTACGTCTCGGTCCCCGACGGCCTGCCGTTCGAGTCCGACGAGGCAACCATCAATCACGTGGTGACCAAGCACCTCGGCCAGTTCTTCGACACGACGGAAGTCGAGGTCGACGCCCCCAAGGGCAATTACCAGGTCATCAACAAGTGCGGCATCACCGGTGAACTGCTCGGGCCGCCGAACTATCACCGCTACAACCAGCTCGTCCAGCAGCACTTCGCCGCGAAGATCAGCCGGATGTCGCCCGAGGCGTTCCGCGCCCGCATCGAATCCGTGCGTGATCCCGAGGCCGTCGCCCAGTGGTTGGCGAAGATGAAGAAGGTGACCCGCTACACCTGGAAACTCGCCGGCGCCCCGGTCGTGGCGGCCCCGGCTGCCGAGCCGGCCGCCGCGGAGGCGCCCGCCGAGGGCGCGCCCACTCCCGAGGCTGCTCCCGCCGCTGAAGCCGCACCGGCCGCGCCCGCGGCTCCGAGCTTCGATTCGCTCGAGGAGGCCCGGGTCTATCTGCTGACCCATGCCCGCGACAAGGTGGTCAAGAGCGTCGAGTCGGCCCGTTTTCACGGCCGCCTTGGCGAACAACTCCCGCAGGGCGAGATCCGCCGCGCCATCGAGGGTGC
>CAZGJB010000161.1:0-8044 GCA_964526145.1 uncultured Opitutaceae bacterium
GGTCTTGCCCGTGTCGAGGATGTCGTCGACGATCAGGACGTGGCGGTTGGCGACATCCAGCGTGAGGCCGTGGATGATCTTGGGCGTGCCGTTCGACTCGGTGGTGTTGCCGTAACTCGTCGTCCGGATGCAGTCGAGGCGGATGGGGTTGTCGACCTGGCGCAGGAGATCGGCCGTGAAGAGGATGGCGCCGTTCATGATCGAGATCACGGTGAACTCCTGGTCGCCGTAGATCTCCTTGAGCCGTCGTCCAAGTTCCTGCACGCGGCTCCGGATCTGGTCCTCGGTGACGAGGATGCTCTCGAGGTCGGGATGAAGGGCGGGCGCGGCCATGGTCCCGCAAGCCAGACAAAGCCCGGGCAGGCTGGCAATCCCCCTAATTCCTTTGACTTAACCCCGCCTGAAAACTTGCCTCGCTGGCACTTGCGCGCGGCATGATTTCCATCCGGATCCAGAATCTCACGAAGCGGTTTGGGGCGGTCACCGCCCTGCAACACCTCGACCTGACCATCAACCCCGGGGAACTCTTCTTCCTGCTCGGCCCCAGCGGCTGCGGCAAGACGACGCTCCTGCGGAGCATGGCCGGATTCTACATTCCGGAGGAGGGCAGCCTGTTCTTCGGCGACGAGGACGTCACCCGCCTTGCCCCGCACAAGCGCAACACGGGCATGATGTTCCAGAGCTACGCCCTCTGGCCGCACATGACGGTGGCGGAGAACGTCGCCTTTGGCCTGCATGAGCGCAAGGTGCCGAAGGACGAGATCCGGGCGCGCGTGCGCGAGGCGCTGGAGTCGGTCCACATGGGCCAGTACGCCGAGCGCCGGCCGAACCAGCTCTCCGGCGGCCAGCAGCAGCGCATCGCCCTGGCGCGCGCGCTTGTCATCCGCCCGCGCTGCCTCCTGCTCGACGAGCCCCTGTCGAACCTCGACGCCAAGCTCCGCCTCGAGATGCGCACGGAGATCCGCCGCGTGTGCAAGGAGTTCAAGCTCACCACCGTTTACGTCACCCACGACCAGAAGGAGGCCCTGTCCATCTCCGACCGCATGGCCATCCTCGAGGGCGGGAAGATCCTTCAAGTCGGCACGCCGCGCGAGGTGTACAAGCGCCCGTCGCACCGCACGGTGGCGAATTTCATCGGCGAGACCGACTTCATCCCCGGCAAGGTGCTGGGCATGGTGGACAACTACGTGACCGTCGAGACCGGGGTCGGCCGCTTCGACGGCATCCTCGGCAACCCGGCCAAGCCGCCGCAGGTGGGCGCCGAGGTGACTGTCTCCATCCGCCCCGAGTGCTGGGAACTGCACCGCAGCCACCAGTCCCGCAACGTGGTGCGGGGCCGCATCGGCGAGTCGGTCTATCTCGGCGAGGTGGCGCAGTACGAGTTCATCACCGGCAATGGCACGAAGCTGAAGATCTTCGAGCGCAACCCGCGCTTCGTGGACGGCTCGGCGCGCGGCGAGCTGTACGCGATCGCGGAGCCCGAGGACGTCGTGGTGCTGGTCGACTGACGCACGGGCATGATCAAGCGGGCGGTCATCATCCTGGCCCTGGTCGGCATCGTCGCCTTGCCGTTCATCCTGCGCCCGAAACAGGCGCCCAAGGAAAAAGCCGACGACACGCTGGTCATCATCACGCCGCACAACGAGGCGATCCGCCACGAATACGGCCTCGGCTTCCGGCAGTGGTACAAGGCGCGTACAGGCCGCACGGTCTTCATCGACTGGAGGGTCATCGGCGGCACGAGCGAGATCGCGCGCTTCCTCGAGTCGGAGTATGTCGCGTCCTTCCAGAACCATTGGATGCGCCAGCTCGGCCGGCCGTGGAGCATCGAGGTGCAGGCCGGGTTCGCCAACGCCCGGCTTGCCGCCGACGCCCCTGCGACGGCGCAGGAGGCGCGGAAGGAATTCCTCGCGTCCGACGTGAGCTGCGGCATCGACCTCTTTTTCGGCGGCGGCAGCTACGACTTCATCCGCCAAGCCCAGGCCGGGCGGCTCGTGCCGTCGCGCATCCTCCAGACGCATCCCGACTGGTTCAAGGACGACATCATTCCGTTCAGCTACGCCGGTGAGCCGTTCTGGGACAAGCAGGGCCGCTGGATCGGCAACGTGCTCAGCAGCTACGGCATTCTCTACAATCGCGACGCCCTCAAGCGACTTGGCATCGCACGGGCACCCGAGCAATGGGAGGATCTCACCGATCCGCGTTACGTCGGCGAGATCGCCTTGGCCGATCCGACCAAGAGCAGCTCGATCGCCAAGGCGTTCGAAAACCTGATCCAGCAGCAGATGCAGCAGCGTCTGGCGGCGCTGCGGGCGGCCGCGCCTGACCGGCCGGCGGCCGAGCTCGAGGCGCAGGCGATCCGCGAAGGCTGGGTCCGCGGCCTGCAGGTGCTGCAGCTGATCGGCGCGAATTCGCGGTATTTCACCGATTCGTCGCAGAAGCCGCCGATCGACGTGTCGCAGGGCAATTCCGCGGTCGGCATCTGCATCGATTTCTACGGCCGCTATCAGGCGGAGGCGGTCCGGCGCCGCGACGCCTCGGCCCGCCTCGAATTCGTCACGCCGCGCGGCGGCACCGTGAGCTCGGTCGATCCGATCGCCCTGCTGCGCGGTGCGCCCAACCGTGACGTGGCGGAGGCGTTCATCGAATACTCGCTCTCGATGGAGGGTCAGAAGCTGTGGAACTTCAAGGTCGGCACGCCCGAGGGCCCCGCGCAGTTCTCGCTGCGCCGTTTGCCGATCCGCCGCGACTTCTACGCGCATGAGGAGTGGAAGGCGCTCCGCTCCGATCCCGACGCCGAGCCGTTTGCGGCTTCGGCGCAGCTGGTTTATGAACCGGCATGGACGAGTGGAATCTTCCGCGAGATGGCGTTCATCATCCGGGTGATGAGCCTGGACACTCATCCGGAGCTGGTGCGCGCGTGGCGGGCGGTTGCCGCCGCCGGTTCACCGCCGGAGGCGCTGGCCGTGCTGGGCGACATGTCGGCTGTCTCCTACGACCGCGTCCTCGGCCCGATCAAGCAGGCGCTCAACGCCAAGAACAAGGTAGAGGAGATTCGCCTGGCGAATGAGCTGGGTGCGACATTCCGGGAGCAGTATCGGAAAGCGGAAGCGATCGCGCGCAATCGCTGAACGTTTGCCCGGAGATTTATCCGTGCGCCAAGCCTTGGATCTCGCGCACAAACGCCGCGCGGTCCGCCGCCTTGAAGAACGACGTCCCCGTCACGAAGGTATCCGCCCCGGCGGCATGGCAATCGCGGACGGTGCGTAAATCGACGCCGCCGTCGACCTCGAGTCGCCAGGCGTGACCGCGCTCGCGGCGCCATTGGGCCAGCTGGGCGACCTTGGGCATCATGTCGGCGCGGAAAGACTGGCCGCCGAAACCGGGCTGCACGGTCATCACGAGAACCAGATCGACGCCACCGAGGAGGGGTTCCACCGCGGCGGCAGGTGTCGCCGGGTTAAGCACGATGCCGCACTGGCAGCCAAGGCTGCGGATGCGCGCGAGGGTGGCGGCATGGTCGTAGGCGGGCTCGATGTGGATGCTGATGAGGTCGGCACCGGCCTTGGCGAAGGCCTCGATATAGCGGTGCGGCTCGGACAGCATCAGGTGCGTGTCGAAGAAAAGCTTCAGGCCGGCGCGGCGCAGGGCGGCGAGGGTTTCGGGTCCGAACGTGAGGTTCGGCACGAAATGGCCGTCCATGATGTCGAGGTGCAGCCAGGGTGCGCCGGCGGCGGCCACGGCCTGGGCGCTGGCGGCGAGGTGGGCGTGATCGCCGGCGAGGAGGGAAGGGGCGGGGATGGGAGCGGGCATCGGGGTGGGGCGCCTTACCAGACGTCGAGGACGGCGTGGCGTGCCTGATCGGCGAGGTCGGCGGCGAGGAGGGGCAGCAACTGGTACTCGGCCTGGACCTGACCGCTGTCGGTGAAGAGCTCGCGCTTGACCGTGATCGGGCGCTGGACGAACAGGTTTTTGCCGCTGCGCCGGTCATACAGCGTGGCGTCGGCCCGCAGGATGATGGCGAACTTGCGGGCCAGGCCGGTGTCGCCGGGTCGCACCGTGGCGACCTCGCGGTCGTAGTGGCGGACGGTGATCAGGAGCGTGGCGTCGGCCGACTCGGGATCATTGACCAGGGCGACGCGGCCGTCGCGGATGAAAGTCTCGCGCACTTGGGTCGTGAAGAGCGCCTTGGATTGCGGGATGAGCGCGGCGACGGCCACGGGCTCGACGTGGAGCGTGCTGAAGGCGGGCGTGGCGCCGGTGCCGAGCCGATAATGGCTGCAGCCAGTGAATGCCAGCAGGAGCAGGGCGGGAAACAGGAGGCGCGACAGCGCGGTCATGGGCCCAGGTTGGCGGAACCGCGGGGGACGGCGACTCAGAAGAAGAAAAAGCGCTTCTTCTTCACCGGCGCGGCGGGTTCGGTGCTCTCCGGCGCGGGTTTGCCGGCGGCGGCGGCCTCGACGGCGGCGAGACGGGTCTTGGCCAGTTGTGCGACCGGCGAGTCGGGATAGACCGTGATGGCCTCGTTGTAGAAGACGCGGGCCGCGGTGTAGTTGTCCCGTTTGTAGAAATAGAAGTCGGCCATCTTGATCTTGCTCTCGGCCAGGATCGTCCGCATCTCGTCGAGCCCCTTGGCGGAGGAGGAGATGGTCGGATCGTTGGGGAACAGGATCATGAAATCCTGGAAGTAGGTGATGGCCTCCTTGGTGGAGGTCTGGTCGTACTCCGGGCCCTGCACGAGGCTGGCGTGCGTCTCGCCGAGCTTCAGATAGGCGTCGGGCGCCAGCAGGCTCTGCGGGTAATTGTTGATCATGCGATCGAGGGCGTCGATCGCCTCCTCGGTGTTGCGCATCCGCTGGTGTCCGCGCGCGATGTTCATCAGCGCGAGGGGCGCGTAGTCACTGTAGGGCGCGTTTAGCAGCACGTACTCGAAATACTCGAGGCCCTTGAGACGGGCGGGCAGGAGGGGAATCTTGCCCCAGGCGTACGGCCGTGCGCCGTCGAGCAGGGCGCTGGCGATGCGGTACTGCTCGCCGACGATCTGGTTGAATCGCGGGGTGTTCGGGTAGCGGCCGACGATCTGCTGGAAGGACTCGAAGGCCTTGGTGTACTGCTTGCGCGCCAGGTACAGGTTGGCGACGCGGTAGAGGGCCTCGGGCGTGTAGACGGAGTTGCCGTAGCGCTTGACGACCTTGCGGTAGTTCTTGATCGCGCTGCCGATCTGGCCGCGCTCCTCCTGGAGGCGCGCCTTGTTCATCAGGTCGAGGGCATTGCGGCCTTCGCCACCGGTCAGGCCGGCGAGGGCGCCGCCTTCCATGCGCCATCCGGTCTCGCGGCTCCAGACAAGGTCTGCGGCCAGGCGGGCGGGGGCGAGAAACAGCATCGCCGCGACCAGGAGGCCGAAGGGCAGGGAGCGGGTGAGGAGAGAACGCATGTGCAAAATCAGTTCCAGCGAATCAGCGCGGAACCGTAGGTCAAGCCCGCCCCGAACGCGACAAGCAGGATGAGGTCGCCGTGCTTGATGCGGCCGCCGCGGCGGGCCTCGTCCAGGGCGATCGGAACCGAGGCCGACGACGTGTTGCCGTAACGGTCGAGGTTCACGTAAAAACGGTCCATGGGAATTTCGAGATATTGGGAAACGGCCTCGATGATGCGCACGTTGGCCTGGTGGGGAATGACGAGGGCAATCTGATCCGCTTTGACGTGATGTTGTTCCAGAATATCGCGCGCGGCTTCATCCATGGCGCGAACCGCGAGCTTGAAGACTTCCTTGCCCTTCATCTTCAGGAAATGGTCACCCGCGGCGATCGAGGCGGCGGTGGCCGGGCAGCTGCTGCCACCCTTGGGGATGTAGAGCAGGTCGGTGCTGTCACCATAGGCGCCGAGCTTGGTGCCGATGATCCCGTAGCCGGGTTTGGTGGTGCGGCCCAGCACCACGGCGCCGGAACCGTCGCCGAAGAGCACGCAGGTGGCGCGGTCGGACCAGTCGACGATGGCCGAAAGCTTCTCCGCGCCGATGACGAGGGCGTGCTTGTAGCGGCCCGACTGGATCATGGCGCTGGCGGTATCGAGGGCGTAGATAAACCCGGAGCACGCGGCGTTGAGATCGAAACAGGCGGCATGGGTCGGGAGGCCGAGCTTGTGTTGGACCTGGCAGGCCGCCGCCGGCATGGGCAGGTCGGGTGTCAGGGTCGCAACGACGAGCAGATCGATGTCGGCCGGGGTCAGCTTGGCGTCAGCCAAGGCCGCGCGGGCGGCCTGGACCGCCATGTCCGAGGTGTTCTCGCCCGGCGAGGTCAGGTGACGCTCGCGGATGCCGCTGCGGGTGTAGATCCACTCGGGAGAGGTATCGATGGTCTTCGCCAGCTCTTCGTTCGTAACGACCCGGGGCGGGGCGTAAGACCCGGTCCCGAGGATGACGCATTGGTTCATGGGCATGGAAGGAGGGCGGTCAGACGGCGACCGAAGGTTTCAGCAGGGCATTGGCCCGGGCGATGTCGGGTTCGATGCGGTGGTTCAGGTCGGCCTTGATGATCGCATTGGCGGCGAGGATCGCGCTGCGGATCGCGTGCCGGTTGCTCGAGCCGTGGGCCTTGAGGATGTTGCCACGGACGCCGAGGAGCGGGGCGCCGCCGTAGCGCTCGGGGTTCACGCGTTCCTTGAGCGCGGAAAACGCGCCCTTGGAAAGGATGGCCCCGGCCGTGCGTATCGGATTGGCCTTGAGCTCCTCCTTCAGCATGGTGGTGAAGAACTTAACGAGGGATTCCCAGCTCTTCAGCATGATGTTGCCGACGAAGCCGTCGCATACGACGACGTCGACATGCTCGGCGAACACCTGGAATCCTTCGATCGGGCCGGCGTAATTGATGATGTCGCCGGCGCGCTTCAGCAGCTCGTGGGTCTCGGTGATGAGGGCGTTGCCCTTGCCCTCCTCGGTGCCGATGGTCATCAGGCCGACGCGGGGCCGGGCGATGTTGAGCATGACGCGGGCGTAATGGCTGCCGAGGATCGCGTTGTGGAGCAGGTGCTCGGGCTTGGCCTCGGGATTGGCGCCAGCGTCGATCAGGACGAAATGGCCGCCTTCGCGCGGGACGATGGCGGCCAGGGCGGGACGGGCGATGCCGTCCATGGTCCTCAGCTTGATCGTGCCGCCGGCCATCAGCGCGCCGGTGTTGCCGCAGCTGACGACGACGCGCGCCTTGCCGTCCTTGACCAGCTCGATGGCGCGCACCATCGAGGAATCCTTCTTCTTCTTCAGCCCGGCCAAGGGCTTGTCGTCCATCGTGATGACCTCGGAGGCGTGATGAACGGACACGAGGTGCCGGTCGTGGAGCCCGGCCTTGGCCAGCAGGGGCAGCAACACGGCCTCATCGCCCACCAGGGTGATGGGGTTGAGCCCTTCGGTGCGGGTGACGGCGAGGCGGACGGCTTCTACGACTTCAGCCGGACCGAGATCGCCGCCCATGGCGTCGACCGCGATGCGCCCGGCTTCACCGGAAGTGTTGACCATCGCAGGGATGGCAGCAGGTGGAGGGAGACGCGAGGTTTAGACCTCGACGTTGAGCACCTGACGGCCGCGGTACATGCCGTTCTTCGGATTGACGCGATGCGGGCGGAAGGTGCTGCCGTCGGTCGGATCCTTGGCAAACTCAGGTGCCTTGAAAGCGTTGGCGGCACGACGGTTGGCGCTGCGGCGTTTGGACTGCTTGCGTTTCGGATTGGCCATGGGAGTGGATTATTTGGAAGTGCTCGGACGCCGTTGTAAACGCCCTATTGATACGTGGAAGGGGTGCGAGTAAAGGGTCGGGGTCGGGCGCGTCAAGCGCTATAACCGCTCCGGCTTCAGAGGTAAAACACCGCCGCAAGCAGGACGGCGAGGATGATGCGGTAAACGGCAAAGGCGGCAAGCCCCTGCCGGCCCAGGAAGGCGACGAGGAACTTGACGGCGGCGGCCGCCGAGACCGCGGCAACGGCGATGCCCAGCAGCACGTTGGCCCATCCGAAGACCTCGATCATGGCTGGTCCGGAGCGCAGGCCCTTGACG